>JBDTYL010000135.1:0-4591 GCA_040005695.1 bacterium | reverse complement strand
GAGCCTCCGGAATCGCGCGGAAAGCGCACTGAAGCTCGCGCCGTCCGGCTCGACCCTGCGCGTCGCCAGCTACTTCACGCCCTACAACTTCAGCTTTCTCAGCTACAATGACCTGGACTATGGCGGGATGGGTTCGCTCCTGATTCCGAACTCCAGCTATTTCCTGACCGGCGACAAGGACGGGAAGTTGTATCTGTTGAACAAGGATGACATGGGCGGCTACACGTCGGGCGCGAACCAGGTGCAGCAAGTGGTCCCCTTGAGCACCCACTCCGAGATGCACTGTCAGCCGGCCTACTACAGGGGGAGCGCGTCGGAGTTCGTCTACGTCTGGCCGGAGAACGAGCCATTGCGCGCCATTCCGTTCGACCGCGCGGGCAACATGCTGGATCTGAGTGGCGTGGTCGTGTCCACCGGAACTGGCGGCCCCGCGGGGCATAGTGGCGCCATGTTGTCGGTCTCGTCCAACGGTTCCCTCGACGGGACCGGCATTGTGTGGGCATCCTATGCATTCAGCGGTGATGCCGAGCATGGCGTGATGCCCGGCATCCTGCGGGCGCTCGATGCCCGGGACATCACCCGGGAGTTGTGGAACAATCGGCAGGACCTGCTTCGCGATGGAGGGGGTGCGTACGCGAAGTTCTCGGCGCCCACGATCGCGAATGGACACGTGTACCTGCCGACGTTTGTCAACCAGGTGGTCGTATATGGAATGCGATAGCGGCCGAGCCGTTGCTGGAAGAGTCCGGATACAGATCCCAGGCGATGTCAAACACAAGTGACGCGTGCCGAGGGTCACATGGCAATTCAAGCCCATGCTGCGAAGCGATTCGAGATTGTGATCCACGACCATCCCGGATGTCGCCACCCGTGCTAGCTATCGGAGTGTCCGCAGAGGCGGACGATTCCATTTCACAGGAGCACTCCGATGTCGACAATCCGATTCCTTTGCCTTCTTGGCGCGGCAGCGAGCATGGCCGCGTGCGCCGACAGCATCAAGCCCGGCGCATCCGTGCCGATGTCGCTTTCGTTCGCGACGGCGCCGAGTTCTGGCGCGTCGGCGTCGGCGTCGTTGTCGCCGGTGTCGCCGCAGTTCGACGTGACGACGACGGAGGGAGCCAACACCCTCGTCATCACCAAGGCCCAGGTCGTCGTCGCGCGCGCCGAGTTGCAGCTGAGCGGCGCGACGTGCGCAAGCGAGGCGGACGCCGGTGACGACGCAGACGAGGCGCACGGCGCCAACGATGGCGAGCACTCGGACTGTGAGTCACTGGAGCTCGCGCCGAGCGTGGTCGATGTGCCGGTCACGAGTGCGGTGGTCAGCACACTGAACGTGATGATTCCGGCCGGCACCTACTCGGCCCTCGAGGCGAAGATCCGCCCGGTGCGGGCCAATAACGGGCACGGCTCGGCGGCGTTCCTCACGGCGAACCCGACGCTCGCCGGCGTAAGCGTGCGCGTGGAAGGCACGTACAACGGCACGAGCTTCGTGTATACCGGGTCGCCGGAAGCGAAGCTCGAGACCGAGTTCTCGCCGCCGATGGTTGTGGGTGCGTCGCCGGTCAACCTCACGGTGAATGTCGACATCTCGACATGGTTTCGCTCGGCGTCGGGTGCGCTGATTGATCCCGCCACGGCCAACGCCGGTGGCGCGAACGCGAATGTGGTGGCCAGCAACATCAAGCGCTCGTTCCGGGCATTCCGTGATGACGACCGCAACGGTCACGACGACAAGGACGATCAGCGCGGGCACTAGTACGGCGCGATAAGCGGAGAGGAAACGGCCGAGCCAGACCTGGCTCGGCCTTTCCTTTGGTGGGGACGTGTCCGCAAGTGGCCTCGCAAGCAACAATCAATGTTGCTGATGGTCCGTGCGGTCCTGTGCGCCCCGCAGACGGCTTGGTGGGAACATTTGGTGATGTGTGATGCAGATCACCTAACGTCCGATGACCCGCGGCGTCTGTCACCCGTGACGCGAGCACATCGCGCTGCGTCCCCGCTGCGGGCGAGTCGCCCGTGGCGCAATACAACTGCACCTTGACCGTCGAGGGTACCATGAAGCGAATCCTGATCGGCGCCGGCATCGCGTCCTCCCTGCTGCTCGGGGCGTGCAGCGCCTCGGACCTCTCCACGCCCACGACGCTCGCGCTCAGCGCGGGCGACACCCTCGCCGCCGTCTCCGTCTCCTCGGCCGATGCGAGCGCCGAGGACGTGGACATCATGATGGCGGCGGAGGCGTCGATGGATGGGACGACGCTCGGCGGCACGTCGTCGTACGACATCCTGAGCGCCGGCGCGCCGTCCTTCTCCAGCAGCGCCGCCGGTAGCGACTCCGCGCGTTTCGCATTCTGGGGCTTCTCGGGCAACTGCACCTTCTCCGCTGCGACCGGCCGCTTCACCTGTCCGGACGTGGTCAAGAACGGCCTCACGCTCAGCCGCAGTGCCGCGTTCACGGATGCGAATGGCGGCGTGATGTCCAGGTACAACGACACCACGACGGCCTCGGCCAACTTCCAGCTCGGCGTGAGCGGCGTGCGCACGACGACCAACGGCGCCGATACGCTTTCGCGCCAGCGCACCATGACGGTCACCGGCCTGCTCGGCCACGAGACGACGCGGACCTGGAACGGCAGCGGCACGCGCACGGACGCCGGCTACTCCAGCGACAGCGCACGCGTGCGCGCCTATCACGCGCAGGATGCGACGACCATCGTGAACGTGGTCGTGAAACTTCCGCGGAGCGCGAATCCCTGGCCGCAGAGCGGCACCATCACGCGGCAAGTAGCCGGATCCGGGAGCGTGATCGCCAACGGGACGACGCGCACCTTCACGGTGTCCCGCATCGTCACGATCACCTTCAACGGGACGCGGTATGTCCCGATGATGATCGGGAACACGGCCTTCACACTGGACCTCTTCACAGGCAAGGCCGCCAAGGCCTGACCATCGCACAACGGGACGGCGTCCGGCCACACAGCTGGGCGCCGTTCGCGTTTCCGGTCTGCGCCTCGCAACCGGTCAGGAATGTTGCCGTCGGCGTGTACCGTGCCCACCCGGCGAAATTCCCGACCGGGCTTCAGGCATGTTCCCGACAGAGCTGCGCACCGCCTTCGCCGATTCTCAGATGACCATGCGAAACATACCTGTGTCATCCACGTCGACCGTGGACGAGATCATTGCCGATGCCCCGATCGCCATCAGCGTCTTCAACGCCTTCGGCATTGACACGTGCTGCGGCGGTGCCGTGACGCTTGCCGATGCCACCGTCCATGCGCACGTGCCGCTGGCGACACTTCTGGCGGCCCTCGATGCTGCGATTCGCGACGCCAACGGCAGCGTCGCCGGGACCGTCACATGAATCTGTTCCAGGCCATCGAGGCCGCACGTAACGCGGTGTCCTTCAACCCGGAAAAGCCCGCGTCAGCGACGCTGCTCGACACTCCCGCCGTGCGCGTCATCGTGTTTCGGCTCGCGCCGGGCCAGGTCGTCCCTCCCCATGGGAATGCGTCGACGGTGTTGCTTACCGTGCTCTCGGGAAGTGGCATCGTGGTCGGAATGGACAACGGCAGCCCATGCGAGCGGAACTGCACGGCGGGCGACGTCATTGCCTACGCGCCGCATGAGACTCACTCGATGCGCGCCGCGCACGACGAGTTCCTCCTGCTCGCGACGATCACGCCACGTCCGGGGAGCCCCTGATGGACTGGTTCGTCAAGGCCTTCCTCAAGGCGAGTCTCGCATGGCTGGTGGCCGGGGTGACGATCGGCGTCGCCATGGGCATCCATCCGTTGTGGACGCTCTATCACGTGGCGCACATGCACATCGTCCTGCTGGGTTTCGTCGCGATGATGATCTTCGGCGTGGCGTATCACGTGATTCCACGATTCACGGGCTATCCGCTGCACAGTCGGCGCGGGGCGAAGTGGCATTGGTGGGCGTCGAACGTCGGTCTCCTCCTCATGGTGGCGGGCTTCGTCGGCGTGGCCAATGCCGCGCCATGGGGCACGCCCCTGGTCGCGACGGGCGGCGGACTCTCCGCGCTGGGCGCCTACACCTTCGCCTATCTGATGTGGCGGACGATTGACGGGCCGGCGCCGATGCGGGCCGCGTCAAGGCGTGCGCAGGATATCGCGCGAGGTGCGCAGGCCGCGGCTCGACGTCCGCTTCCGACGGCGGCACCCAGGTAAGCCTCGGCGGACACCCTTCGGGGCACGGACCGCACCAGGGCACACGAGCTGGGCGGGCAGGGAAGCGATTGTTGTCAGCGCGCGCGGGGTCCGTTGTTCGTCTCCCATCGTCTACCTTTGATCGAGCCCATGTAGACGACCGTGTTGCGCCCGGCTCCGTCGCTGTCGCACGATGATTGGTATCCGGAGGCGTGTAATGGACAGCAACGGTGCCACAATCGGTATCCCCACGGGCGAGCGAGCGGCTCTCGTGCGGCGCGGACTCACGCTCAACTATCTCACCCTCGTCTACAACGTCGCAGAGGCCGTCGCCGCCATCATCGCGGGCGTTCTCGCGGGGAGCGTTGCCCTCGTGGGCTTTGGGCTGGACAGCGTGATCGAGGTGACGGCGAGCGTTGCCGCGC
>JBDTYL010000134.1:0-3082 GCA_040005695.1 bacterium | reverse complement strand
ACGCTGATGATCGAGCCCACGGAGAGCGAGCCCAGGGCGGAGCTCGATCGCTTCTGCGACGCGCTCATCGCGATCCGCGAGGAGATTCGCGCCATCGAGGCGGGCACGCTCGATCGCGACGACAATCCGCTGAAGCATGCGCCACACACCATGCGGGCGGTGGTCAGCGACAGCTGGAATCACAAGTATGGTCGCGAGCTGGCGGCGTTCCCGACGAGCTTCACGCGGGAGCGGAAGTTCTGGCCGTCGGTGGCCCGTGTGGAAAGCGCCTATGGCGACCGGAACCTTGTCTGTTCCTGCCTGCCCACGGACGCGTATGCGGAGGACGTGATCGGCGCCCCCTGATGGCGGAATAAGTGGGAATGCACGGCGCCCCGTCGGATCGGTCCGGCGGGGCGCCGCTGTTTTGGGCTGGAAATTCGTCCGGGAAGCGCTGGAATCGCCCTTGTCCGGATGTTTACTGTTCAGTCAGGCAGATCCCGCGAAACTACTGTCGAGTCCGCTCGTGATGAATGTCACAGATAACCCGACTCCGTCGTCCTACCGTCACAGCCTCGCCTGCGACTCCGACTCAGGACAATCCGTGCCGCCCACCGGCGCACGAACTCCCGGAGCACCGCCGCCGAAAGCGCTGCACGCTCGCTAAACGTATGTAGCTCAAAGGCCTATGCTTCATCGCGCCGACCAACCTCTTCATGATGCGCCCCACGGGGCCGCCCGGTTCCCGGAGCGCCCCGCATTCGCGCTCATCGAGCTCCTCATCGTGCTCGTGCTGGTCGGCATCATCGCGTCGATCTCCATCCGATCCGTGGGCGACACCATCCGTCGCGACCGCATCCAGAAAGCCGCGGCGATCATCAGCACCGACCTCGAGCAGGCCTTCGCGCTCGCGGGCCGGCAACGCGTTCCCATGCGCGTGCTCATCGACAGCGCGAATCGCTCCTTCGAGATCGTGTTGCGCTCCGACACCAACTACAAGTACCGCACGCGCCAGTTCGTCACCGGCGACCTCGCGCTCGACTTCATCTCGACGAGCCGCACCACGCTCGACGTCCTGCCGTCGGGGCTCTCGGCCGACACGCTGAACCTCAAGCTCGGCATCTACAGCAGGAACGGCACGACCTATGGCCGCAGGATTCGCATGACGCGCGGCGGACTCGTGAGGATCAAATGAACCGACGCCACACCGACCCATCCGTTCGCACGACGCGTCGCCCACGCACCGGCATCTCGCTGATCGAGGTCGTCGTCGCGTGCACGCTGCTCGCCGTGACGCTCACCGCGCTCACCGGGCTCGCCGCACGCATGGCCGCCCGCACCCGCAACGTCGGCTATGTCGAGCAGCGCACGGCCACGTACTTCGAGCAGGTGAACCGCGTGGAATCGATGCCCTACGACTCGCTGGGCACCGGCCGCTACCTCGTCACCGACTCGGTGAAGTCCGGCAACAGCTACTACGTGTGGACGTACACGGTGGGCGCAGAGACGGCCAACACGAATCCGGCCGGCACCTCCGTGTACCGCGACATCACACTGACGGTCACCCCACGCGTCACCAGCACGACGGCCGTGACCGGAACGATCCGCCGCGCGCGCGCACCTGCGACGAACGCCTTCAACACCGGCCCATGATGCGCTCCCCCATGCACCGCCGCGGCTTCACCCTCGTCGAGATCATCACCGCGCTCACGATCATCGCGATCATCGGCCTGGCAATGACGAAGCTGATCCTCGGCCAGACGCGCAGCTTCCAGTACGAGAACGGCGCACGCCGCGCGCGCGCCGCCGCGCGGAGCGCGATGAACATCCTCATTACGGACCTGCGCATGACGCAGGACAACGGCGGCGTCACCGCCGTGGACGCCACCAACGGCCGCCGCATCGACGTCCGCGTGCCGATCGTATTCGGCTTCGTGTGCCAGGTCTCGGGGGGCGGCATTATCGCGGCGCTCGTGCCAACCGACTCCTTCCAGCTGGCCAGCGGAAAGTACGGCGGCTATGCGGTGCGCGACTCCACCACGGGGCTCTACACATACGTGGTTGCCGGCGCCTCTGACACGATCCAGACCGCTGGCTCCGGACAGTGCCGTGGCGCCGGCGTCAACATCTACGCGGACACGATCCGCGTTGCCGGACGGGCCGGCGGGGTGTTCAGCATGAGCCCCGCGCCGCCGGGCATCACGGGCGTGGGCTCGCCGATGTTCGTCTGGCAGACGGTGACGTACGAATTCAAGACCTCGGGCATCTACAGCGGTCGGTACGGGCTCTTTCGCACGGTGCGCGGCCGGGCCAACACGGACAGCGTCTCGGACGAGCTCATCGCGCCGTTCAAGTCCACCGCGCGGTTCAGCTACTACACGCAGGCGCCGTACATGACCCGGGACTCGGCCACCAACACGCCGCCCGCCTCGCTCAACAACATCCGTGGGTTCCGCATCTTCCTTCCGGCCGAAAGCTCGGACACGATGCCCACGCGCAACACCCCGCAGTCCACCAACGCGACAACGGCAGTCTTCTTCAAGAACACGAGGGTACCGTGATCATCCCCACACATACACCGACTGACGCGATGAACGACGCCGCGCCCGCGAAGCGTGATGGCTTTGCGCTGCCGCTCGCCATCGTGGTCCTTGCCCTGCTCACCATGGGCCTGGTCGCCGGCTTCTCGATGACGGCGAGCGAATTGAGCACCACGGCCTCGCAGCGCGCCGAGGCGCGCGCATACAGCAATGCGCAGCGCGGGCTCGAGACCTTCCTCACGCGGCGCAAGGAGAAGGTCGGCTCCACGATGTTCTGCCCGAACTGCTGGGCCGTCAACGGGAAGCCGGCGCTTGGACCCGTGAGTGCGAGCCTCGACGGGCTCCCCGTCGCGCGCGAGACGGTGACCGTCGCGTTCCCTGGCGGCATGGCCATTGTGCGCGCTACTCCGGTCCAGGTGAACCTCGTCACGGGGCGGGGGAAGTACTTCGTCACCTCCACCGGTTACGATAGCACCAGCGGTCTGGGCGGGACGAAGGGACGCCTCTCCATGGCGTCCCGCACCGTTGGCGTGTTCGTGACCTGGAACAAGTCCACGATCAAC
>JBDTYL010000133.1:0-5758 GCA_040005695.1 bacterium | reverse complement strand
ACGATGGAGCAGGCGGGCGAGTACCTCACGATCGTCGGCAGCTGCAACGACTGCCACACGCAGAACTGGACGGCCAGCAAGGGCAAGGTCGCGCCGGCCGACCGCTTCGCCGGCCTCGACGTGGGCTTCCGCGGCGAGTGGGGCACGGTGTACGGGAAGAACCTGCGCACCATCACGCAGCGCCAGAGCGAGGACCACTGGGTAAAGGTGCTCAAGACGGCCGACGACGGCGACGGCAAGCCGCCAATGCCCTGGTGGAACACCGCACTCATGAGCGACCGCGACCTGCGCGCGATGTATCGCTACATCAAGTCGCTCGGCCCCAACACCAAGGGCGTGCCGCGCAACCTGCGGCCCGGCGTGGAGCCCACGAGCCCGTACGTGTGGGTCACGCCGAAGACCGGCAGCTGACGGAAGGACGTGTCATCCTGAGCGCAGCGAAGGATCTGCTGGTGGCGTCAACTGGCCGCGCGCGCGGCGTGGCCGTAGAATCGGGGAACCCCTCACCCGATTCCCCCTGCACGTCCGCGCCCTGCGCCTTCTCGGCGCCCTCATTGTCCTTGGCGCCGCGCTCGTAGCCGGCGCGCGGCGCATCGGCTCCGCACCCGCGCTGGGTCCATTCCTCGAGCCCGCGCACGGCGTGTGGTCGCTGTCGCGGTCGGCGGAGTTGCCACGCAGCGCGCAGGCCGCGGTCATCAACCTCGGCGCGAACGTCCGCATCGTGTACGACGACCGCGCAGTACCGCACATCTTCGCGGCGAACGAGGAAGATGCCTACCGCGCGCTCGGCTACGTCGTTGCGCGCGACCGGCTGTTCCAGCTGAACCTGCAGACGCTCGCCGCCAGCGGACGCCTCACCGAGATCGCCGGCCCGCGTGCCCTCGCCCTCGACCGCGAGACGCGCGGACTTGGCCTGCCGCGCGCGGCCGAGCGCATGGTGGCCGAGGCGGGAACGGCGTCGCCAGCCGTGCGGAACGCGATCGCCTACGCCGACGGCGTGAATGCCTATATCCGGCAGATGCCCGCCAGCGAGTTGCCCCTCGAGTTCCGGCTCACCGGCACCAGGCCGGCGCGGTGGTCGCTGATCGACTCGTATCACCTGTTCAACCGGATGGCGTACACGCTGGCCTACCAGAACGTGGAGAGCGACCGCGCGGCCGCCGCTGCGCGAGTGGGAACCGCGGCGGCGGCTGCGCTCTTTCCCGATGACGCGCCCATCCAGGAGCCCATTCAACCGAACGGCCAGCATGCCGCACGCCTGGACTTTCATCCGCTGCCGCCGCCGGGTGCGCCGGACACGTCGAGCGCCATCGTGGTCGCGGCGATGGATGCGTTCATGCCTTCGAGCCGAGTCGCGCGCGAGGACAGCGACAATCCGCCCCGGTCACTCGCGAGCAACAACTGGGCGGTGTCGCCCGCGCGCTCGGCCAGTGGGCACGCGCTGCTCGCAGGTGACCCGCACCTCGACCTCTCGCTGCCGTCGATCTGGTACGAGGCGCACGTCGTCGTGCCGGGCCGGCTCGACGTGTATGGCGTCACGATTCCCGGCGCGCCCGCCATCGTGATCGGGTTCAATCGCGATGTGGCGTGGACGTTCACCAACACCGGCGCGGACGTGCTCGACTACTACACCGAGCACGTCGATGACGACGCGCATCCCACTCGCTATCGGGTGGACGGTGCCTGGCGCCCGCTGGAAGAGCGCGTCGAACAGTATCGCGGACCGAGTGGCCGCGTCATCGCCACGGACACGCTGTACTTCACGCATCGCGGGCCGATGCACCGGTCGCGCGACCGCTGGCTCTCCATGCGCTGGACGGCGCTCGAGGCCGGACACGAAGTGGAGGGATTCTACGGGATTGCGCACGCAACGAGCGCCGCGCAACTCGAGCAGGTCATGGCGCAGTCGTATCAGGCCGCTGCACAGAACATGCTCGCCGCCGATCGCGGCGGTCACATCGCGATCCAGTCCACGGGCCGCTTTCCCGTGCGCGCCGGCAACGGCAGTGGCGCGGTGGTTCGCGACGGCACGACAAGCGCCAGCGACTGGACTGGTGCCCTTCCGGTGGCGCAGTACCCGCACGGCCTCGATCCCGCGCAAGGCTACCTGGCATCGGCCAACCAGCAACCCATCGATCCACGCGTGGCGGTCGGCTGGTGGGGCGGGAGCTACGATCCCTGGCGCGCGATGCGCATCAACACGCTGCTGCGCGCCGATTCGGCCGTGACGCCCGACGCAATGCGGCAGTTCCAGACCGATCCAGGCAGTGCGCGCGCGGATCTCTTCGTCCCGGCATTCCTGCGCGCCGCACAGGCGGTGCTCCAGCGGAACGAGCCAGCGACGGATCGCACTGCGCTCGCGGCGGCGCTGCCTCTGCTCGCCTCATGGGACCGCCGTTATACGAAGGACAATCGTCGCGCCGTGCTCTTCGAGGAAGCCATGCGGGAGTTGGCCAATCGCACGTGGGACGAGCTGGCAACGGAGCCCGCGCAGGGACGCCGCGTCGCCACGCCGTCGGCCGCCGTGCTCGCGGAACTCCTCTCGGATTCGCTGAGCGCGTGGTGGGATGATCGCAGCACGACACGCCTGGAGCGTCGCGACGACATCCTCGCTGCGAGCCTCGCCGCCGCGTACACCACTGTACTTCGAAAGAACGGGCCACCCGATGGCGACGGCTGGCGATGGGACCACGTTCGCTTCGCCGCCATCAACCACCTGCTGCGCCTTCCCGCCCTGTCCACGCTGCGCATCCCGATGCAGGGCGGGCCTGGCACGCTCAATCCCTCAGCGGGCACGGGCACGCACGGCTCGAGCTGGCGCATGGTCGTGGACCTCGGCAGCGAGATCAAGGCGTGGGCGACGTATCCCGGTGGACAATCGGGCAATCCCATCAGCACGCGCTACGCCGATCACCTGCCGCTCTGGATGAAGGGCGAGCTGGAACCACTCCAGCTCCCACGCACGGCAGACGAGCTCGTCGCTGCGCATCGATCATCGGAACTCACGTTGCATCCGGTCGTGCCATGATCGTGCTGATCGTCGCCCTCGCGTCGGCCGGTGCCACCTGGATCCTCGGATGGTGGGGCGTTGCCGTCGTCGCGGTGCTCGCCGGCGTTGTGCAGCGCGCCAATGGTGGAACCCCGTGGCGCGTCGCGCTCGGATGTGCGGCGGGGTGGGCCATGCTGCTCGCGCTCGACGCCGTCGGTGGCCGCTTCGGCCGGCTGACGAGCGTGGTCGCAGGCGTGGTCGCCATTCCCGCCGTCGCCCTGCTCATCGCCGCGCTCCTGTTCCCCGCGCTCATCGGCTGGAGTGGCGCCACTGTCGGCGCGCTCCTCAGCCAGCGCCGCGCCGCGCCCGATCGGAGCGTCGTCGAGCGCGCGTGACGTCGCCGTGTCAACCGCTTGCATGCGCGGAGCAGCACGGTCACCTTGCGCGTCCCGCCACTCCTCCGTCACTCGCGTCATTGATGCACCCGATGGAATCCCAGCTTGCCCAGCTCGCCGTCGCCGTGGCCGAGGAGCTCTCGCTCCCCGTGCGCCAGGTGGCCAGTACCCTCGCGCTGTTCGCCGAGGGCAATACGCTTCCCTTTGTCGCGCGCTATCGCAAGGAAGCCACCGGCGGTCTCGACGAGACGCAGCTCCGCTCCATCCAGGAGCGCTCGGAATACCTGCGTGAGCTGGCCGAGCGTCGCGCGGCCATCCGGAAGTCGATCGACGAGCAGGGGAAGATGACCGACGAGCTGTCCGCGCGGCTCGACGCGGTGACGACCAAGCAGGCACTCGAGGACCTCTACCTGCCGTTCAAGCCGAAGCGTCGCACGCGCGCCATCATCGCGCGCGAGCGCGGGCTCGAGCCGCTCGCGGACCTCATCTGGGTGGACAGTCTGGACGATGCGGCGATCGCGTTGCGCGCAGAGGAATTCGTGGGCGTCGAGCGCGAGGTACCGGGCCGCGACGAGGCATTGGCGGGCGCGCGCGACATCCTCAGCGAGCGCATCGCCGAGGACGCCGACCTGCGCGGCTGGGTGCGCGACCTCACGCGCCGGAAGGGCAGCGTCACGTCGCGCGCCGTCGTCGGCAAGGAAGCGGAGGTGTCGAAGTTCCAGGACTACTACGACTTCGCCGAGCCGATGGGCGGCATTCCGTCGCATCGGGTGCTGGCCATCCGTCGCGGCGAGGAAGAAGGCATGCTGGCGTGGACCGTGGCGGCGCCGGTGGATGAGATCAACGCCGGATTGCTCGCGCGCATTTCGCTGGGCCGGCGCGCATTGTCGCAGCTGGAGCTCGTGGCGCGCGACGCCTACAAGCGGCTGCTGGCGTTCTCCATCGAGGTGGAGCTGCGGCTGGAGCTGAAGACTCGCGCGGACGACGAAGCCATCGCGATCTTCGGCCGCAACCTCGAGCAGCTCCTGCTCGCGGCGCCCGCGGGCGAGCGCATCGTGATCGGGCTCGACCCCGGTTTTCGCACCGGCGTGAAGGTGGCGGCGGTCTCGAAGACCGGCGCGGTGCTGCATACGGATGCGTGGATGCTGCACCAGCCCGAACGTTTCGCGACCTCGCTCACGCGCCTCGTCACCTCGTCGGGCGCGGAGCTCATCGCCATCGGCAACGGCACGGCGTCGCGTGAGACGGAAGCACTCGTGCGACAGGTGCTCAAGGACGCCGGCCTCGCCAGTTTGCCGCAGGTGGTGGTCGTCAGCGAAGCGGGTGCCTCCGTGTACTCGGCGAGCGAGCTTGCGCGCGACGAGCTGCCCGGTCTCGATGTCTCGCTGCGCGGCGCCGTGTCCATCGCGCGTCGGCTGCAGGATCCGCTCGCCGAGCTGGTGAAGATCGATCCCAAGTCCATCGGCGTGGGACAGTACCAGCACGACGTCGACCAGCGCCGCCTCAAGAAGCGGCTCGACGACATCGTGGTGAGCGCCGTCAACCGCGTGGGCGTCGAAGTGAATACCGCGTCCGTCGCGCTCCTGTCGTCGGTGTCCGGCATCGGGCCGGTGCTGGCGGCCAACATCGTGCAGACGCGCGACGAGCGCGGGGGCTTCGATTCACGGCGCGCGCTGCTCGAGGTGCCGCGGCTCGGCGCGAAGGCCTTCGAGCAGGCGGCGGGCTTCCTCCGCGTGCGCGGCGGCTCGCATCCGCTCGATGCGAGCGCCGTGCACCCGGAGCGGTATGCACTCGTCGAGCGCATGGCGAAGGATGTCGGTGCGTCGATCGCGGAGCTGATCGCCGACGAGTCGCGCGTTGAGCAGCTCGACCTCACGGCGTACGTATCGCACGAGGTCGGCCTTCCCACGCTCAAGGACATCCTCGTCGAGCTGCGCAAGCCGGGTCGCGACCCGCGCGCCGCGTTCGAGGCCGTCGTTTTCCGCGCGGATGTCACCGAGCCGAAGGACCTGCGCGAAGGCATGACGCTCGACGGCGTCGTCACGAACATCGTGGCGTTCGGTGCGTTCGTGGACGTCGGCGTGCACCAGGACGGCCTCGTGCACGTCTCGCAGCTCGCGGATCGCTACGTGAGTGACCCGAACCACGTGGTGGTCGTTGGGCAACGCGTGAAGGTGCGCGTGCTGGCCGTGGACCTGCCGCGCCATCGCATCGCGCTCACCATGAAGTCCGCCACGGCGGATGTCCGACCGGCCACTGGCAGCGAACGGCCGGCCGCAGGACAGCAGAAGCCGGCGCCCACCGCGAAGCCGAAGGCACAGCCGTTCACCATGCCGAAGCCCGGCGCCATCGCACCGAACGGCATGCGCTTTCG
>JBDTYL010000132.1:0-13184 GCA_040005695.1 bacterium | reverse complement strand
ATGCGCTCATGCGGTCCTCTGCGCACCTCTGTGTCCTCTGTGGTGCAAGCTCTTGCACAACGGCCATTACCACAGAGGACACGGAGGGCCACAGAGGAACTGCGTGAAACGGCTTCGTTTTCCCGTGATGCGCTCATGCAGTCCTCTGCGCACCTCTGTGTCCTCTGTGGTTCAAGCTCTTGCACAACGGCCATTACCACAGAGGACACAGAGGGCCACAGAGGAACTGCGTGAAACGGCTTCATTTTCCCGTGATGCGCTCATGCGGTCCTCTGCGCACCTCTGTGTCCTCTGTGGTGCAAGCTCTTGAACTGCAATTACCGCGAAGGACACAGTGGATTGCCCGCACCCGCCTTTCGTATCGCTCCCTCTGTGGTGCTGGCCCGTGAGCGGCGGTCACCACAGGGACACAGGGGAGCCCGGCCGGTGATCCTGGCACCACCGACCGGCCCCCTGCGCCTCTGTGGTGGAACGTCGACAGCCCGCTTCACTTCGCTCGGAGGAAGCCTATCCGGCCCTGTCATCTGGGCGTCATCGCGATCATCATTCGGATAGCCCGACCGTGCACCCCCGGGACACCTTCCGTCCATCCCGAGGAGGAGCCACCGATGCAGACCATGACGAAGAGCCGCACCGAGACCCACGTCGCGCTGGTGGAGCGCGCGAAGCGCTACATCGACGACCACACGGACGAGGCCCTGCCGCTGGCCCGGTTGGCACGCGAGGCTGGCGTGAGCGCTGCCCACCTCCAGCGCACGTTCACGAGCGTAGTGGGGTTGTCGCCGAGGCAGTACCAGGAGCAGCGTAGGCTGGGGACATTGAAGAGCGCCCTGCGCGACGGCCGCACCGTGAGCAGCGCCACCTACGAGGCCGGATTCGCCTCCGGACGCCGAGTGTACGATGCGGCCGACGACGCGCTCGGCATGACGCCGGGCGCGTACCGGCGAGGCGGACCGGGCATCACCATCCACTACACCGCGGTGCCCACGTCGCTCGGCACCCTGCTCGTGGCGGTCACGGAGCGCGGCATCTGCAGCGCATCGCTGGGCGACGACGAGGCAACGCTCGTGCGCGCGCTGCGCGCGGAATACCCCGCCGCCCTCCTCGAGCGCTCGGCGGACGCGAGCGACCGGCTCGTGGATGCCGTCGTCGCGCACGTGGAGGGACGAGCGGCGGGTGAGGCGCTGCCGGTGGACGTGCGGGCGACGTCGTTCCAGTGGCAGGTGTGGAGGGCACTGCAGCGCATCCCGGAGGGCGTGACGCGGTCGTACCAGGCCATTGCTGCGGAGCTGGGACGTCCTACCGCTGCGAGGGCAGTGGCGCGGGCGTGCGCAAGCAACCGCGTCGCCGTGCTCATCCCCTGTCACCGCGTGGTGCGTGGGGACGGCGGGCTCGGTGGCTACCGGTGGGGGATTGCGCGAAAGGCGGCGTTGCTCGCGCGCGAGGGCGCTCGCGTCCTGTAACTCCTCGCGGGGCGGCGGCGTACGTCCTACATTGGCGCACGCCGCAAAGGGCGGCGCGCGCACCTGCAGGCATACGCTGACGTCAACGTCCATGCATCGAGCACAGCAGAGAAACGCTCCGGCCACATCTGCGCCGCCGTCCGGCAACGAGATTCAGAACCAGATCCGGCAGACGATCCTCGAGGCGAACCAGGCGGCGCGGGAGGCGAGTCAGGCCGCGCGGGAAGCCGGGCAGGCCGCGCGCAGCGCCGGACGCAATGGGGACGCGGTGATCGCGACCGTCCCGCCGGTTCCGCCGGTGCCTCCATTCGGCGCATTCACGATCCAGAACGATGGATTCGGCCGGCACGACGTTCCGCCAGGGGTGAAGGACATCTCCATCGCGTTCTTCCTGATGTGCGCCGTGATCGCCATCGGGTGGCCGCTGGCGCGGGCCTTTGGCCGACGGCTGGAGCGGCGCGGGGACGTGGCGGCCGTGCCCGCGGGGCTGAGCGACCAGCTACAGCGGATCGAGCTGGCGGTGGATTCGATGTCGATCGAGATCGAGCGGATCTCGGAGTCGCAGCGGTTCATGGCGCGGCTGCAGAATGCGCAGACTCCCGAGAAGCTGGCAACGCCAGCGGACTCCGAGCGGGGCTGAGGTCCGGACGTCGGCCAGGGTAGACGAGAAAAGGGCGCGGGGAAGATTCCCCGCGCCCTTCTTTCCTGCTGACCGGTGGACTAGTGGTCGTCGCGGTCGTGGTCGTCGCGATCGCCCTTGCGGTCATGCTTGCGATCCTTTCTGTACTCCTTTTCACGCTTCTTCTCCCACTTCTCGCGCTCCTTCGAGCTCATGCGGGAGTCGTACTGTCCATCGCGGCTGTTGCCGTTGCGCGGATCGTACTGGCCGTTGCCGTTGGTGCCGTAGCGGGGGTCGTAGGTGCCGTTCACCGTACCGTTGCGGCCGTAGCGCGGATCCGCGACGACGCCGCCGTTGGTGCCGTAGCGCGGGTCGTACGTGGTCGAGTTGCGGTCGTAGCGCGGATCATACTGCGGCGAGCGCGGGTCCATGCGGGCGTCGTAGCGGCCGTTCATGGTGCCCTGCTGCTGTCCGCCGTAGATGATGCGGGAGTTGGCCGGGGCGGTGCGGCGCGCGGTGGCGCAATCAGTGGCGCGCGGCTGACGGCCGGGTGGCACGCCATCGATCCAGACGCGGCACATGCCGGCGGCGGGCATCTGGCCGGGCGGAACGTTCGCCCTGTTTCCCTGGGCGCCGGCTGCGGTGGCCGCGAGCGCGATGGTGCTGGAAGCAAGAAGAGCGAAACGAAGTCTGGACATGGGAACCTCCCTCGGGTGTGCCGCAGGGAAAGCGCGGCGATGATGCTGGTGCTCTGCACACGGTACAGAGGCATGTTTGGCACCACGGGGGGTGGGACATCCTAACTCGTTGGGGAAACGATAGTTAAATGTGGTTGTGAGATTGATCACAGGGGTGTATTTCGTCCGCAATTGGCGACAAAACGGCGAGTGGCCGAGGACACGTGCCCGCGGCCATTCTTGTTCAGGGTCGGCTTACCTTTTCCTCGATGTGGCGAGACGACCGGTTGTCGGGCGTCGTGTAATCCGAGGGCAACGCATCAACCGGTCGGCTCCCATGCCGGCGACTCCCGCCACACCTCGGCGTCCACGACCGTGGATTCATGCTCGATCACCGACTGCAGGATGTCGTCGAGCGACTTCGTGGGCGTGAACCCGATGAGCGCGGCGAGCTTGGTGACGTCCGGCACACGACGCGGCATGTCCTCGAACCCCACCTCGTACGCGTCATCGTACGCCGTGTACGTGATCTCCGACGACGACCCCGTGAGCTCCACGATCCGCTGAGCGAGCGCGCCGATCTCGATCTCCTCGGTCGTCCCGACGTTGTAGACCTGCCCCACGGCGTCCGGCTCCTCCATCAGCCGCATGAGCGCCGCCACCACGTCGCCCACGTCGCCGAAGCAGCGCGTCTGCCGCCCGTCCCCGTACACTGTGAGCGGCTCGCCGGACAACGCCTGCTGAACCATGCGCGGAATCACCATGCCGTACTGGCCCGTCTGCCGCGGCCCCACGGTATTGAACAGCCGCACGACAACCACCGGAAGCTGCTTCTCGCGGAAGTACGCCAGCGCGAGGAACTCGTCGAGCGCCTTCGAGCAGGCATAGCTCCACCGATGCTTGCTGGTGGCACCCATCACGAGCGGGCCATCTTCCCGGAACGGCAGCTGGTCGCTCAGGCCGTACACCTCGGAGGTGGATGCCACGAGCACCGGCTTCTTCTTCTTGTTCGCCACCTCGAGCACGACTTCGGTGCCGCGGACGTTCGTCTCGATGGTATGAACCGGGCTCTCGAGGATGAGTTGCACGCCCACCGCCGCCGCCAGGTGGAACACGAGGTCGCAGCCGTCCATCACCTCGGCGAGCACGGGCTGGTTGAGCACGGACTCGATGGTGTACGAGAACTGCGGGTGCCCCTTCAGGTGCGAGATGTTGCTGAAGCGCCCGGTGGACAGGTCGTCGATGATGTGGACGTCGTCGCCGCGCGCAATGTAGGCATCGGCCAGGTGGGACCCAATGAAGCCGGCGCCGCCCGTGATGAGCACTCTCACGGCACCGCTCGGCGGCGGGTCGTGGGAGGAAGGTCGATTCTGGTCATGACTGGCACGGCTCGGGAAGCCGGCGCCGCATCGTCGCGAGCGCCGGGGAGCCCATCCATTGCATCTGTTCGGCCACTCCCTGTGGTAGCGGCTGAGCTCGTGCAATCTCCTGTCATCCTGAGCGAAGCGAAGGATCTGCTTTTGACCCTCACACAAGCAGATCCTTCGCTGCGCTCAGGATGACAAAGGGGAGTGCT
Source organism: bacterium (assembly GCA_040005695.1). Taxonomy (GTDB): domain Bacteria; phylum Gemmatimonadota; class Gemmatimonadetes; order Gemmatimonadales; family Gemmatimonadaceae; genus AG11. Next base: position 8,849 of record JBDTYL010000132.1, on the reverse strand, counting down.
CAGGATGACAAACGGGGAGCGCTCAGGACGACAACTCCAGCTCCACGGCGCGGTCCGCCAAGGCCGGGGCGAGATAACAGTGCATGCCGCAACCCACGAGGCCGGCTGCAGAGAAGATGCCTCGATACTCGGACGCGGTGCGAGGATACCACGCCGACATGTCCCCCTCCATCTCGTCGCCCGAGGTGAACGCCTCGAGGTACGCCACACCGCCGAGCATCGCGGCGATCTGACGCAGGCCAGGGTCAAGGGCCGCGCCCGGCACGTACTGAAGCATGTCGGCGCACACGATGACGTCGTACCCGCGCCCCAGCCGCAACTCCGACAGCTCCTCGAACCGGCCCTGCCGGATGTTGCGGCGACGCCCGTGACGGCGCACGACGTACTCGCTGGGATCCACGCCCACGTATCGCACGCGCGGCCGCATGCGGCGCAGCTCCGTGCGCCAGGTGCCCTCGCCCGCCCCGATGTCCAGGACGGACCGTACCTTTCGCTGGAGGAAGTACTCGGCGATGCCCACCACGAGTTGCACCTTCCGCCGCACGGACTCCGGGGTATGCACACGGGTGCGGGGATCGCGATACCACTTCGCGAAGTACGCCTCGTCGTACACCTTGGAGTCGGCGACAGACGGCAACGGAGGAGAGACCATGCGGAAAGACCTGTGGGGAAAGCTGGCTCGCGGTGCGCGACGGGCCGCGCTCGCGGCGCTGTGCGGATCACTCGCGCTCGGCGCCGCGTGCAGTGGAAATAGCAGGGAGGAGCAGGCGGCGGAACCCGTGCCCGCCACGTACGTGCGCGTGGAGAACCGCGCGTACCTCGACATGACCATCTACGCGTACCGCAGTTCCCAGCGCGTGCGACTCGGTACGTGCAACGGCAACAGCTCTGCGAAGCTCGTGATCCCGGCCAGCCTCCTCTTCGGCAGCACGCCGCTACGGTTCCAGGCAGACCCTATCGGGTCGAACCGCGCGCCGGTGTCGCAGGAGATCTACGTCTCGCCGGGCGACGAAGTACAGCTCACCATCCCGCCGAGCTGACCGCAGCACACGCGTGCTGCGCATCCTTGCTGGACTCGGGGCCGCATTGCTCCTCTCGGCCGGCGTGGTGCTGGGCTGGATTGCCGTGGTGGCCGTACGGCGGAGCGAGGGTGTGTTCCTGCCCGCGGGCTACGTGGCGGTGATGTGCCTGGTGGCGGGCGGCCTGCTCGGGCGGCTCGCCCTGCGCATGCACGACTGAGCGTCAACCAAGCGGCGTTCCACCTCCGGAGAGGTCCACCATGAACCCCTCGTTGAGGTAGGGGACCACGACGTCGAGCTTCTTGCCCTTCTCGAGGCGCCGAAGCACGCTGCGCATCCGCGCCGCCTGCTCGACGATGGCCTCGAGCCGCTCGTCCTGGTCCGGGTCCATCGACGACTCGCGGAGCATCTCCGCATTCAGCATCACGCTGGCGAGTGCGTTGTTCAGCTCATGCCGAAGGCCCAGGGCGAGTTGCTGCATGGCCTCGGCTCGCCGCTGTCGGGCGCCGGCGCGCTCGCCGCCGAGCGCGAGGAGGGATACCGCGGCCAGCAGCGCGGTGATCGCAAAGAGGGCGCCGAGGGACCAGCGCTGCGCGCGGCGGACGATGCGCGGGACGAGGGTGGGTTCGCCGGAGGGCAGAAGCGCCGTTTCCACGACCAGGCCACCGGAGGCGGTGCTGAGTACGATGTTCTGCCGGTAGGGTGAGCCACTCGCCTCGGACGCGCGGCTCGACCGCCAGAGCACGACGCCGCCGCGATCCGTGATGCGCATCCCGAGGAGCGAGTCGTTGACCACCTCGCCGCTGCGCACACCGGTGGTGTCGTAGTTCCAGCGTAATCCCGCGAACGACGTCGGCAGCAGCGGCGTTTCCGCGAACACGCGCTCGGCCACCGCGCCGACGACGACAGACCGCAGGTAGGTGAAGCCATACATCGCCGCCACGTGCCCGTCGGGGGCGATGAGGCGTGCATACGCCACGCTGTGCTGTGCTCCATCGTGCGTGATAGCGAGGACGTCCGGCTCCGCGGTCACGGCACTGTGCGCGGCGAGCGTGCGCAGGGTGTCGGCGATGTGCCCGCCGAGTGAGCCGGTGGCCGAGCCGCGCGTCTCGACGGCGCCGGTGGGGGTGGCGATGCGGAAGTAGCCCAGGCCAGCCTTCGCGGGCACGTGGTAGGCGGTGAAGTAGGCGTCGCCGAGATGCACGATTTCGTCGAGGGCGGGTGGGTTCACGGGCCGGCGCGCGCTGCCGCTCACCGGCGCGAGGATGCCCGACCGTTGCTCGCGGAACCGGCGCAGCACGTCGGCACCCATCAGGCGCCCCGCATAGCCGGTGTAGTCGCGAAGCGTCTGTGCCGTGGAGTCGTCCAGGGCTTCTTCGGCCCGGTGTGCCTGGAGGCCCACGATGCCGAGTGCGGCCACGATGGCGAGCACGGTGCAGGCGACGACGGCGAGGCGGGTGGTGGTGCGCGCCTGAGGCGAGAGGGCCCACGATCCGCTGCTGCGCCGGGATTTCCGCTTGAGGGCCATCATGTGGGGTTGTCGCGCGACATCGCGCTGGCACAGGATACAGGCCGCGTCACCTGCTGGACAGAGACGGTCCGCGGCCAGCGTTCAAACCAAGCGGGCATCGTGGCTGTCCCACCGGTGAGTGCACCTCCCCCACCAGTGACCCGTCATGACCTCACGCCTGCTCCGTCCAGTCTTCGCCGCGCTGCTCGTGCTCGCCCCCGCCCTGTCCGCGCAGGCGCCCGTGGGCCGGCGCGACAGCATCTACACGTGGCGGGGCGCAATGCCTGCCCACGCGCTGCTCACCATCCGGAACTTCAACGGGCCGGTGGACGTGCTGCCGGCCGATGGTGGAACGGCCGAGCTGCGCGCACAAAAGCGAGTCCGGGGCGGATCGCTGGAGGACGTCGCGTTCGTGGTACGCACCGAGAGCAATGGCGACGTGAGCATCTGCTCGGTGCTCGGCGACCGCGACTCGTGCGGCGACCGCGGCTATTCGAGCGATGACGACGACCGGGGTCGCTGGCGGCGCGACGTAAGCGTGGCGATGACGGTGCGGGTGCCGCGTGGTACGCAGCTGAAGGTGGCGACGGGCAACGGCGAGGTGAGCGTGGTGCGCGTGGGCGGCGAGGTGCAGGCGTCCACCGGCAACGGGCCGGTGCGGGTGGAGGACACGGAGGGCGCGGTGCGCGTGAGCACGGGCAATGGCGACGTGGACGTGCGCGGAGCGAGGGGGGCGGTGCGCGTGAGTACGGGCAACGGCCGCGTGAACGTGGCGACGTCGGAAGGGCCGGTGGAGGTGCACACGGGCAACGGGAACATCGACGTGAGCATGGCGCAGCTGAAGGCGCGCGACGACATGACGTTCAGCACGGGGAGTGGCAGCGTGCGGGTGGCGCTGCCGGCCGGCTACAACGGCGAGCTGGATGCGTCCACCGGCAGCGGCGACATCACGTCGGACTTCGAGCTGAAGGTGGAGGGGCGAATGAATCCGCGGCGGATCCGGGCGACGATCGGCCAGGGTGGGCCGAGACTGCGGGTGTCGTCGGGGAACGGGCAGCTGCAGATCGTGAAGCGGTAACTCCCATTGTCATCCTGAGCGCAGCGAACCTCCCATTGTCATCCTGAGCGCAGCGAACCTCGCATTGTCATCCTGAGCGCAGCGAACCTCCCATTGTCATCCTGAGCGCAGCGAAGGATCTGCTTCGGCCCGTCGGCAAGGCAGATCCTTCGCTACGCTCAGGATGACAAGGTTCAGGCCGCGAGTCGGCCTTCCGGCATCCAGATGGGCCGGCTGCGCGACGCTCCGATGCACTGGTAGCGCGCGGGTGGGAATCCAGGGACGCCGATCTCGAGCGAGTCGCCGGTCTGGACGGGGATCTTCTTCCCGAGCAGGATGACGGCTTCATCGAACGAATCGCTTTCCACGACCCCGGCCTGGCGTACGGATTCCGGACCGGAGCTGATCGCAAACTGATATCTGGACATGTGAGCTCCGCGTTGGTGACACGGAGTAATACCCCAGTCAGCCAGAAAGTTTTGTGCGAAGGGCGGCCTGGCGACGTCGGGCTCGAACGGGACCGGCTTCGAGCGCATTGCCGCATCGTCCGCCGGCAGGCGTCACGACGGCCACGTCCAGTCGCGCACCTCGGGCATGTCGTCGCCGTGCTCGCGAATGTATGCGTGATGCTTCTCCAGCATCGAAACGCAATGCGCCTGCGCCTCAATGCCCTCCGCCGACGCGGCGAGACCCGGCACGCGCGCGACGACATCCATCACGAGATGAAAGCGGTCAATGTCGTTCATGACGGTCATGTCGAACGGCGTGGTGGTCGTGCCCTCTTCCTTGTAGCCGCGCACGTGCAGGTTGCCGTGATTGGTGCGTCGGTAGGTGAGCCGGTGGATGAGGAACGGATACCCGTGGAATGCGAACACGATGGGCTTGTCCGTCGTGAACAGCGCATCGAACTCGTCGTCGGACAGGCCGTGCGGATGCTCCTTCCGTGGTTGCAGCGTCATGAGGTCCACGACGTTCACCACGCGTACCCGTAGCGCCGGCAGGTGCGTGCGGAGCAGCGCGACCGCCGCCATCGCCTCGAGCGTGGGGACGTCGCCACAGCATGCGACGACGACCTCCGGATTCGTTCCACCATCGGTGCTCGCCCATTGCCACATGCCGAGGCCCTTCTCGCAGTGCTTCACCGCCGACTCGATGTCCAGCCACTGGAGCGCGGGCTGCTTTCCAGCGACGATGACGTTCACGTAGTTGCGGCTGCGCAGGCAGTGGTCCGCCACCGACAGCAGCGTGTTCGCGTCCGGTGGCAGGTACACGCGCACCACGTCTGCCTTCTTGTTCACGACGTGATCGAGGAAACCGGGGTCCTGGTGACTGTTGCCGTTGTGATCCTGGCGCCACACGTGTGACGTGAGCAGGTAGTTGAGCGACGCGATCGGCGCGCGCCACGGGATATTGCGCGTGGTGTTCAGCCACTTGGCGTGCTGGTTGAACATCGAGTCCACGATATGGATGAACGCCTCGTAGCAGGAGAACAGCCCGTGTCGCCCGGTGAGCAGGTAGCCTTCGAGCCATCCCTGGCAGAGATGCTCGCTGAGTACCTCCATCACGCGGCCGTCATGGCTCACGCTCACGTCTGTCGGCAGGATGCGCGCGGCCGACATGCGCGACGTGACCTCGAAGAGGGCATCGAGGCGGTTGGAGCTCGTCTCGTCGGGCCCCATCACGCGAAAGTTCGCCGCCTCCGCATTGCGCTCCATCACGTCGCGCAGCAGGCGGCCGAGGACGCGGGTGGCCTCTGCGTTGCTGCTGCCGGGCGCGCCGATGTCCACGGCGTACTCGCGGAAATCCGGCATCGCGAGATCCCGCAGCAGCCGTCCACCGTTCGCGTGCGGATTGGCGCCCATCCTCCGGTCGCCGCGTGGTGCGATCGCGGCGAGCTCGGGCACGAGCGCACCGGTCTCGTCGAACAACTCCTCGGGGCGATAGCTGCGCAGCCACTCCTCCAGCAAGGCGAGGTGTGCCGGATGCTCGGCAAGGCCGGCGAGCGGCACCTGGTGTGACCGAAATGAGCCCTCGGTTGGGTGGCCGTCCACTGTCTTCGGACCGGTCCATCCCTTGGGCGACCGGAGCACGATCATCGGCCAGCGCGGTCGCTCCGTGCGGCCCTGGGCGCGCGCGGCGGCCTGGATGTGGAGGATCTCCTCGATCACGGCGTCGAGCGTGCTGGCCATGAGCTCGTGCATCAGCGCAGGGTCGTCGCCGGAGACAAAGTGCGGCTCGTACCCGTAGCCGTGCATGAGGTCCGTCAGTTCCGCCTCCGGGATACGCGCCAGCACCGTGGGGCCCGCGATCTTGTAGCCGTTCAGGTGCAGGATGGGAATCACCGCGCCGTCGCGCGCCGGATCGACGAACTTGTTCGAGTGCCAGCTCGCCGCGAGCGCACCGGTTTCGGCCTCACCGTCGCCGATGACGCAGCAGACGAACAGGTCCGGATTGTCGAATGCGGCGCCATGAGCGTGGAGGAGGGAATAGCCGAGTTCCCCGCCCTCGTGGATGGAGCCCGGCGTCTCCGGCGCAACGTGGCTTGGAATGCCGCCGGGATACGAGAACTGCGTGAAGAGCCGCGCGAGTCCGGCGGTGTCACGCGAGATGTGCGGATAGACTTCCGAGTACGTGCCCTCGAGGTAGACGTTCGCCACCACGCCAGGTCCTCCGTGGCCCGGCCCCGCGATGAAGATCGCATTGAGGTCGCGTTCCCGGATCACGCGGTTCATGTGCGCGTAGACGAAGTTCAGGCCCGGCGTGGTGCCCCAGTGGCCGAGCAGGCGCGGCTTCACCTGCCCGAGCGTGAAGGGCTCGCGGAGGAGTGGATTGGCGCGCAGGTAGATCTGCCCCACGGACAGGTAGTTCGCGGCGCGCCAGTAGGCGTCGATCAGGCGGAGCGAGTCGGCGGTATCGGCAGCCGGGGATGCGGGGGTGGTCACGGGCCCTTCGACTGGCAAGGTCGGGTCCAGTTGTGGTTATTGCCGTTCGGGAGATTGAACCACAGAGGACACAGAGGCGCGCAGAGGACTGCACGAGCACATCAAAGGATGATGAAACCGTATCACGCGTTCCTCTGCGGTCCTCCGAGTCCTCGATGCGCTCAGGGTGACACGGGCTGCGCGCTCAGGCTGGCAACGGCTGCGCCCAGGGTGACACCTGCGCCTCGATCGGTCTCACGGATTCAGCCAGTACGACAGCTTGACCAGGAACGTGTTGTTCGGATGATCCCGGAGCGCCGAGCCGTAGTCGCGCCGGAAGCTGTAATTCGGGTTGTACGTGAGGTCGCCTGGGACGAGGCTGTTGCTGCGCCCCTGCTGCCACACCACGAACAGCGTACTGCCCGGCAGGTACTCATAGCGCAGCACCGCGTTCGAGTTGAACTGCCGGTAGTTGAATCCATCGAACACGCCGGCCTTGTTGCCGTAGCTGCGGAAGCGGCTCGCGTAATCGGCGCTGCGCGCATCGGCGACCTCCTTCCAGTCGGCGAACGTCCCGTTGGACACGAACGGCTCGGCATACAACTGGAACGACAGGTTCGGCGTGGCCGTGAAGTTCAGCCGTGCATTGAATCCCATCGTCGTCTGGTCCAGCCGCGCGAACGTATAGTGGGTCGTATCGCTCCCCGTCGCACCGTAGGTGCCGTAATACTGCCAGTCGTCGCCGTTGCGTCGATAGCTCAGCCCGAGCGACGTGGAGAAGCGACTCGACATCCGGACGTCCAGCTGCGGGCTCACGTTGCCGCTGAACGAACGCCCCTCGTCGCTGCGGGAGAGGTTCACCCACACGCTCGACTGGATCGAGTTGCGGCTGTCGCTCTGGACGCCTGCCCACATGCTCTGGCCCGGCGACATGCGGATGGCGGGGCCGCCGCGCGCCGCACGATCGTCGTACGACGGCGAGTAGCCATTCAGGTTGAACCCGACATGCGTCCACCAGAAGTTCTTCCACTGGATGTGGTTGTTGTGGTTCCAGCCGTTGCCCAGCATCAGACCTTCCGTCGTCCACTCGCCGTAGCCGTTGAAGTTGAGGGCGACGCGTTGCGTGAGCGCTGTGGGCGTATTGAACTGCAGCGCGAACCAGTTGCGGAAGAGCTGGTCGTCCGCGCGCTGCTGGTAGCCCAGGTCGTTGGACTCGAAGCCTGGCGAGAACCGCTGGTACACCGTCTGGAACCGCGTCACCCCGCCGCCGAACTTGCTGAACGAGATCCGCTCGGCGTCACCCGCGAGCGACGTGCGCGTCGGGTCCCAGGCGATATTGTCGTCGGGCCGCTGGTAGGCATGCACCGTGTTCGTCTGCAGCGCATCGATCGCGGCCGCGGACCCGCGGGCCGAACTGAGCGCGCCGAAGGTCTTCACCTCGTAGTTGTTGCTCCAGAACCGGCGACGGAGGTCCGCGCCGCCCACGTACCCGGCACTGCGCAGGTACGGTGATGCGCCAGGGTCGAGCGTGCGGTTCACGCCGGTGAGCATGATCCCCATGTCGCCCTGTCCATCCGTGGCGTCCCGCTGCACGCGCAGCACGCTGTAGTTCGTGCGCGGCTCGATGGCCGCCAGCTCGCCGCCCACTCGCGTGACACCGTCCACGCGCTGCGTGACCGCGTCGAGCAACCCGATGGAGATGCCGTTGGCCAGACGCCCGGTGATCTTGCTCGCTGCGGCAATCGGCGTGGACGTGGGGCTCGACGCGTCGCCGTAGTTACCCGCGAGCTGTGGGCTGCGCCCGATGCGCCGCGAGTAGAACAACCCCGTGCATCCGCTGTCGATGTCGCGGCAACTGGTGTTGAAGGTGAAGATGCCGGACCCCTCGAGGAAGAACGGGCGCCGCTCGTCGTAGAAGCTCTCGAATGCCGTGAGGTTGAGTTGCGCGGGGTCGGCCTCGACCTGCCCGAAATCGGGATTGATCGTGGCGTCGAGCGTGAGGCCGGACGAGATGCCGTACTTGAGGTCGGCGCCGGCGGTGACCTTGTTCGGATGGCTGTACCGGCCGAGTGCGCGGCTGTTGCCGTAATCGCGCGTCTCGCTCTTCAGTACGGTGTAGGGCAGCAGTTCCAGCCGCCGCGGCGAGGGCAGCGCACCGATGCCGCTGAGTGTGCCGGCCTGCGACACGAATCCCTGCGTGGCGTGCTTGAGCAACGGCCACGAATCGCGCTGGCCCGTGCGCGCCACCTCCCGGATGACCATGAAGCCGAAGGTGTGCTCGCTGGCCGGCGCGAAGCGGATCTGGCTGAACGGGATGCGGAACTCCGCCACCCAGCCCACCG
>JBDTYL010000131.1:0-1736 GCA_040005695.1 bacterium | reverse complement strand
CGCTCGCGCTCCACCTCGAAGAAGGGGACGCGCACGAGCCACCACTCCTCGCGCTGCGACGCGAGCTCTCCGAGCCGCGCGAGCGCGAGCTCCGTCAGGCGATCGATCGCCGTCTGCACGCGCAGCTCCACCGGAAGCACCGCCGCAGGTGCCGGCTCCTCCGTGCCTATGAACTCGCCGAAGAAGCGGCGCTCCGAAAGCAGCTGGTGCTTGAAGATGTCGCCGACGCTCGTCGAACGCGGATGCGGACGATACGCGAGATCTTCATCGCGAAATTCCTTCCACACACTCGCGACCTTGTTCGTCTCGCTCGCGTACGTGTCCAGCATGTGCTGGAACGCCGGCTCCGCCGCACGCGGGATCTTTCCATCGGCAATCGCAACGAATGGATAGTGCATTGGCCGCATCACGTCCTCCTGCTTACTTGAGGTGCTCCCACGATCCATACATCGGGTTGGGAATGATGAAGAATCGCTTTCCGAATTCGCCGAGCGCGGTGCTGTCGTCGCGCGTTGACTGCGCGAGCGCGGGGAAGTCGAGGATGTTGTCCCCCACCCACGCCACCACCGCGAGCCGTGGAAGTCCCGGCACCGCGGTCCCGTTCTGCACGCGCTGGAAGCGCGGGTTCTTGTCCCGCTCGCCCGCCGGCTGACACAGCACCGCGTCGGCCTGGATCCCCGCCGACTTGATGTTCTCTCGCGTCGCATCGCACGCCGCCTGCGAACGATTCGTGACGATGACGACGCGTCCCCCACGCGTGTGCACGAGCGTCGTGAACTCGATCGCGCCCGCGATCGCCGGTGCCGCGCGCTCGTTCACCCACTTCTCCCACCCCTTCTCATCGAACGGCGCGCTCGACAGCTCGAGGCGGCGCTGATACTCCGAGTTGTCGAGCACCGTCTCGTCGGCGTCGAGGATCACCGCCCACCCCTCTGCCGGAAGTCCGCGCGCGAGCTCCGGCAGTCGCTCCGACGCGAACGCGAACGCCTGCCGCGCGAGCGCACGATACTCCGCCGACATCCGCACCCACTTTACATCGTTCGACAGCTGGGGCCCGGCCGCTGGCGCCGGCGCCGGAGGTGTGGCGGCCACGGGGGACGCCGCGCGCTGCGTTGCGCACGCCGAGCTGACGAGGACGACAGCCACGGACAGGACGATTTTTGATCTCATCCGTCGGAATATCGTGCGTGCACCGCCTTCCGGAAGTACGTGCGCCCCCCGTAACCCCACCGTAACGCCCGGATAACAGCGCATCCGCATCATGCCCGCGTGAGCCGCCGTCGCGGCGAACCGTCCACTCAGCGGAGGAAGCTCAGATGTCGATCGTCAGCGTGCGCACCGTGGCTACCCTGGCAGTGCTCAGCGCGGTCGCAGCGGCGCTCGCCTCGTGCAAGAAGTCAGACAGCGCCAGCGACTCGCAAAGTCTCTTCGGCAAGGACAGTCCGCACGGCGGCGCCGTCGCGAACGCCGCGGGTGGCAAGACGCCGGATCCGTGCACGCTGCTCTCGGCGAACGAGGCCGAGGTGTACGTGGGCGTGCTGGGCTCGCCGCCGTATCGCGCGACGGATGAGGGCGTGGCGGATGCGTCCGGTGAGCTGTGCATGTACCGCGGCACGGACGGACGGCAGATCACCATCGACCGGATAGATGGCGGCGGTTCTGCAGACCAGGCCATCAGCGATGTGCCGAACGCGGTCGCCGGCGCGCTCGACAAGGCCGGCGCGGGAAATCTTGCG
>JBDTYL010000130.1:0-21180 GCA_040005695.1 bacterium | reverse complement strand
TGTCCTTCTACTCCTCCGCCGCGCGCGGCATGTGGGGATTCCGCATCACGGCGGAGCAGCTCGCGCAGGTCGATCCCGACCGCCGAGCGCTCTCCTTGATGCCGCTGGCCGACCTCACCGCGCCGCTGCTCCGGAGCTTCAATGCGCGCGCCGGACAGGCACTCGCCGCGACGCTCGACCGCGACATGCGGCTGTTGAGCGTGGGCGCGAATTCGGTGCTCAACATCGGTGGCTACGTTGCGAGCTCGTATCGCTGGCACGTGGAGAACCTGGGCGACGGGCAACTCCACGCCAGCGTGGTGGGCGCACGCCTCCGCCTCCTCTCGGCGAATGGCACGGTGAGCAGCATTCGCGCGGATGTCGGTTTTCCGGTGGTGCGGAGCGGCGTACTGCCGAGCCGTCCGTTCCTGGTCCTGACATACGGCACGCTGTTCGACGCGAGCCGCCAGCGAGACGGACGACGCTCCTACTGACCGGTTGAGGCCGCGAGCAGAGGCAGATCCTTCGCTGCGCTCAGGATGACAGGGTCCGACCCGTTCCGTACGCTGGAGTCCGCCGCACCTGCGCGATGGTCGACGGCGCAGTGCGGCGTGCCGCCGACTCCCGTGACGCCTGCCGACGGCATAGCTTCCGCACTCGTCCGGTCTCGTCGCGCACCTGCTGTCGGGGTGTGCCCTTCGCCTCCTTTCCGCCGAATCCCGATGCGGTGTCTTGCCCTCGTCGTCACTGGCGCACTTGCGCTGGCCGCGACCGTTCCGGACGCGCTGCCGGCGCAGGACGCCGGCCGAGTGCAGCTCGATACGTTCGTCCTCGCGAATGGCCTGAAGGTCGCGCTCGCGCCGGACCACTCCACGCAGGTGGTGGCGGTCAACGTGTGGTATGACGTCGGCTCGCGGAACGAAGTCGTCGGCCGCACCGGCTTCGCGCACCTCTTCGAGCACATGATGTTCCAGGGCTCGGCCAACGTGCCCAAGGGCGCGCACATGTCGATGGTGGAGCAGGCAGGAGGGCAGCTGAACGGCAGCACGCAGGACGATCGCACGAATTACTGGGAGGTGCTTCCGTCCAATCGCTACAACATGGGACTCTGGCTCGAGGCGGACCGCATGCGGTCACTCGCCGTGACCCAGGCGAACTTCGAGAACCAGCGCGAGACGGTGAAGGAGGAGCGTCGCCTCCGTATCGACAACCAACCGTACACCGGCGCGTTCCTCAAGGGCGTCACCGCACCGTTCGATCCCGCGACGTGCTTCGCCTACGGGCACGAGCTGATCGGCTCGATGACCGACCTCAATGCCGCGACGACGGCGGACGTGAAGGCGTTCCACGACGCGTACTACACGCCGAACAACGCGTCGCTCACCGTCGTCGGCGACTTCGATCCGGTCGAGGCGCGGCGGTTGATCGAGACATATTTCGGCGACATCCCGCGCGCGCACGCGGCGCCCCCCGTGACGTGCGCGGCGACGCTCAACGCCGGCGAGCGGCGGCAGTCGGTGACGGACGAGAAGGCCACGCTGCCCGCGCTGCTGCGCATCTTCCTCGTGCCGGAGTACAGCAACCCCGACCACGCCGCGCTCGAGTTGCTCGCCACCATCCTCGGCGGCGGCGAGAGCTCGCGGATGAATCGCGCCATCGCGCGCGAGGCGAAGGCGGCCCTCGCCACCCAGGTGGGCCTGGACGTCACCGGTCCCCATCGCGGACCGAGCACGTTTGCGGCGCTGGCCGTCGCGAACCAGGGCGTGTCCACGGATTCCCTCGACCGCTTGATCTCGCTCGAGATCGCGAAGGTCGCGGCCGACGGCGTCACGGACGAGGAGCTCACCAAGGCGAAGAACAGCCGCCGCGCCGGCATCATCTTCGGGCGCCAGCAGGCGCTCAACACCGCGGAGTCCATCCAGAGTGCACGCATGTATCTGGGCAGCCCGGCAGCGATCAACACCGATCTCGCACGCTACCTGGCGGTGACGACTGACGACATCAGGCGCGTGGCGCGAACGTACCTCCGCCCGGACAATTCGGTCGTGGTTCTGATCAAGCCACCGGAGGGACCACGCCCATGACGACTGCTTCCCGTTTCGCGCGCGCCGCGGCTGTCGCCGTCGCGGCGGCGTTTCTCAGTGGCGCGCTGGCCGCAGCGCAGCAACCCGCGCACGCGCCGGCGCCCGGTCCCGTGAAACCGGCCGACCTCCCGCGATTCCAGCATGCCACGCTCGCGAACGGACTGCGCATCCTGCTGGTGCAGAGCGCGCGGCAGCCCGTGGTGTCGCTCGCGCTGATGCTGCCCGCCGGCGACGCGTTCGATGCTGCCGGAAAGGAAGGACTGGCGGCGCTCACGGCGGCCCTGCTCACCAAGGGCGCCGGCGCACGCACGGCCGACCAGGTCTCCGCCGACATCGAGGGTGTCGGTGGCTCCATCAGCGCCGCATCCGCGACGGACTTCCTCACTGTCCGCGCGAACGTGCTGAAGGAGAATGCCCCGCTCGCGTTCGAGCTCGTCGCCGATGCCGTCGCGCGGCCGACGTTCGCGACGAAGGAGCTGGAGCTCGCGCGCACCCAGGCGCTGTCTGCCCTCCAGCTCGAGGAGTCGCAGCCGGCTGCACTGGCATCGCGCTTCTTCGCGGCGCAGTTGTTCGGCGCGCATCCGTATGGCCGGCACGCAACACCCACTTCGGTGCGAGCCCTCACCGACGCGGACCTGCGCACGTTCCAGCGGACGCGACTCGTCCCTCCCGGTGCGTTGCTGGTCGTTGCCGGCGACATCAGCCTCGAGGCGACGGTGGCACAGGCGCAGCGGCAGTTCGGCGGCTGGAATGGTGTCGCACCCAGGACCGTTGCGCGCGCACGGACGCCCACGCGGGCACGCACCGAGATCCTGCTCGTCCACCGGCCCGGATCGGTGCAGAGCAACATCATCGTCGGCAACCTCACCTATGCGCCGTCGAGCCCGAGCTACTACGCGCTCACCGTGGGCAACCGCATCCTCGGCGGCGGTTCCGATGGCCGCCTGTTCAAGACGCTGCGCGAGCAGAAGAGCTGGACCTACGGCGCGTACTCGTCAGCGGGACGGAATCGCGACGTCGGCACCTTCGAGGCCACGGCAGAGGTGCGCACGACCGTGACCGATTCCGCGCTGGTGGAGTTGCTGCGCCTCGAGCGCAGCCTGGGCGCCGCGACCGTTCCGGCCGTTGAACTCGACGCGAGCAAGGGCGGTCTCGTGGGCAGCCTGCCGCTCCAGCTCGAAACGGCGCAGGGCATTGCCGAGCAGGTGGGGCGCTACACGATGCTCGGCCTGCCGGACGACTTCATCCGGACGCTGCGGCCTCGGCTCGCGTCCGTCACGGGCGCCGAGGTACAACGCGCGGCAAAGTCCTACATGCGCGCCGACCAGTCGCTCATCGTGGTCGTCGGCGACGGCGCGCAACTCTACGACAAGCTCGCCAAGGTGGCGCCCACGCGGATCGTGAACGCGCAGGGTGAGTCGATGTCGCCGTCGGACCTCGTCCAGAAAGTGTCCACGCTGCCGGTGGACTTCACGCGGATCGCCGAGCGTGCCGACAGCTTCACCGTGCTCGTGCAGGGCAATGCGCTCGGCTACCAGACCACGTCGCTGCGCAAGACGGCGGCGGGCTATGCCTATCGCCTCGCGATGGCCGTTGGGCCGTTCGTCCAGCAGACCGTCGATGTGACCTTCGGCAGCGACCTCGCCCCGCATGCCGTGAAGGGAAGCGGCAAGGTACAGGGGCAGCCCGTCACCGTGGACGTCACGTACGCCAACGGGCGTGCCCACGGGTCGGGAATGTCACCCGGGCCTTCGGGGATCAAGACCGTGGCCGTGGACACGGCAGTGGCCGCCGGCGTGCTCGATGACAACATGCTCACCGCGCTCGTGCCCGGCCTGCACTGGGCGCCTGGCGCGCGGTTCAGCGTCACCGTGTTCGATGCGGCAGCTGGCACGATGAAGCCGGTGACGATGAGCGTCGCCGGTTCCGAGTCCGTCACGGTGCCAGCGGGGACCTTCGCCGTCTATCGCGTGGACATGGTGGGTGAGACGCAGCCGATGACGTTCTTCGTCACGACGGCGGCGCCGTACCGCATCGTGAAGATGGCCATGGTCGGCACGCCCGTGGAATTCCTGCTGGTGCCCTAGCGGCTGATGCCTACGTCGCACAACCCGTATGCCCGCACGTCCGCGCTGAAGGACGATACGGGGTTCGTCCACGCGCACGGCGCGCGCGAGCACAACCTGAAGCACGTGGCCGTCGAGATTCCGCGAGTGACAGTCGTGCCCTGAGCGGATCGCGACTTGCAGGATCGGAACTGTCCGCAAACATCCACCCTTCGGAGGCACCTCAATGCGCTCGTCATACCTCGTTCTCGCTGCATGTGCACTGCTGGCCGCACCACTGGCTGCTCAGGGCACCGCGACCGTGTGCAAGGATGGATCGAACTCGGCGGTCTCCGGCCGCGGCGCCTGTTCGGGCCACGGCGGCGTCGATGCCAAGGCGACGACCAAGGCCGAGAAGGCCGCGAAAAAAGCCGCCACCGCTGCCGCAAAGGCCTCCAAGGAGGCCGACAAGAAGGTGACCGTCGCGAAGAAGGAAGAGGCCAAGGCCGAGAAGGCGTCCGACAAGGCCGCAATGACGACCGTCACGTGCAAGGATGGAACGTCCAGCGCCGGCGGCCGCGGTGCATGCTCCGGCCACGGCGGCATCGGCGTGTCGAATCCGGTCGAGAAGAAGGCCGAGAAGCAGGAAACCAAGGCGGCCAAGGCAGAAGTGAAGGCCGACAGGGCCGAGAAGGTCGAGAAGTCAGCGAAAGCCGTAGCCAAGGCCAGCGGGAAGGCCGAGGACCACGATCCGGCCGGTTCCATCGCCAAGTGCAAGGACGGCATGTACTCTCATGCCGCCAACCGTCAGGGCGCCTGCTCGCGCCATGGCGGCGTGGCCAGCTGGATGTAAGGGCGGCCGCGGTTCGGTCGCACACACGGAAGGGCGTGCAGACTGCACGCCCTTCCGCACGTCCGGCATCGACCTCGGCATCTCGGCCAGCGCGCTGTATATTCGTCTCGTCGATGCGACGCGGGCCGCCAGTCCCGCACCCGACGGTCGCCAGCACGATCGCCCACCCGCACCACCAGCCATGAAGAGCATCCTGGTCGCTGCCCTCGCGTCGGCGATCGTGCATCCGCCGGCCGATCCGTACAACGGACGCAGCGGGCAGCTGCATGTCGCCGTCCCGCGCCTCGAGCTCGAAGCGGTGATCGACGGCACCCTTGACGACCCGGCATGGGCACGCGCCGCACTTCTCACGGGCTTCTCGCAGTTCTCGCCGCAGGACGGCATCGCAGCGTCCGATTCCACCGAGGTCCTGGTCTGGTATTCGCCGACGGCGATCTACTTCGGCATCCGCGCCTACGAGCAGCACGGCGCCGTGCACGCCACGCACGCCGATCGCGACAAGATCTCGGCCGACGACAACATCCAGCTCTTTCTCGGCACCTTCCACGATCGACGCCAGGCGTTCGTCTTCGGGGTGAATCCCTTCGGCGTGCAGCTCGACGGCACCATGGTGGAACGTGGCCAGTCGCAGTCCGCCAGCTGGAGCGGGGCACTCTCGGCGCGCGTGGCCCCGGACCTCAACCAGGACTTCGTCTTCACGTCGAAAGGCCGGCTTACCGACTACGGCTACGAAGTCGAGGTGCGCATCCCGTTCAAGAGCCTCAAGTACCAGTCGGCGGACGAGCAGCAATGGGACTTCAACGTCGTGCGGGACGTGCAGCACACCGGCGCCGAGGACAGCTGGGTGCCAGCGCAGCGCGGGAATCCGTCGTTCCTCGGGCAAGCCGGCTCACTCGACGGCCTGCATGGCCTCGCGCGCGAGCTCCTGCTGGACGTGAACCCCGTCGTGACGCAGAAGACGGTAGGCGCACCGCGCGCGACGGGGTGGACGTACGACCGCGGCAAGCCGCAACTCGGCGCGAGCGCGCGCTGGGGGATCACGAGCAACCTCATGCTCAGCGGCACGGCGCATCCGGACTTCGCGGAAGTCGAGTCGGACGCCGGCCGCATCGTGCTCGACCCGCGCAACGCACTCTACTTTCCGGAAAAACGTCCCTTCTTTCTCGACGGCGCCGACCAGTTCGACGTGCCGGGCACGCTCGTGTACACGCGACGCATCGTGGAGCCCGTGGCCGCGGTCAAGCTCAGCGGCAAGGCGGTGGGCACCACCATCGGCTTCCTTTCGGCCGTGGACGAGCAGGCGCTCTCGCCCACGGGGCACGACAACACGTACTACAACATCCTGCGGCTCCAGCGCGACATCGGCGGCCAGTCGCGCCTTGGGGCCGTGCTCACCGACCGCGAGGTGGGCGGCAGTTCCAACCGGCTCGGTGGACTCGACTCACGACTCGTCTTCGCCGGCCTGTACACCGCGAACCTGCAGTACGCCGGCAGCACCACCCGTCAGCCATCCGGTCCGCTCGACGGATCGCTGTGGAACGTCAACCTCAATCGCACGGGGAAGCACTACGGTTTCCGCACGGTCTTCTCCGGCACCACGCCAGGCTTCCGTGCGTTGAGCGGGTTCACGTCGCGCACGGGCATCACGAAGGGCACGCTCGACAACCACTGGACGATGTTCGGTGATCGGGGCTCGCCGGTGGACAACGTCACGCTCACGCTCGTGGTGGACAACACCTGGCAGACGACGAACTTCGCGCGTCGCGGGGATGCGCAGGACAAGAAGTACCACGTCAGCGTGAGCGGCGCGCTGCGGGGCGGCTGGTCGCTGGGCACCGCCGTGTATTGGGAGAGCTTCGGCTACGACGATCGCCTGTATGCGAGTTATCGCATCCTGCGGACGGTGGGCACCACGGTGGATACCATTCCCTTCGTGGGAACGCCGCGCATCCCGAACCGCGATTACGTGCTCACGCTGAACACACCGAGGTTCGCGATGTTCAGCGGCACCCTGCTCTACGTATGGGGTCAGGACGAGAATTTCTTCGAGTGGGCGCAGGCCGACATCCACTACGTGTCCGCCGCGGTCAACCTCCGGCCGACGGCGCGCCTGCGGGTCGATGCCACGTTCGACTACCAGGACTACAGGCGGCGCACGGATCACACGCTCACGGGGCGGACATACATTCCGCGCGCGAAGGTCGAGTACCAGGTGACGCCGGCGATCTTCCTGCGCGCCGTGGGCGAAGTGGACGGCTCTGAGCACGACGACTTGCGCGACGAGTCGCGGACGGGCCTGCCCCTCATCATCGGCGGGCAGCGGGCACTCGCGTCGCGGGCACGCAGCTTCGTGGGCGACCTGCTCTTCGCGTACCAGCCCGTACCCGGCACGGTGATCTTCGTGGGCTATGGCGGCCAGGCCGATGGCGCGCCGGATTCGTCGCAGCGCTTCCTGTACCAGCCGCTGGTGCGCAGCAACGACCACTTCTTCTTCAAGTTCAGCCGGTTGCTGCGCCTCTAGGAGTGCGGTCCGCGGCGCTACTCCCGGTACCAGACGCGCACGAACTGGTACCACGCGTTCACCGACGTCATGGCCTCTTCCGTCTCCACCTGTCCGTCGGCGGTGCCTTCCTCATCCTTGCGCCAGATGTTGGGAAGCACCACGGTCTCGATGTTGACGATGTCCGCGCGATGCTCGGTGATCCACGCATCGGCGGCGGCGGCGGCACGATCGAAACTCTCGTACCGCTCGTGACGCAGCAGTCCCCCCGAGATCCGGGCCGGCGCGAAATCACGATAGCGAATCATGGGGAGGGACGTTGGGGTGGAGGAGTGCTGTCGCGGCGCTGTGCCGAGTCGACCGCGCCGGACGTCGGATGCATCGTGTCGAGCTTCTTCCGCAGCAGCGCGACGGCCTGCGCGTAGGTGGCGCGCAACTCCTCTTCGCTCGTCACCACGTCGTTCAGGTAGATGCCCGCGCTGCGGAGCGCGGCGTCGGCGTGGCCAGGCTGGAAGTTGCTGGCCTGGAGCACGGATTGGATCCCGCTTCGACTCTCCTCGCGAAATCGGTCCTGCAGCGTGTACGTCAGCGAGAGTGCGGACACCGTCTCGTAGTCGATGTGCGTGAGGGCGCCCGTCGCCACCGCCGTCTGCCACGCCGTCGCGAGCAGGAACGGCGGCCGCAGCCCCTCGAGTCCGACGGTGTTCTCGAATTCCAGCGGCGTGTTGATGCCGCGCGATGCCTCGAGCCCGGTGAGCATCTTCCGCACTCCCTTGTGGTACGGCAGGATGTCGTCCAGCCGCGCCTCGTTCTGCTGGATCTCCTTCGCGAAGTTCGAGAGCGAGGCCGCCGCCAGTTCCTGCTCCGCGCGGCGCTGCTTGTACTGGTCCACCCAGAGCGCGAGCAGGATGCTGAGCACGATCATCACGGACTGCACCGTCACCTCGGCCAGCCATGCGGGTTTCCGCATCAGGCGGCCGTCATGGCAGCCGCGTGGGCCCGCGCATCATTGCAGCGGATACCCCGCCTCGCCCGGCAGCTTGCCGTCGATGCGCAGCACCTTCACGTCGGGCGTGACGGCGCTGACGGGCACGAACGTGATGGACCCGCGGATGGACGAGATCAGGTTCAGCGCCATGTCGCTGCTGTAGACGATCTTCGGTCCCGCGGCCACTTCGGCGCGGAACATCTTGCCGATCCAGTACTGCCGGAACCGATCCTCGTCCATCTTGTAGATCCGGTCGAGCACCATGGAGCGTTCGTAGGCGGTCGGCGCGCGCACCAGCAACGTGACCTTCGAGCGGTCCGACCAGTACTGCTGCTCGCCGAGAAAGATGCGACGCAGTTCCGCGAAGCTGAGGTTGGAGACCTGCACCTCCGGATGCACGACGATCGCGATCGCGCCCGTGTTCTTCGCCTGCGCGCCTGCAGGGCGCGCGGCGGTGAGCGTCGCGAGGGCGAGGAGCATTCCCGCGAGCACACGTCCCGCGCGACGCGACGCGTTCAGCGTGAGGGTCCTCGCGCCGAGCGCGGCGCGGATCAGTGTCGGATGTGTGTGCACTCAGATATGCCCCATCGGGTTGCCTTCTCCCGAACCGAGCCCGGGAATGGTGAAGCTCGCGTTGAGATAGACCCCGTTCGACCACTCCTTTCCCTGGAACTGCTCGCGCCGGTATTCGAGCTTCAGCGCCGCGTAGGGAGCGAAGTCGTAGCGAAGGCCGCCAAGGGTACCGCGGTAACCGAGTGCGAGCGGCGCGAAGATGGCGTCCGTCGGCGAGGTCACCACCTCCTCCGTCCGCACGTACGGTTTCCATGCCGACGCGTCGCCTGGCAGCCGATAGCCGAGCTGCACGTAATAGCCGTGATTGGACGTCGCCGCGCCGCCAAGCTCCGGCGTGTGGCGCACGAGCGCATATTCGGCGATGAATTCGGGCCGTTCGCGCTGCCACGCCACGTAACCAGACGTGATGTCTTCCTTCGCCGTCACCGCGGTTGGCGCGGGCGTCGAGAGGCGGTCGGAGTAATAGCCAGCGCCGGCCTGCAGCCCGAACATCGTGGCGGGACGAACCGAGACCGCGGCGGTCCAGGCGCGATTGCTGTTGGCGTCGCCCGCGTCACCCGCCCGCGAGATTGTCGCACCGCGCCCGTTGCCCACGCCCACGATGTAGCCCACGCCCAGGTCGCCCGCCGGCAGGGTGCCCTCCGCCATCGCACCCACGAAATGCGTGGGGATGAACTGACTGCCGTACTTCACCATCTCCGGACGCGCCACGGTCGTCTGCAGCCAGGTGCCGTGGTGATAGTTCGTGTTCCAGAATCCCACGGGCGTGTGATAGCGCCCGCCGGAGATCTTCAACGCGTCCACCACGTCGTAGCGGAGGATCGATCGCTCCACCTCGACACTGTATCCGCTGCTCGACGAGCTCGCGGTCACCTCGCCGAAGTACGCCAGCCGCTCCGTGAGCGACGCGATGAGGTGCCCAACCGTCTGGCCGATGAGGAAGCCAGACGGGATCGCCCGGTCGGTGGCCAGGTACGTCGCATCGCCGAACACCATCACGTGCGCGCTCGGCGAGAAGGCATCCTCCTCCTTCGGCGCGGCGGGCGCCGGAGCGGACGACGCGCCCGGCTGCTGTGCGACGAGCGACGCGGACGGCAGGAGGGCCCAGATCGCGAGCGATGTGAGCGTCGGGAGCAGTTTCATGTCTCGGGATCTCGGGTGTACGGCGAGGTCACGGCTGGTCCGGCGCAGCATAACGTATGAAGCCCGGATTCCCGCCACAAGGCAACGCGCGTTTCTTAGCGTGAATTTCGCACCGATTCGTTGCTCCCGCGACCGCGTGAACCTAGCTTCCGGCGTGATGGACGACCTTCGCGAATCCCTTCAGGAATCCCTCGGTCCGGCGTGCACCCTCGAGCGTGAGCTCGGCGGAGGCGGAATGTCCCGCGTGTTCCTCGCGCGCGACCGCGCCCTCGACCGAGAGGTCGTGGTGAAGGTCCTCCTGCCCGAGCTGGCCGAAGGCGTGTCCGTGAAGCGCTTCGCGCGCGAAGTGCACGAAACGGCCAACCTCCAGCACCCGCACATCGTCCCCGTGCTGCGCGCCGGCTCCACCTCCGTCGGCGTGCCCTGGTACGTGATGCCGTTCGTACGCGGCGAGACCATGCGGGCGCGCATGGACCGCGGCCGCATCGGGTTCGGCGAGTCACTCGCCCTCCTCGGCGACGTGGCCAAGGCGCTCGGCGCCGTCCACGCCGCCGGGCTGGTGCACCGCGACGTGAAGCCCGACAACATCATCGTGTGCGGGGGCGCGGCCGTCGTTACCGACTTCGGCATCGCGCACGCGATGCACGGGGCGCGGAGCGAGCGCGATGTCCAGCTCACGGCACTGAGCACGTCACTGGGCACCCCGGCCTACCTCGCTCCCGAGCAGGCGGTCGGCGACGAGATCGACGCGCGCACCGACATCTACTCCATCGGCGTCGTGGCGTACGAGATGATCGCCGGACACCACGCGTTTCCCGATGCCCACACCGCACAGAAGCTCATCGCCGCGCACATCGCCGAGCGTCCGCAGCCGCTGCATGCACGCGCGGTGGGCGCGCCAGCGTGGTTCTGCGCGTTGGTCATGGCGTGCCTCGAGAAGGATCCCGCCAAGCGCCCCGCGGACGGCAGCGACCTGCTGCGCCGTCTCGACGATGCCGCCGAGCCGCCGAGCATCACCCAGCGCGTCACGATGAGCATGCGCGGATTGTTCGGCGGCCGTCCGCGCTGACGGACTCGCGCTCACGAACGGACAGCGCTATAGCGGCAGCGCGCGCTCGATGAGCGCATCGAACGGCGCGGCCGACGGGAGGGTCCCGAATGCGAGACCGTGTGCGCGTCCGAGCCGACTGTCGCAGAATGCATCCGTGATGGCCACGTTGCCGCTGCGCACCAGACACGACGCCTGAAGCGCCATGCCCATTCGCTCCACGATGTGTCGCGAACGCGCCTCGACGTCCGCTACGTCGCCATGCAGCGACTTCCGTAACGCGGTGATCTCGGCGTCCAGCAGCCGGTTCGCGCCGCGCACCGCCTCCAGCTCCGCGAAGAACGCGTCGGAGCTCGCTGGCTCCTTGCGCAGCGCGCGCAGCACGTCGAGGCACTGGATGTTGCCGCTGCCCTCCCAGATGGAGTTGAGTGGCGCCTGGCGGTACAGTCGCGGCAGCACCGACTCCTCCACGTAGCCGGCGCCGCCGAGGCACTCCTGCGCCTCGTTCACGAAGGGCGGGCAGCGCTTGCACACCCAGTATTTCCCCACCGCCGTGACGATGCGTGCCAGGGCGCGCTCCTGCGGATCGCGCGGGCTGCCGTCGATGGACCGCGCCACGCGGAGCGCGAGCGCCGTGGCCGCCTCGGACTCCAGTGCGAGGTCCGCGAGTACGTTGCGCATCAGCGGCTGCGCCACCAACGGCCGCCCGAATGCGCTACGCTGCCGCGCGTAATGCGTCGCCTGCACGAGCGCCTGTCGCATGATGCCCGCCGAGCCGATGAGGCAGTCCTGTCGCGTGAGGGCGACCATCTGGAGGATCGTCTGCACGCCCCGACCGGGCTCCCCCACCATCCAGGCGAGCGCGCCCTGGAATTCCACCTCGGCGCTCGCGTTGCTCCAGTCGCCCAGCTTGTCCTTGAGCCGCTGGATGCGCACGGCGTTGCGCGCACCGTCCGGCGTGACCCGCGGCAGCAGGAAGCAGGAGAGTCCGTCGTCCGCCTGCGCCAGCACCAGGAATGCGTCGGACATCGGCGCGCTGAAGAACCACTTGTGGCCCACGAGCTCGTAGAGCTGTCCGGATCCGCCGCCGCTCACCGGCGTCGCGCGGGTCGTGTTGGCCCGCACGTCGGAGCCACCCTGCTTCTCCGTCATGCCCATGCCGACCGTGTTGCCGCGCTTCTCCACAGCCGGCACGCTCCGGCCGTCATATTCGAGCGAGAGCACACGAGGCAGCCATTCGCGCGCCAGCGCCGCGTCCTGCTCCATCGACGGCACACACGCATAGGTCATCGTGAGCGGACAACTCGTGCCCTGGTCCGCTTGCGTATGCAGGAACGCGAGCGCCGCGCGGGCGACGTGTGCCCCTTCCCGCGCGGCATGCCGCCACGCGAACGCGGCAACGCCGTGCTCGACGCCGAGCTGCATGAGCCGGTGATACGCGGGATGGAATTCCACGTCGTCGATGCGATGGCCAAAGCGGTCGAACGCGTGCAACACTGGCCGGTGCGCGTTTGCCGCGACCGCCAACGGCATTGCCTCGCCGCCCACGATGACACCGTACGCCGCCACCTGCTCCTCGGCCCAGCCGCCGCCCTCGCGGGCGAGACCCTCGCGCAGCGGGAGGTCCGTTGCGAAGGCGTCGTACGGCGCCAGGGGCGCCGGCTGGTTCTCGACGGTGTGGGTGCGGAAACGATCGGCGAGTGACAGGCGCATTCCTCGCGGCGGACTGAGACGAGTGCTGAAGCTGGCGGGCAGGGAGCGTGACGACAAGGTCAGCGGAGCGCAGCCGGTGTCATCCTGAGCTGAGCCCCGGTGTCATCCTGAGCTGAGCCCCTGTGTCATCCTGAGCTTAGCCCCGGTGTCATCCTGAGCTGCGCCCCTATGTCATCCTGAGCTGCGCCCCTATGTCATCCTGAGCGAAGCGAAGGATCTGCTTTCCCCGGCCAAACGCACGTCCTTCGCTGCGCCAAGCATCGCGATTCGGTTCGATTGCGCACGGGGAGGGCGGATGTGCGACGGAAAACGTCTATCGGACCCGATTGTGCCGTGATATTACTCCTGGCATCGGGAGGGCACGCATGAACAGTAGTCGGCTCACGGCCGCGGAAATGTGCATCGAGGCGTCCGCTCGCCTGGCGCGTGTCTTCCCCGACCTGAGCCCACGCGAGTTCGAGGACCTGCTGGGTGCGATGCTGCGCATTGGACTCGCCGAGCAGGTGCGCCTATCCGCCGTCACGCGGCGCGTGCCCGTCAGTGACGAGGCGACGACACGCATCGCGGAGCTGCACGCGGAAGTCGCCGCCAGGATACGACACTCGTGCTCGCACCTCTCGCTGGAATTCGTTGACCAGATGGCCGAGGACCTCGCCATCGTTGCCTACCAGGACGAACAGCGGATTGCCGGCTACACGCAGCGTGTGGACAGCACCACGGACTAGCGAACCGCGGTCAGCAGCGGCCCTCCTGTCATCCTGAGCGCAGCGAAGGGTCCGCTTTTCGCCGGTGACAAGAGCAGATCCCTCCGCTGCGCTCAGGATGACACCCCGTGGCGCCGAGCGATTACGGCGCCTGCGCTCTGTACACGCGGACGTAATCCACCAGCATCGTGGCGGGGAGTATGGCGTCTGACGCCGGGTCGCCATCGAAGAAGCCCCCGACGGCGAGGTTCAGGATGATGTAGTAGGAATTGTCGAGCACCGGAGCGCCGTACGTCGCCATCACGGAACGTGACACCCCGTAGTGCACGGTTCCGTCCACGGAAAACGCCACGTGCGACGAATCCCACTCGACCGCGTAGGTATGAAAGTCATCCGCGAACGCGCCGCTTGGCAGCGTCGTGCTGTTCGCGAACGGCGTCGCGCCGGAGTAGCCGGGTCCATGGATCGCCGAACTCGTCGTCGCTCGCTGACTGCCCTTGTTCTCCATGATGTCGAACTCCCCACAGGCGGGCCAGGGAATACCGGGAAAACCGCTGCCGAGCATCCAGAACGCGGGCCACAGTCCTTGCCCGCTCGGGATGCGGATGCGAGCCTCCACGCGCCCCTGCGCGGCGACCAGCTTGCCGCGCGTCGTGATCTTCGCGGACGTGTACCGGCACGCGCCGTAGTAGCACGTGAGCCCCGACGGAGCGGAACGCGCGGTGATGGCAAGCTGTCCCTGCCCGTTCAGCGCGACGTTGGAGGGGGAGATCGTATACGACTCCTTCTCGCTGTTGCCCCAGCCGCAGATACCCTCGCTGCATCCGTCGCCGGTCTGGTAGCTCCACTTCGTGCTGTCGATAACCGCGCCGGGGGGTCCGTCGAACTCGTCGCTCCAGACCTGCACCCAGGTGGCCTGTGGCAGCCGGGGACTCTCGGCCACGGATGGCGTCGTCGCACTCGAGCATGCGCTGGTGAAGGCGGCGCCGAGGAGCACGAGGGTGGCGAGGCGCATGAGTGGGATGGGCAGCAGGCGACCCATGTGCAGTGCCGCTCCTGTCCGGGTGAGTGACTGAAACGCAGGCCTCGTGTACCAGTAGCCTAGCGCGACGGTACGCGACCCGCGAGTCGTCTTGCCGCGCGCCGCGTTCTGAGGGATACTCCCGGACACCGCCTTTCCGTGGTTTGCAGGAGACCCGTCGAGAGCCTCATGAACAGATCACGAATGACTTCCGTTCGCCTGCATCGGTACGCGTGCGGGCTCGCCGTCTTCGGCGTCCTCGCGTGTCGCGGGATGCCGCGCGCGCAGGTTGTCGTCGCGCCACATGGCGTCCTGCCCATCCCACAATCCATGCAGGCGACCGGCGGACCTCCATTCGTGATTTCGGCATCCACGCCGATCGTTGTGGAGGGCGGCGACAGCGCCGCGAAAGTCGCGAGGTCGCTGGCCATGCTCCTGCGCCCGTCCACCGGCCATGCCATCGCGATCGTGTCACCAGCGGAGGCTGGCACGCAGCCCGCCATCTGGCTGTCGCTCCGTCCCGACGCGACGACCGGCAGCGACGAGCGCTATTCGCTGACAGTGACGCCGAACGCCGTGCGGCTCGCTGCCGCACATCCCGCCGGGCTCTTTCGCGGCGTGCAGACCCTTCGCCAACTGCTGCCGGTGGCCATCGAGTCGCACATGGCGGTGGACAAGGCATCATGGGCCATTGCCGCCGTGACCATCGAGGATGCCCCGCGCTTCGCGTGGCGCGGCGCGATGCTGGACGTTGCTCGCCACTTCTTCACCGTCAAGGAAGTCGAGCAGTACATCGACCTGCTGGCGCTCTACAAGATGAACGTCCTGCACCTGCACCTGAGCGACGACCAGGGCTTTCGCGTCGTCATCGACGCCCGGCCGCGCCTGACGGACATTGGTGCCGTCTCACAGGTCGGCGGTGGCGAGGGCGGCTTCTACACGAAGGCCGATTACGCGACGATTGTCCGCTACGCGGCCGACCGGTTCATCACCATCGTGCCGGAAGTGGACATGCCGGGCCACACCAACGCCGCGCTGTCTGCGTATCCCGACGTCGCCTGCAGCGTGCGCCCATCCGCGCCGTACGCCGGCACGGATGTGGGCTGGAGCACCGTCTGCGTGGACAACGAAGCATCGTATGCGCTGCTCGACGACATCATCGGGGAGATCAGCGCGATGTCGCCCGGGAAATACTTTCACGTCGGCGGGGACGAGGTCCACACCCTGTCGAGCGCGAAGTACATCCAGTTCGTGGAGCGCGTGCAGGAGCTCGTCGCGAAGCACGGCAAGCTGATGATCGGCTGGGAAGAGATCGGGAAGGCGCACCTCCTCCCGACGACCATCGTGCAGCAGTGGAAGGGCGACTCGGCGCAGCTCGCGCTCAAGTACGGCGCGAAGATCCTCCTTTCGCCGGCGAACAAGACCTACCTCGACATGAAGTACACGAGCGATACGCCGCTCGGCCTCACGTGGGCGGCGCTCATCGACGTCCGGGACGCCTACGAGTGGGATCCGGCCACGTTCCTCACCGGCACGACGGAGCAGGATCTTGTCGGCGTCGAGGCGCCGCTGTGGAGCGAGACGATCCGCAACATCTCGGCGGCAATGACGCTGGCCCTGCCGCGCTTGCCGGCGATTGCCGAGGTCGGCTGGTCGCCGCAGCAGAATCGCCATTGGGAAGATTTTCGCGAACGGCTGGCGGCGCAGGCTCGACGGTGGGACTACCTCGGGATGAGCTACTATCGATCGGGGCAGGTGCCGTGGTAAGAGCGCGTCATCGTGGCATCGGGATGACGATTGACGTTCGACTCCGGCTATTGCACGAGCGGCTGGCCCAGGTTCGCCGGAAGATGCGGAGGAAAATTGCACGACACGGCCGAGCCGGGTGCGAGGCACATCCGTGCCCGGGCAATCGCCTTGTCGATGCTCCCGAATCCGATCGTGGACGACGGCAGCTCGACGTGCGGCCAGTCCCACGTGTGGTCCAGGCTGCCGAGCACGCGGAACGATTCACCATTCGACGCCCGATAGTGCGTCACCCATTGGCGGAAGGCGATCCAGTTGTGGCGTGTGTGCGCGTTGTGGCGATTGCCATCATCGATCACGATGTCGAGCGCGCGGCCATACGAGTGACTCGATGTGAGCGTATGCGTCCGGCCTCGACCCTCGGCCATGAGGAACGCCTCGCGCAGCGGTGAGCGGTACGTCGCTGTGACATGGAGTCGATAGCCCGCCGCTCTCGCGTCGCGGAGCATCCTCTCGGCCAGGGGTCGCACGTCGGGATCGAGCTCCGCCGTCGAGGTGCTGGAGGGATTCTCGCCGCCGGTGAAGTACATCGGCGTGGTGGTGCGGACCCGGCGCTCCACCTCGTCCCACGACTCCCCGCTGCGTCGCACCGATACGTACCCGATGCGATAGCTGTTCACGTAACAGGTGAGGCAGCGCTTGCGCTGGGTGTCGTACTTGAGGATCCCCTCGTCCGTGGAATCCGACACATAGAGCCGGTGTGGATCCTCGATGCCATATGCACGCCGGAGGAGGTCGGCGTCGCGACTCGACAGCTCGACGGCGGCGTAGCGAGGGATGCCGCGCGGATCGACGCCTTCGTACGCGGCCGCGTTCGAGCTGTCGCGCCGCGTCGTGTCCGCCGGAGGCGGGGTCGTGTCGCGGGCCAGCGCGATACCTGGCGTCGACGTTGCCTGCCGCCTTGGGCCGTTCGACCGTGATCCGCCGGACCCCGTCGCCGAACAGCCGGCCAGCGCGAGTAGCGCAGACAATGTGGTGGCGAGCACTGCCGCAGGCTGCACCGTACGACCGATGAGCGCCCACGTTCTCGCGGCGCGCCGCGCTCGGGCCGGCAACATCGCCTCCCGCGGGATCATCCGCCTCGACGTCGCGCCCGATTCATTGGTCCGGATGCTCCGCTCTCGCAGCTCGACACGCCCTCTGCTCACGTGTTGATCGGCGCCGGCGGATGCTTGCGTTCCTGCGCGGAGAGGTAGATGACGAGCGCGATGATGACGACGAGAATCACCGCGGTAATCGGCAGGCGTCCCATGCCGAGTCCGCCGTCGCTCGGTGCCTGGGTGAGCAGGTCGCCGGCCGATGCACCGAGCGGGCGCGTGAGGATATACGCGGCCCAGAAGGCGAGTACGCCATTGATGACGTGCAGGCGATACAGCGCGTACACGATCGCGATGCCGGCCGCGAATAATCCCAGGGCGACGGCGTAGCCAAGGCCGAAGCTCTCCGAGATGAGGTCCCCGCCCGACGTACCGAGCGAGAAGGTGAAGAGGATCGCGGCCCAGTAGAAGAGCTCGCGGCGCGTCGTGTAGATGGAGTGCACCGAGAGCGTGTGCTCACTCATGTACCACCAGATGAACACCGCGATGAGCGCGGCGCTGAAGATGATCGTCGTGGTGACCAGCGTGACGCCGAGATTGTCGACGAGATTGTCGGAGATGAGCGTGCCGACGACGCTGATGAAGACGACGGTGATCCAGTAGATCGTCGGCACGTACCTGCGGGCGCGGAACTGCACGATCAACGCGATCGTGAGCAGTACGGCCATGACGACGGACGTCATGACGAGGCCGAGGTTGAACGTCGTCGAGAGGACGTCGGCGGCGGTCTCGCCCACAGTCGTCGCGAAGATCTTGATGATCCAGAAGACGAGCGTGACCGCGGGCACCTTGTTGAACGCCGCGGTGAGATCATCGGTTCGGGGGTCGGTCACGGGCGCTTCCTGTCAGGAGAATGACAGCGCACGCGGGCACGATCCGTACCGTCTCGGCTCCGGTCGTGCCCGCGTCGTGGGCTGAACGCGCAGAAACTGGCGAACCTGTCAGCCAGCTTTCAAGGGGCGATCATGCGCACGCGCGCAAGATGCGCATCTGATGGCGACAGGCGTCGCGAGCGATCATCGCCGCGAGGAGAGCCAGCGGCGCGGGCTCAACAAGAGTGCCCTACAGCACTCGCAACGCGACGACATCATGCGGGCCGACTCGTCCGATGGCTTCCATCGAGAACGGCTGCGCCGTGCGATAGTCCTCCAACGCCCGGAACTCGTTCATATAGTCGTAGAACTCGTCGAAGATGAGCACGTCCCCATTCTTCAAATGAGGACCGACGGCCATCAAGACACACAGCGTCGAGCTATACAGGTCAGCATCGAGGTGAACGACCAGCGTCCGATCGAATAGATGACTGCGAAAGAACTCATGCACAGTATCCTGGAACATTCCCTTGACGAACGAGCATCGCGGGTCGCCGATGTCCGGGACCTTCCCCCCCGTCGCGTACGTCCCGCGGGGCGACTCCTTGTTCCAATCCTCCGGCAAGCCCTCGAATGAGTCGAACCCGACAAACGTCGACTGCGAATCCCGATTGTGCTCGGCCCACCATCGGATCGTGTAGCCGCGATAGACGCCGAATTCGAGATAGTCGATTCCCGAGTCCAGATGCTCCTTCTCCAACAGGCGTTGATACAGCGATTCACGATTGTCCACCTGAGGGGCAGGGTACCTCCGGCGCCACTCGTGAAAAACGGGGAAATGGTGCGCCTTGTGCGCGAGATCATGGAGCGTCGGCATCGCGAGCAGCTTGAGGGCCACCGGCCTGACCGTTTGCTTCAGCAATGCAACAGCCTGACCGATTACCGCCACGAACACTCCGTTTCAGAAAATCCTGGTGGGTTTGGGCTGCACGGCCAATACCATTACAAGAATGGCTAGAGGTTCACACGATCAGAAGAAGGGGTAGATGTTCGGATCGTCCTTTTTGCCGAACAGCTTGCGAAGACGTGCCCGCACACTGTCGTAGAACTTCCCGAAAAACGAGCGCTGGGCAGCACGGGTCCTCTCGGTGGCAGGCATGACGTCAACCCCTCGTGATGAATATGGATGGCTGCGCACGGCGGAAACCGGCGAGCCGTAGCTCTCAGTCTAACACTCAGGACGGTCCACGCATCGCATCCGCTTCGTTGCTCGCGGGCGAACGGCGCTGCCAATACCCCATGTCACCGGTTCGGTGAATCATCGGGTTGCCCCCGAGCAATCGACGCACGACGCCGATGGGCGTAACGACGATAAAATACAGCAGCGCGAGCGCGATGCGCGACAGCACTCGGCTCAGCATGGCCGATTCCCCCGGCGTGCCCGCCCAGCTCGGCCCTCTGCCCGATCAGTCGAGTACGAATTCAGATCGCCAGTCACGGTCTTCGCTCCATTCGGGCTGGGTGGTCTTGCCGAGGAGGAAGCTCCCCAGCACGAGATAGTCGATGTGCGTGCGCATGAAGCACCGATACGCATCCTCGGGGGTGCACACGATGGGTTCGCCGCGGACGTTGAACGACGTGTTCACGAGCACGCCACATCCAGTCCTCGCCTCGAACGCCGTCAGCAGATCGTGGTAGTCGGGATTGGTCTCGTGCGACACGGTTTGCACACGGGCCGAGTAGTCGATGTGCGTCACAGCGGGAATGTCGGAACGCGGCACGTTCAACTTGGCGATCCCCCACAAGCTTTTCGCCGCGTCGGTCATCGCGATCCGGCGCTGTTCGTGCACCGGTGCGACGAGCAGCATGTACGGGGACTCGGCGTCCAGGTTGAAGTAGTCGGCGGTGCGCTCCCTGAGCACGCTCGGCGCAAAGGGACGAAATCCCTCGCGGAACTTGATCTTGATGTTCATGTCCGCTTGCATCTTCGGGCTGCGCGGATCGCCGAGGATGCTGCGGGCGCCGAGCGAACGGGGACCGAACTCCATCCGGCCGTTGAGCCACCCGATGATCTTTCCCTCGGCGAGGAGCTCAGAGACGCGCGACAGTAGATCGGCGCGGCTGAGGTGCTCGTACGTCGCGCCCGTCTTCTCGAGATAGCTCTCGATTTCCTGTGCGGAGAACGAGGGTCCGAGGTAGGCCCCGTGCATCGCGTCCGATGGGCTCACCTCGCGGGGCTTATTGAGGAAGCGATGCCCGCCGAGCTGCGCCGCTCCCAGCGCACCGCCCGCGTCTCCGGCGGCGGGCTGGATCCAGATGCGCTTGAACGGGCCGTCGCGGAGAAGCTTCCCGTTGCCGACGCAGTTGAGCGCGACGCCCCCGGCGAGGCAGAGGTTCTCGTGTCCGGTCTCCGTGTGCACCGTGCGCGCCATCCGCAGCATGACTTCTTCCGTCACGTCCTGCACCGAGCGCGCGAGATCCATCTCGCGCTGCGTCAGGTCGGTCTCGGGCACGCGCGGCGGTCCGCCGAACAGCTCGGCGAACGCGTCGTTGGTCATGCTCATGCCGGTGAGATAGTTGAAGTATTTCTGGTTCAACCGGAACGAGCCGTCGTCGCGCAGGTCCATCAGCTCGTCCGTGATCAGCTTTGAATACTTCGGCTCTCCGTACGGCGCGAGCCCCATCACCTTGTACTCGCCCGAGTTGATCTTGAACCCGGTGAACGCGGTGAACGCGGAGTACAGCAACCCGAGCGAGTCCGGCCAGCGGAGTTCGCGCATGATCTTGATCTCGTTGCCGCGTCCTTCGCCGAAC
>JBDTYL010000129.1:0-13985 GCA_040005695.1 bacterium | reverse complement strand
CGATCAACCGACGCGAAACAGTTCCAGCGAACGCGCGTAGCGCTCCGACAGCATCCGACGCAGCGCGGCGTGCGCCGGCGCGTCGAGTTCCGGGTCATCCGCCAGGATGCCCGCCGCCAGTTCTCGCGCCCGCTCGTTCAACAGCTCGTCGCGGAGCGGATCGGCAACGCGAAACGTGGGCACGCCGCTCTGCCGCTCCCCGAACAGGTCGCCCATGCCGCGCAGCTGGAGATCGGCTCGCGCGATCTCGAAACCGTCTTCACTCCCGACGAAGACATCCAGCCGCTGCCGCGCATCAGGACTCACGTCGCCGAGGAGGATGCAGAAGGACGCTTCCGCCCCGCGACCGACGCGGCCGCGCAGCTGATGCAGTTGGGAGAGGCCGAAGCGCTCGGGATGCTCGACCAGCATCACCGTGGCATTGGGAACATCGATGCCGACTTCGATCACCGTGGTCGCGACGAGCACGTCGATGTCGCCATCACGAAATCGCCGCATGATGCCGTCCTTCTCCTCGGCGGGCAGGCGACCGTGCAGCAGCGCCACGCGCTGATCCCGGAAAGCATCAGCCGCGAGGATCTCGAACATGGTCGTCGCCGCCTTGAGGTCGGTCTTCTCCGATTCCTCGATGACCGGATAGACGACGTACGCCTGCCGACCCTTCCCGACCTCGCGCGCGACGAACTCGAGTACCTTTGCGCGCGCCACTTCCGGCCGCAGCGCCGTGGTGATGGGCTGCCGGCCCGGCGGCCGCTCGTCGAGCAGCGAGAGGTCGAGGTCGCCGTACAGCGTGAGCGCGAGCGAGCGGGGAATCGGTGTCGCCGTCATCAGGAGCACGTCGGGCGACTCACCCTTGGCGGCGAGGGTCTTCCGCTGCTCGACGCCGAAGCGATGCTGCTCGTCCACGACGACGAGCCCCAGCCGCGCGAACTCCGTGGCCTGCTGCACCAGTGCATGCGTCCCCACCACGAGCGCCGGGCCGGCCTCGGCCATCCGCGATGCCACCTCGCGACGCGCCTTCGTCTTGAGGCCACCCGTGACGAGGATCGGCTCGATGGCGAGCGGCGCCAGCATGCGACCGATGGACGTGAAGTGCTGCTCCGCCAGCAGTTCCGTGGGCGCCATGATCGCTGCCTGGAAGCCGTTCTCCATCGCGAGCAGCGACGCGAACAGCGCCACCACGGTCTTCCCGCTCCCGACGTCCCCCTGCAGCAGGCGGTGCATCCGCCGGTCGCTGCACATGTCCGCGAAGATCTCGCGCAGTACCCGCGCCTGTGCGCCAGTGAGCGTGAACGGGAGCGCTTCGCGCAGGCGCGTCGTGAGGTCGCGGCGATTGGCGAACCGGATGCCGCGTCGCGGCTCGCGCGACAGTGCCTTCGCGCGCTGCTGGAGCAACTGCACGAACAGCAACTCCTCGAACGCGAGCCGAGCACGACCCTCGAGCGCCTGGGCCAGGCTCGTCGGCCGGTGCACCATGCGCAGGGCGTCGCCAATGGACGGCACCGCGGCAGCCTCGAGCACCTCGCGCGGGAGGTACTCCGTGACGAGCGGGAGCAGCTCATCAAGGTGCGCGTCGATGATGCCGCGGATGACCTTGAAGGAGAGGCCTTCCGTCGCGGGATACACCGAGAGCACGCGGCCCTGCGCCGTGCCGCTGTCGTCCTTGCCGAGGTTGACGTATTCCCGCGGCTGAAGCTGTCGGCCGTGGAAGAAACGCACGCTGCCGCTCACCAGCAGGACGTCGTCCTTTGCGATGGTGCGGTCGAGGAAGGGCTGGCCCGGCCACGAAACCTCGATCAGTCCCGTGTCATCCTTCAGCACCGCCTGGAAGATCCGAAGTCCCTTGCGCGTGGGCAGCACGCCCTTGGACACGACCGTGCCGATGACGGTCCCCTGCATGCCCGTCTCGAGCGACGCGATGGGCGAGACAGTGCTCGCGTCCTCGTAGCGATGCGGGATGTGATAGAGGAGATCGCCCGCCACGGCGATGCCGAGCCGACGCAGCGCGTCGGCGCGCACCGGCCCCACGCCCTTGAGGTACGTGACCGGTGTGTCGAGCCGGATCTTCGGCGGCCGCGGCGCCTCCCGCTTCACTCGCCGCCCAGGAGCTCCCCTGCGAATTCCGCCGCGTCGAACGGCACGAGGTCGTCGCCCTGCTCGCCAGTGCCCAGGAACTTCACGGGTACGTCGATCGCCTCGTGCACGGCGACCACCACGCCGCCGCGCGCGGAGCCATCGAGCTTGGTGACGACGAGACCCGAGACCGGAACGGCCGCGGCGAAGATCTTCGCCTGTTGCACGGCGTTCTGGCCGATGGTGGCATCGAGGACGAGCAGGGTCTCGTGGGGCGCGTCCGGCAATCGCTTGGTAATGACCCGCGCGACCTTCTTCAGCTCCGTCATGAGGCCCTCGCTCGTGTGGAGGCGGCCAGCGGTGTCGATGATCAGGACGTCGGCGCCACGCGCAATGCTGGCATCGATGGCATCGAAGGCCACCGCAGCCGGATCCGCGCCCGCCTTTGCCGAGATGAAGTCCGCGCCGCTGCGCTCGGCCCATACGCGGAGCTGGTCGATGGCGCCAGCGCGGAAGGTGTCACCCGCGGCGACGATGACCTGCTGTCCCTCGTTGCGGAGCCGCTGCGACAACTTGCCGATGAACGTGGTCTTGCCGGCGCCATTCACGCCGACGATGAGGATGACAGTAGGCCCGCTGGCCGCGCGCGCCAGCGCAGGATCGCTCGAGCCGGACCGCAATGCCGCCTCGACGCCTTCCTGCAGCGCCTCGAGGAACTGCTCCTGCGATTTCACGAGACCGCGCTGCGCACGCCGTTCGACCTCGGCCACGAGCTTCATCGTGGTGGGGACGCCGAAGTCGGCCTCGAGGAGCAATTGCTCGAGTTGCTCCAGCGAGCCGGCAGACACGCCACCGCGCGCCAGGACGGCGACGTCCGTGAGGGCGACATCCTTGATCTTCTGCCAGAGCGTGCGCTTCGGCAGGTCGGTCGATTTCCGGAGAATCCGCATGCCGAAAGTTAGCGCGAGTGCGGCGTGGCCCTCTACGCTGTTTCCTCGCCGACCACGCCCGCGAAGAAGCGCTCGACGTCGAGGACGAACTCGGGCGCGTCTCCACTCGGCTGCCAGCCGAAGCGGTCCACGCTGATCTCGGGACGCGCATCGCCAGGACGCCAGCGTTCGAAGAGGCGGGCGTCGGGATCGACAATCCAGTATTCCTCGGCGTGCCGCTGGTATTTCGGCCGCTTCCGCACGCGATCGTGCCGCCCGCTCGATGGCGTCGCCACTTCGATGGCGAGCAACAGCTCGAACACCGGAAACCCTTCGCGACGCACGCGGAGCGCCTCGGCGCGGCCGACGATGAAGAGGTCCGGTTGGGAGAGGAACTCGGGCTCGAGCTCGACATCGGACGGCGAAACGTATACTTCGCCAATCCGGTGCGCGGCGAGGTAGGCGTCGAGCGCCACCAGCAGCGCCTTCACCGTGCGCTGGTGCGGCGCGCCAGGTGACGGCGTCACGAGCAGCTCGCCATCCACGAGCTCGTACCGGGGCGTGAGCTCCGGATTGTCGGCAATGAGTTGCCGCACCTCTGCCGCCGTCCACCGGCGCGCACCCAACGCAGGCATGGCCACAATCTGCTCGGCTCGATTGACCGGTGGCAAGAGAACACCGCGTAAAGTCGCCCTATCCGGGCTAACGAGTGCCACCATATTCACGCGGGGTGGATCATGGCTGGCGACGTCAACACTGCGCCGCGATGATCCGTACCCTGCACAGTGGTTCCCGCCCAGCCGTACGCCTCCGCATCGCCCCCACGAGGAGACAGGATGTTCCGCACCCGTCGCACCATTCGTCACGTTGCCCTCACCGTTGCTGCCGGTGTCGCGCTCGCGGCGCCCATGCGCGCGCAGCAAGCCAACGATCCCGAGTACACCGCGAAGATCAAGGAATACCTCCAGGATCCCCGCATCAGCACCGAGCTGGTGGATCACTTGCCTGCCTCCGCCACTGTCCCGACGCCGCTCAAGTTCCTCGGGAAGATTGTCGGCACGCCGGGCGAGCTGACGTACTCGAAGGACATCACGCGCTACTTCGATGCACTCGCCAAGTCGTCGCCCCGCGTGAAGGTGTGGCGCATTGGGAAGAGCGAGGAGGGGCGCGAGATGATCGTCGCTGCCATCGCGGACGAGGCGACGCTGCGCGACCTCGACAAGTACAAGGGGATGCTCAAGACGCTCACCGACCCGCGGACGACCACCGAGGAGCAGGCGCGGGCGACGATCAAGACGGCGAAGCCGATTTATTGGCTCACGAGTGGGATGCACAGCCCCGAGACGGGCGGCCCGGAGATGCTGATGGAACTGGCGTACCGCCTCGCGGTGGAGGAGACGCCGTTCATCCAGGACATCCGCAACAACGTCATCACGTTCATCACGCCGGTGCTCGAGGTGGACGGGCGCGAGAAGGTGGTGGACACGTACTACTTCAACAAGAAGCGGCCCACCGGCGAAGCGCGCCTGCCGGTGATGTACTGGGGCAAGTACGTCCAGCACGACAACAACCGCGACGGCATGGGACAGTTCCTGGACCTCACGAAGGCGACGACGAAGACGTTCCTCGAGTGGACCCCCACCGTGCTGCACGACCTGCACGAAGCGCAGAGCTACCTGTATTCGAGCACGGGCACGGGCCCGTACAACGAGCAGCTCGACCCCATCACGATCAACGAGTGGTGGGTGATGGCGCAGAACGACGTGATGGAGATGGCGAAGCGCGGCGTGCCGGGCGTCTTCACCTACGGCTTCTACGACGGGTGGGTGCCGAACTACATGTTCTTCATCGCCCACTCGCACAACTCGGTGGGCCGCTTCTACGAAGTGCAGAGCTACGGTCCGGACAACAACGCGAACCTCACGCTGCCGGCGACGACGACGAGCCGCGAGTGGTTCCGGCCCAACCCGCCCCTGCCCTCCATCAAGTGGGGCCCGCGCAACAACACGAACATCCAGGAGAGCGCGCTCCTCATCTCGCTCAAGCAGATGGCCGACCAGAAGGAGATGTTCCTGGAGAACTACTGGCTGAAGAACAAGCGGAGCGTGGACAAGGGGAAGAATGGCCCCACGTACGCATGGCTCATTCCGGCCAGCCAGACCCGCAAGGCGAACGCCGCGGACGCCATCAACGACCTCCGCACGCAGGGCCTCGAGATCCACACGGCCACGAGTGACTTCAAGGCGGGCAACCTGAGCGTGAAGGCGGGCGATTACATCGTACGCGCCGACCAGCCGTACCGCACGCTGGCCGACATGTACTTCTCACTGCAGAACTACCCGGTCGCGAACCCCGCGCCCTATGACGATACCGGCTGGACGTTCCAGTTCATGCGCAACCTCGTGATCACGCCGGTGAGCGACAAGTCCGTGCTCACGCAGCCGATGACGATGGTGACGGCCACCGTGAAGGCGCCGGGTGGCGTGCAGGGCTCGGGCCCGGTGGTCATCGTGGACAATGCGGCGGACAACAACCTCATGGCCTTCCGCTTCAAGAATGCCAGCGTGAAGATGCAGGCGGCCGAAGACGAGTTCGATGCCGCGGGGCATCACTTCCGCGCCGGCGCATTCATCATCCCCACCGGCGACCGCGCCAGGCTCGAGTCGCAACTCACCGCACTCGGCCTGTCGGGCTACGCTGTTCCAACAGCGCCGGCAGTGAAGACGCATGACCTCGACATCCCGCGCATCGGCTACGTGCACAGCTGGTCGCGCACGCAGGACGAGGGTTGGGTCCGTGCCGCGCTGGATACCTACGGCGTGCCCTACTCCTACTTCGCCGACCAGAAGTTGCGCGATGGCAACCTGCGCGCGAAGTACGACGTGATCATCTTCCCGCACGTCGGCGGAACGGCGCAGAGCATGGTGGCCGGCACGCCGAAGACGGGCACGATGCCCCTGCCCTACAAGAAGACCGACGCGACGCCGAACCTCGGCTACATGGACCAGAGCGATGACATCCGCGGCGGCATGGGCATCGAAGGCCTGATGAACCTCTACAGGTTCGTCGAGGACGGCGGCACCCTGATCACCGAAGGCGCTACCGCGACGATCTTCCCCGAGTACAACCTCACGCCGGGCGTGACCATCGAGACGCCCACCGAGCTGTTCGCGCGCGGCACCATACTCCGCGGCATCATCTCGGACAAGAAGAGCCCGTTGGTCTACGGCTATGAAGGCACGCAGCTTCCCGTGTACTTCAACCAGGCGCCGGTCATCAACGCCGGCGGCGGCGCGAATGCCTTCGCACTCGGTGGTGGGCGCGGCGGCGCGCCGGGCCTGAGCCAGAACGTGACGCCGAACGCGGTGCCGCTCGCGCTGTCGCCGTGGGATTCCACGGCCGCGGCAGAGGCGGCAGCCAGCGCCAGTGCGCGGGGTGGGCGCGGTGGTCGTGGGGCCGGTGGCGGCGGCTTCGGCGCCTTCGGTGGTGGCGCCGCCGCTGACGTGGTGCGCCCCCGCGTGATCATGCAGTTCCCGAGCAACCCGAACGACATGCTGCTCTCCGGCACGCTCGCCGGCGGGCAGAGCATCGCCGGCAAGGCGCAGCTCGTGGATGCCGCGATCGGGAAGGGTCACGTCGTGATGTTCGGCATCCGCCCGTTCTGGCGCTGGCAGACGCAGGGCACGTACATGCTCGGCTTCAATGCGATCCTGAACTGGAACGACCTCGACGCCGGCAAGGCCGCACCCGCTGCGCCGCGGCCGGTGGGCGGGCAGTAGCCCATCATCACGGCGGCGACGCACGACGAGGGCGGCTCGCAGGAGCCGCCCTCGTCGCATGCGCAATCGATCCAGCAAACGCGACGAGACGGGTCGACAGCAGGCCCTTTGCGTTGCTGAGGGGGACATCCTTCTTATCCCTTCGCAGGAATCTCGTCGTCCTGAGCGAAGCGAAGGACCTGATTCCCTCCGGGTCCACATCTGTCCCGTTTCACGGTTGCCGACACGCCTGTGGGGCGATGGCGCAACGCGCAGCCCGCGCCGCACGTTAGCAGTACGGTCACCGTCCTGCCCGACCTTCTCCTTGGTCCCCATGCCCACGCTCAGCCGCTCGCTCGCTTTCCTGGCGCTCGCGACGCCCGCCGTTTCACTGCAGGCGCAGCTGCGTGCCGCCGCGAGCACGACCTCGCGCATCACGCCGCTCTCGTCCGCAACCGCGCCGCAATACACCATCGACCAATTCCTCTCGCCAGCCTCGCCGTTGGAAGTGAGTGCAGCGCGCAAGGCCGATCGACTCGCGTGGGTCACGTACGAGCGTGGCATGCGCAACGTGTACGTCGCGTCGGCGCCCGGCTTCAAGGCGATGCGCATCACGAGCTTCATGAAGGACGACGGCATCGACGTCGGCGCGGTGCGGCTCTCCGACGACGGACGCATCGCGATCTTCGTGCGCGGCTCGGCGCAGAACCACGAAGGCTGGGTGGCCAACCCGTCGCATAATCCGGACGGTGGCGAACGCACCGTGTGGGCCGCGCGCACCGACGGCAGCGGCGCCTGGCGGCTCGGCGTCATCACGGGGACACAGCTTGGCGGACGCGGCGGTGGTCCGCCCGAGCTCTCACCCGACGGCCGCTACGCGGTGTTCGTGCGCGACGGGCAGATCTTCCGCGTGAGCACGTCGCGCGGCGCGAAGTCCGCGATGGATACCGGCGGCGTCGCGTTCATCCGCGCGTGGGGACGGCAGGGCAATCCGCAGTGGTCACCAGACGGCGCGAAGCTCGCGTTCGTGAGCAGCCGCGACAATCACGCGTTCATCGGCGTGTACGACATGCAGACGCGCGCCGTGCAGTTCCTCGCGCCCAGCACCGACATGGACGGCAGCCCGACGTGGTCGCCCGACGGGAAGCGCATCGCCTTCATCCGCCGACCCGGCACGCCGTTCGGGCAGCAGGCGGTGGTGGCGGGCGCGCCATTCGCGCAGGCGGCACCGACGCCGGCCGCGGGCGCGCAGGGTCGTGGCGCTGCAGGTCGCGCTGGCCGCGGAGCGGGCGCGGGCACCGACAGTGCGGCGCCGGCGGCGGGACCGAGCGGATGTCCGGCCCCAGCACAAGGGTTCGGTGGTGGTGGACGCGGCGGCGCAAACGCGGACAGCATTCCGCAGGCGGCCGATGGACTGTGCCGCGCAGCCTTCGCTGGCGGATACACGATGTCGATCTGGGTGGCAGACGTCGTGACCGGCAAGGCGCACGAGCAGTGGCACAACCAGCCCCTCGACCGCACCTTCCCGAACGTCAACAACCTCACGTGGGCCGGCGATCACCTCGTCTTCGGTGCACAGCCGCAGAACGACGAGTGGGACCGGTACTACTCCCTGAGCATGGCAAAGCCGCAGGGCACGCCCGTGCTGCTGACGACGACGGATGGACTCATCAACGACGGCGTCGCGGACCGCACGTTCACGACCACGGCGCTCTCGCCCGATGGACGGATGCTCTACTACAGCACGAACGCCACGGACATCGAGAAGCGGCATATCTGGGCCGTGCCAGTAGCCGGCGGCACGCCGAAGAAGATCTCGACGGACGACGGCGTCGCTGTGTCGCCCACGCCGCTTGCGTCGGGCACGAGCCTCGCCGTGCTGTATTTCAACGCGGCGCAGCCAGCCTCGATCGGCATTGTGCCGACGTCTGGCGGCAACACGCAGGTGGTGTATCCCACGTTGCCAAAGGAATTCCCGGTGGCCGCGCACGTGACGCCGCAGATCGTGCTCACCAAGGCACCCGACGGGCTCGAGATCCACAACCAGCTCTTCCTGCCGAAGGACCTCAAGCCCGGCGAGAAGCGACCGGCCATCGTCTTCGTCCACGGCGGACCGCAGCGCCAGATGCTCCCCGCGTATCACTACATGCAGTTCTACCATTGGTCGTATGCATACAATCAGTGGCTGCAGTCGCAGGGCTACATCGTGTTGTCCGTGAACTACCGCGCCGGCGTGGGCTACGGCAACGCCTTCCGTCGCGCGGCGAACACGCAGGGTCGCGGCAACGCC
Source organism: bacterium (assembly GCA_040005695.1). Classification (GTDB taxonomy): domain Bacteria; phylum Gemmatimonadota; class Gemmatimonadetes; order Gemmatimonadales; family Gemmatimonadaceae; genus AG11. The sequence goes on along the minus strand of JBDTYL010000129.1, from coordinate 4,935 downwards.
GAGTACCAGGACGTGCTCGCCGGTGCGAAGTATCTGCAGGGCCGCGCCGACGTGGATCCCACCCGCATCGGCATCTGGGGCCTCTCGTACGGCGGCCTGCTCACGGCCGAGGCGCTCGCACGCAACTCGGACGTGTTCGTGGCGGGCGTGGACCTTGCCGGCGTGCACATCTACGGCAGCGCGCAGGACACGACGAGTCTCGCCTTCCGCTCCTCGGCCGTCGGGCATATCGACACATGGCGGTCACCGGTGTTCCTGCAGCAGGGCGACGACGACCGCAATGTGGACTTCTCGCAGATGGTTGGGCTCGTGGACCTGCTGCGGGCGCATAACGTCTATTACGAGCTGACGGTCACGCCCGACGATGTGCACGAGTCGCTGATGCACAGCCGCTGGCTCGACATCTTTGCACGAAGCAGCGACTTCCTGCACCGTTTCGTGTGGGACAAGCAGACAGCACCGGTGTCCACGAACAACGGCAGGTAACGGCGACCTGCTTGCGTTCTCCGCGCCGACCATCACCCTGCGGTGAGTGTCACTCGAGCGCGTCCGTCGAGATGACGGTCCAGTCGTCGGCGGCGTGCCCCTTCGCGAGCCACGCGTCCATGACCTTCACGATGCCGGGCAGGATGTCGAGCGTCACGCCACCGGCGGTTGCCGACTCCGACATGAGGCGAACGTCCTTGCGCGCCATCGCCAGGTTCCACGACGGATCCGTGAAGTCGCCGGTCCGGATGCGCGCGAGGCGCGCCGGCACCATCGTGCCCGGATTGAAGACGTCGAACAGCTTCGTCACTTCGTCCTGCGGAATGCCGAGTGCCCTGGCGAGGGCCAGCGTATCCATGAGGCTCACGCCCATGACCACGAGGAAGTGGTTGCCAAGCAGCTTGATGCCCGCCGCGCGATCCGGCTCGGGTCCGAGGTAGACCAGCCGGCCGGTCATCTTCTCGAGATGCGGGGCGAGCGCGTCGTAGCGTGCGCGATCGCCCGACGCGAGCATCAGGCCCGTCGCCGCAAGAGCGTTGGGCGGGCCCATGAACACGGGCGCATGCTGGAACGCGAAACCCCGCGCCTCCCATCGCTTCACCCGCGCGGTGGTGAGTCGCGGCGAGGTCGTCGTGTGATCGACGATCGCTGTTCCGGCCACGAGACCGGGGCGTGCCTGCTCCAGCACGTCGTCCACCGCCGAGTCGTCCGAGAGCGTGAGGTGGACGCGTTCCGCGCCGCGAACGGCGTCGGCCGGATCCGTGAAGACGCGCGCGCCGTACTGCTCGAGCGCGCGCGCCTTGTCCGTCGAGCGATTCCACACCTGCACCTGCTCGCCACGGGCGAGCAGGGCGCGGACGAAGTTCGAGCCCAGGAGGCCTGTTCCGAGATAGGCGATCATGTCGCAATGTATCCCGACCGGCTCAGGGGCGTTCGTTCGCGCGGCAGGTTCAGCAGTGGCGCGCCGTCGTCCGTATACCGGACAGCGTTGCTCCTTCCTGCCGACCCCCGGAGTCCCGAATGATTCGTCGTGCCCGTGCGCTCGTGCTCGTCATTGCCGGCGCCAGCCTGTCCGTCGGCGCTCAAGGCGCGCCGCAGGCCGCCGCACCCTGGAATCCACAGCAGGTGCTCCGCACCGAGCACTACGTGCAGCCTCCGGCCGTTATCGAACGGATCATCCGCGCACCGCGCACGGACATCTCGTTCACGATGCCGAGTCCGGACCGGAAATGGTTCCTGCGCACCGTCGGCTCCGATCGCGGCGAGCTCTCGGCGTTCGGGAAGGAGCACATCAATCTCGCCGGACTTCAGATCGAGACGAGGGCCAACCGGGCGCGCACGCTCACCACCAGCACGCGCCACGGCCTCACGCTGTTCGATCCGCGCACCCAGGCGACGCGCACGATCGAGACGCCGAAGGGCGCCACCGTGTCCGCCGCGGTTTGGTCGCCGACGGGGACACAGATCGCCTACATCGCGAACTTCGCTGATGCCTCGTATGCGTACGTGGCCGACGTGGCAAGCGGTCGCTCGACGCCGCTCGCTCAGGCACCGCTGCTCGCCACGCTCGTGACCACACTCGAGTGGACGGGTGACGGCGCGGGAATCGTGACCGTCCTCGTGCCCGAACACCGCGGCGCGGCACCGGTATTCGGCAAGCATGGTGTCGCCGACGGTCCGCAGGTGCGCTTGACGGAATCGCGTGCGCTGCCTCAGGCCGTGCATCCAAGCCTGCTGCAGGATCCGTTCGAGAAGGCACAGCTCACGTACTTCACGACCGGACAGCTCGCGCTCATCGACGTCCGGTCGCGACGCGTGCGCCGGCTGGGCGTCCCGGCGATGATGCGCGCGGTGGATGCATCGCCCGACGGGCGGTTCGTGCGCGTGACCCGCATGACCGAGCCCTTCTCCTACGTGGTGCCGGTGTCGAACTTCGGCACCGTGAGCGAGCTGTGGGACCTGAACGGCACGCTCGTCGCGACACTTGGCAAGACCCCGCTGCGCGAAGGCGAGCGCGGCGGCGACGGCGACACACCGGCGGCAGGCGGCCGCGGCGGCGCGGCGGCGGCAACGGACACCGGCAAGCGCAACATCCAATGGAATCCGGTGGGACCGGGACTGGTGTACCTCCAGTCGGTGTTCGCCGATGGCGGGCCGCGGGCGGGTGCGGGCCGAGGTGGGGTGGCGCCGCGCGCGACGCCGGTGGCCGTGCGATTCATGCGCTGGCTCCCGCCGTTCGGGCCCACGGACACGCAGCTCGTCCACGAAGGGAGCGGCCGACTGAGCACCGTTGCCTACAGCGCCGATGGCTCGACGTTGTTCATCGCCGACAGTGGGACGGTGGTCGCGGTGCGCACGAGCGAGCCTGCGAAGCGACACCCACTCGGCCGCGGCGTCACGCTGGCAGTTGGCGGCGTCGGTGGGTTCGGCGCTGGTCGTGCCGGTGCAACGAATGATTCCACGGGTACGGCCGGCGCGCTCGTCACGCGCATCGGCGTCACCGGATCGCCGGTGGTCGTCGAGAGTCGCGATGGCACGTCCGTGTTCGTCGCGGGCACACGGGCGCCCGGTGCGCGCTGGGAGTCGCAGGCGCCCCGGGCGTGGGTGGACCGGCTGGACCTGGAGACGGCGCAGCGCACGCGCGTGTTCGAGAGCCCAGCGGATGCGGACGACGAGGTGGTGAGCGCGCTCGACGACGACTACTCCGCCTGGATCTACACGCACGAGTCGCCGACCGTCATCGCGGACGCATATCTGCGGGATACGAAGAGCGGCAGCAACACGCGGCTGACGCACAACGTCGACGTTGCGCCCGAGGTCACTGGCGCCATCCACCGGCGCCTCCAGATTACGCGGCAGCGCGACGGCCTGCACTTCTACACCGATGTCACCCTGCCGCGCGACTGGACGCCTGGCACGCGGCTGCCGGGCATCATCTGGTTCTATCCGCGCGAGTATACCTCGCAGGCGGACTACGATCGCTCGCGGTACAGCACCAACATCAACAAGTTCCCCGACCTCGCGCCGGCGCGGCCCGCGTCGTCCACGAAGCTGTGGGTCACGCAGGGCTATGCGCTGATCGAGCCCGACATTCCCGTGTTCGGCGACTCGGGCCGCATGAACGACAACTACACGCGCGACCTGCGCGAGAACCTGGACGCGGTGCTCGACGCCGTGGTGGAGGCCGGCTTCGTGGACCGCAGCCGAATGGGCATCGGAGGCCACAGCTACGGCGCGTTCAGCACCGTGAATGCGCTCACGCTGGTGCCGTACTTCAAGGCCGGCATCGCCGGTGATGGCATGTACAATCGCTCGCTCACGCCCTTCGGGTTCCAGAGTGAGCGACGCGACTTCTTCACGGCGCAGGGCACCTATCTCGACATGTCGCCGTTCTTTCGCGCCGACAAGATCTCCGGCGCCCTCCTGATGTACCACGCGATGGAGGACCAGAACGTCGGCACGGCGCCCATCAGTTCACAGCGCATGTTCCTCGCGCTGCAGGGGTTGGGCAAGCCCGCGGCGCTGTACATGTACCCCTACGAGGACCACAGCGACGCCACGTACGAGACCGACCTCGACATCTGGGCGCGCTGGCTTGCCTGGTTCGATGTCTACGTGAAGAATCCCCACGCGGAGCAGAAGGCCCTGATGCAGTGACGCGCTCGCAGCGCGGCGTGCGCGCGCGCCCCAGATTTCTCGCAGTACCGCCTGCTCGCCTCCACCATTGGTGAATCGTGAGACGTCGTTCCGGAGTCAGCCTTGCCCTCGCAGTCTGCGCACCACTCGCACTCGGCGCCCAGGCGCGGCCGTCGGTGAAGCCCGTGTGGACCGATGAAGGGCCGCGCTACTGGGCGCCCCGCCCCACCGTCGCCGCCATCACGGCGAACGATCTCCGCACGCGTCTCTACCAGTTCGCCGACGATTCCATGATGGGCCGGCGCATCGGGGAGCTCGGCAACCAGATGGGCACGGACTACATCGCGCGCGAGTTCAAGCGGCTCGGCCTCGAGCCCGCCGGCGAGAATGGCGGCTACTTCCAGGTGCTGCCCTTCGGTCCCATCGGCTTCGACAGTGTTTCATCGCGCCTGGCCGCGGGAGGCGTGACGCTCGCTCGGCGCACCGACTGGATTCCCATGACGCCGTCGGCGGTCACGGGCGTGGGCGCAACGGCCGCGCTCGTGAACGTGCCGACTGTGTTCGCGGGCCGCTGGGGCGACACGAGCGTCGTCCTCGACGCCGCGCGTTTCGCCGGGAAGGTCGCCGTGTTCACCGCGAGTCCGTCCGCGGTCGGCCTGGGCGCGCCGCGCATTCCCACCGTGCTGCGCTGTGATTCGGTGCCGGACAAGTTCGGAGCATCCGCGGCGGCAATCGTGGAGGCCGCGGTCCGCGACAGCATTGTCCGCGCGGGAGGCGTTCCCCTTATCGCGCTGATTGTTTTTGCGGAGACGG
>JBDTYL010000128.1:0-1999 GCA_040005695.1 bacterium | reverse complement strand
GCGCTGCAGCTGCCGCAGAGCACCGTGAGCCGACACCTGAAGACGCTGGCCGACGAAGCGTGGGTGGTGGCGCGCGCGGACGGCACAAGCCGTCGCTATGCCATGCCCGGTTCAGCGCTCGATGCCAGTGCGCGTCGCCTCTGGCATCTCGTGCGCGACCAGGTGAGCGCGACGCCGTCCGCGCGGCAGGACCTCTCGCGCGCCGAGCGGGTGCTGCACGAGCGGCGGACCACGTCGCAGTCCTTCTTCTCCACTCGCGCTGGCCAGTGGGACAAGGTGCGCGCGGACCTCTATGGATCGGGCGCCGACCTCGCGCCGCTTGCCGCGCTGCTCGATCCCACCTGGGCAGTGGGCGACCTCGGTTGCGGGACGGGCCAGACGACGGCGGCACTCGCGCCATTTGTCGGCCGCGTGTTTGCCATCGACGAAGCGAGCGCCATGCTCGCCGCGGCCCGCAAGCGGGTCGATGGGCAGCCCAACGTCGAGCTGCGAAGCGGGCGGCTCGAAGACTTGCCGATCGACGACGCCGAGCTCGATGCGGCCGTACTCTCGCTCGTCCTCCACTTCGTCGTCGACCCGTCGCGCATCCTGGCCGAGGCCGCCCGCGTGCTGAAGCCGGGCGGGCGACTGCTGGTGGTGGACATGCTGCCCCACGAGCGGGAGGACTACCGCACGACGATGGGCCATCTCTGGCTTGGCTTCAGCGGCGAACAGCTCACCGGATGGCTCCGCGACGCCGGCTTCGACCACCCGCGAATCGTTCCGCTTCCCCCCGATCCCCAGGCGAAGGGCCCGAGCCTGTTCACCGCTCGCGCCGTTCGCGTTTCCTGATCCGCTCGTCCTCTCGTCCTCTCGTCCTTTCGTCCTCTCGTCCTTCCAAATCTCATGGCAACGACACAACGCCCCAACGCCCACACGGCGCTCGACCGCCCGGCCTTCAAGGTCGCGGATCTTTCCCTGGCCGAATTCGGCCGCAAGGAACTTCGCCTCGCCGAGCAGGAGATGCCCGGCCTCATGGCGCTACGCGCCGAGTACAAGGGCACGCATCCGCTGAAGGGTGCGAAGATCATGGGCTCCCTGCACATGACGGTGCAGACGGCCGTCCTCATCGAGACCCTCACGGAGCTCGGCGCCGACGTGCGCTGGGTGAGCTGCAACATCTTCAGCACGCAGGATCATGCGGCAGCCGCTGTGGCTGTCGGAAAGGAAGGCACGGTGGACAACCCGAAGGGCATCGCCGTGTTCGCGTGGAAGGGCGAGTCGCTCGAGGAGTACTGGTGGTGCACCGAGCAGGCGCTCATGTGGCCCGACGGCAGTGGCCCGAACCTCATCCTCGATGATGGCGGCGACGCCACGATGCTCGTCCACAAGGGCGCCGACTACGAGGCGTCCGGCGTGGTGCCCGCGTTCGACGCGGCGGCGGACAGCGAGGAGTGGGGCGTGATCCTCGACCTCATTCGCGCGGAGCAGCAGAAGAACCCGGGTCGCTGGACGAAGGTGGCGGCGGGCGTGCGCGGCGTGAGTGAGGAGACGACGACCGGCGTGCATCGCCTGTACGAGATGATGAATGCCGGCACGCTCAAGTTTCCCGCAATCAACGTGAATGACGCGGTGACGAAGTCGAAGTTCGACAACCTGTACGGCTGCCGTCATTCGCTCACCGACGGCATCCTGCGCGCAAGCGACGTGATGCTGGCGGGCAAGGTCGCGGTCATTTTCGGTTACGGCGATGTCGGCAAGGGGTGCGCGCAGTCACTGCGTGGCCAGGGCGCCCGCGTCATCATCACCGAGATCGACCCGATCTGCGCGCTGCAGGCGGCGATGGAAGGCTACCAGGTCACGACGCTCGAGGAAGTCGTTGGTTCAGCCGACATCTTCATCACGGCGACGGGCAACAAGAACATCATCACCGTCAGCGACATGGCGAAGATGAAGGACAAGGCCATCGTCGGGAACATCGGCCACTTCGACAACGAGATCGACATGGCCGGTCTCAAGA
>JBDTYL010000127.1:0-1932 GCA_040005695.1 bacterium | reverse complement strand
TCGGGCTCGTGGCGCTCGAGGCGCTCGCGCTCGGCGTGCCAGTCGTGGCGTCCCGAGTCGGCGGACTTCCCGACATCGTCGTCGACGGGGTCACGGGTATCCTCGTGGAGCCCGCGCGCCCCGATGCGCTCGCCGGCGCGCTCGTGCGCCTGCTCGGTGATCCGGCGCTGCGGCGCGAGATGGGCTCGGCGGCGAAGCTCGACGTGCAGCGCTTTTCACTCGACGCGTATTCGGGCAGGCTTTCCGAGATCTATTGGGAGCTCGCTGCGGATTCCCGCCCTGACTCGACCTCTCGCATCCCATCGGCCGACCCGTGAAGTCTCCTGCTCCGAGCGCTACCGCTTCGTCTCCACGCCGAGTCGCCATCGTCGGCGCCGGTCTCATCTCGAATATCCACGTCACCGGGCTCAGACGCGCCGGCGCCGAGGTGGTCGCCGTCGTGGACGCGGACGAGCGCCGCGCTCGCGAGAAGGCCGAGCAGCACGGCGTCCCGGCGTGGTTCACGACGCAGCGCGCGATGCTGGACGCGCTTCGCCCGGACGCCGTGCACGTGCTCACCCCGCCGGTTACGCACGCTGCGCTCTGCGTCGAGGCGATGGAATCCGGCGCGCACGTGTACGTGGAGAAGCCTTTGGCGGAGTCGGTGGAGGACTGCGACCGGATGATCTCCGCCGCCAAGCGCACGAGCCGCGAGCTGTGCGTGGGCCACTCGCTGGTCTACGACCCTCTCATGCAGCGCATGCTGTCGCTCATCGCCTCCGGTGAGATGGGCGACGTGTTGCACGCGTCGGCGAGCTATGCGTTCGACCCGAAGCGGATTCCCGGCTTTCGCAACAAGGCGTGGTACCGCAGACTTGCTGGCGGCTTCCTCGAGGATCTTGCCTCCCATCCCGCGTCGGTGCTGATCCGTCTGGTCGGCGAGCCGCTCAGTGTGACAGGGGTGCGGGACAGGCGCTCCGCGGACGCGTTGGAGGAGGTCGCGGCGCTCATCGACGGCGAGCGCGGCGCGGCCACCATGCACGTCTCACTCGTCGCGCGGCCCGAAGACGTGAGCGTGACTGTGCACTGCACGCGCGGCACCCTGCGCGCGGACTTCTCCACGATGACGCTCGTCGTGCAGCGTGAGCGAAAGCTCCCCAAGGCGCTGGCCCACGGCGTGAAGAACTTCGATACGGCGGCGCAGCTCGCCACGCAGACCGTCGCCGCCACGGTGCGCGTCGCCGCCAAGCGCACCGATACGACCAAGGGAATCCATTCCCTCATCGCCGCCTTCCACGCCGCGCTCGACGCGGGCGAACCGGCCCCGGTCAGCGGCGCGGAGGGACGCGCAGCCGTCGGCATCCTGCGCGCGCTGTGGCCCGAGCCGTCGCCGCTCGTCTCGCGATCCGCGCGCTGGGTGCTGTCCACGGGCGGAGACGAAGCGACGTTGCCGCGCGGCGAGTCGGCGCTCGTCACCGGCGCCACGGGTTTCATTGGGCGGCACCTCGTGCGCTTCCTCGCGGCGCGCGGCGTTCGCGTGCGCGCGCTCGCCCGCGATCCAATGCGCGGACGCGAGATCGCCGGCCCGAACGTGGAAGTGGTGATCGGCGACTTCGCCGACTCGGCCGTCATCGACGGTCTCGCCGACGGCGTGCAGACCGTCTATCACCTCGCCTCCGTCATGAAGGGCACGGCGGACGAGTTCGAGCGTGTGGATCTCGACGGCGGCCGTCGACTGCTCGACGAGGCGACGCGCGCGGGAGTGCGGCGCTTCGTCTTCACGAGTACGATGGGCGCGTTCAAGCTTGGCGGCCTGCGCGATGGAACGATCGTGACCGAGGAGATGACCGACGACCCGCAGCGTGTGGGCCATTATTCGCGCGCCAAGCTGCTACTCGAGCAGTTGCTCCTCGACGCCAATCGCGCTGGCGAGATCGAGGCGGTGGTGTTGCG
>JBDTYL010000126.1:0-10461 GCA_040005695.1 bacterium | reverse complement strand
TCCGCGGCATCAGCTCGTTCCAGAACAACGACCCGCTCTACGTCATCGACGGCGTCCCGGTTCAGGACTCGTACATCAACTTCATCAACCCGAACGACATCTCGTCCGTCCAGGTACTGAAGGATGCCTCGGCCGCGTCGATCTACGGTTCGCGCGCGAGCAACGGCGTCATCCTGATCGAGACCATCAAGCGTGGCGCGTCGGGTCCGCCGCGGATGGTCGCTACCGTCCGCACCGGTTACGCCACCCCGGTAAACGGCTACAACAAGATGCTCACCACCTCGGCCCTGGATTACTTCGCGGTCGAGAAGGCGAGCTACCTGAACGCGGGCCTGCCGGTACCCATGAACATCTTCGGTGACCCGAACAACCCGACGGTGCCCGCCTATACCTACGCTGCGCCCGGCACGTTTACCGGGACGGACGCGTTCGGCCGTCCCACGGGGGTGGACGTGAGCAAGTACGCATATCCCGGCAGCCTGATCCAGCTGGGCAGCCCGGGCACGGACTGGTGGAATGCCGTCTTCGGCTCGGCGGGCCGGGTGGGGGACTACAACCTGAGCATCACGGGCGCCGGCGAGGACAACGGCTACGGGGTGTCCTTCAACTTCTTCAACCAGGACGGCACGGCCGCCTACAACAACTTCAAGCGCGCGAACATCCGCGTGAACAGCCAGTTCACCCGCAGCAAGCTGCAGTTCGGCGAAAACGTCGCGGTGTCCGGCGAGCGGCACTTCGGCGGCCTGCCGGACGACCAGGGTGGTGAGACGGGCCTCATCGGCAAGAACATCCTGTCTCAGCCGGTCGTCGCGATCTACGACGCCGCCGGGAACTTTGCGTCGGGCAAGGCGGTGGGTCTCGGCAACAACACCAATCCACTCAAGGTCGCCTACGAAGCGCGCAACAACATTGCCGGCAACAACCGCGTGTTCGGCAACGTGTTCGCGGGCATGACGGTGAATCCGGCGATCACCCTCCGCAGCAGCCTGGGGTTCAGCGTGAACGAGGGTGCGTTCAGCGGCTACAATGCGATCACCCCGGAGAACTCCGAGCCCAATCTCATCAATTCCGTCAACGAGAATCAGAGCACGTCGACGGACTGGACGTGGAGCAACACCTTCAAGTACAACAAGTCGGTCTCGCGGAGCGGCTTCACCGTGCTGCTCGGGCAGGAGGCGACGCACAACACGAACCGCTTCCTCACCGCATCGGAAGCGAACCTCCTCTCGACTGACCTGAACGCGCGCTACATCCAGGACGCGCTCGGCGACGCGAAGAGCAAGGTCGTGAACAGCTTCGGCGGCGAAAGCGCGCTGCTGTCGTACTTCGGCAAGGCGGACTACAACTTCGCCGACAGGTACATCCTCAGCGGCACCGTGCGGCGCGATGGCTCGTCGCGACTCGGACCGGACCACCAGTGGGGCACCTTTCCAGCCGTCGGGCTGGGCTGGCACATCTCGAAGGAGCGCTTCCTCGAGAACAACCACGTGCTCTCGGACGCCCTGCTGCGCGTGGGGTACGGCATCACCGGCAACCAGTCCATTCCGTCCGGTCGCCTGTACAACCAGTTCGGTGGCAGCAATGGCGACACGTACTACGACATCACCGGATCGAACACGTCAGTGGTCGCGGGTTTCCGCGAGGTCTCGCTCGGTAACCTGAACCTCAAGTGGGAGGAGAACAAGTCGACCAACGTCGGCGCCGACCTCGCGCTGTTCGACAACGCGATCAACGTCGTGTTCGACTGGTACACCCGCGCGACCGACAACCTGCTCTTCAATCCGGCCATTCCGGGTACGGCTGGTGTTGCGGCTTCCCCGATCGTCAACATCGGGCAGATGAGCAACAAGGGCTTCGACTTCTCCATCGGGCACCAGGCCGCCAACTGGAACGTCTCGGTCAACGGCAGCCACTACACGAACAAGATCGTGTCGATCGATGGCGTGCAGCAGTTCTTCTTCGGCCCGATCGGCAACCGCGTCGGCAACATCGTGATCAACCAGGTGGGCTATCCCATCGGGTCGTTCTTCGGCCTGCAGGCGGATGGCTACTTCCGGGATTCCGCGGACGTGAAGGCGCATGCGACGCAGGACGGCGCCGCGCCGGGCCGCATCAAGTTCGTGGACACGAACAAAGACGGAAAGATCACCGACGCGGACCGCGTCGTCATCGGAAGCCCGCACCCCAAGTTCACCGGCGGCCTGGACCTCGGCTTCCGCCGCGGCAACTGGGACCTGAACGGCACGATGTTCGTGTCCTACGGCAACAAGATCTTCGATTCGCAGAAGGACTTCTACGTCTTCCAGGACTTCTCGACGAACGTCCGGAACGACCTGCTGGCGAATTCGTGGACCCCGTCGAACCTGAATGCGAAGTATCCGCGGCTCGACGTCACGGACACGTACAGCAAGGCGATCAGCAGCTACTACGTGGAGGATGGCTCGTACGCCCGCCTGCGGAACGTCCAGCTGGGTTACAACGTGCCGCAGAACATGTCGCGCTGGCTCTCCGCCACGCGCGTGTACGTCCAGGGCGAGAACCTGTTCACGATGACGCACTACAACGGGCTCGATCCCTCGCTTCCAGCCGAAAGCTTCTTCGGGTCGGCCGGTGACATCCGCGACCAGGCGCGTGGCATCGATCGCGGCGTGTATCCGAGCAGCCGCACGATCAGTGTCGGTCTCTCGACCTCGTTCTGACCCATGAAATCCTACAATCAGAGGGCTGCGATGAACAAAGTTGCGAGGCAGCCAGTGCTCCTTGGGAGTGCGGTGCTGTTGTGCCTGGCCGGCACGCTGTACGGGTGCAAGGACTTCCTGACGTCGGCCGCGCTGCCGCAGGGGACACTGGACCAGACGACCCTGGCGAACAAGGCGGGAGTGGAAGGCTCGCTCATCGCGGCGTATCGTCAGCTCGACGTGAGCAATGGCGTGGGCGGCGGCTGGGGCAGCGCCGCGAGCAACTGGGAGTGGGGCAGCGTCCCCAGCGACGACGCCTACAAGGGATCGACGGCGAGCGACCAGCCCGGCATCACGGCCGCCGAGTCGTACTCGTGGTCGTCGCCCGACATCCAGGGCGACTTGAATGACAAGTGGCGTTCCGTGTACGAAGGCATCAGCCGGTCAAATGCCACGCTCACCTTGCTGAAGTCCGTCGTGGGCTCGAAGCCGGGGGAAATCCCCGCGATCGACGCCACGGGCATCGAAGGCGAGGCGACGTTCCTTCGGGCGTACTACCACTTCGAGGCGTACAAGCTCTGGGGCAACATCCCCTACTATCGCGAGACCGATACGGACTTCAAGAAGGCGAACCTCACGAAGGACCTGGCGGGCAAGGAGATCCTCAAGGACCTCGACGCGGCGATTGCCCTGCTGCCGACGACTCCCCGCAACGGGAACGTGGGGCGTGCCACGGCCTGGACGGCCAAGTCGTTCAAGGGCAAGGTCCAGATGTACCAGAAGGACTTCAACGGCGCGCTCACGACGCTGAAGGATGTAGTCGCGAATGGCCCGTACGCCCTGGAGACCAGCTATGACCGCGTCTGGACCGGCTTCTTCGACCTGGAGAACGGCAAGGAAACCATCTTCGCGTACCAGGCGTCGGCCAACGACGGCGAGCCGAACGGCAACAACGCGAATTACGGCGAGCGCCTGAACATGCCGTCCACCGGCAGTCCATTCGGTTGCTGCGGCTTCCACCAGCCGTCGCAGAACCTCGTGAACTTCTATGGCACCGATGCCGCCACCGGGCTCCCGGTGGCCCTCACGAACCCCACGACCTGGAACACCAACAACGGCAACGTCAACGCGACGGTCCTGACCCCGGTCGATCCGCGGCTCGACTGGACCGCGGGCCGCGATGGCGTGCCGTACAAGGACTGGGGTCCCGAGGCACCCGACTGGATCCGTGATCCGGCGAACGGCGGATTCTACAACGCGAAGAAAAATGCGCATGAGAAGGCGAGCGGTGCGCAGGCGACGGTGGGCTGGGCGCCGGCGCAGGAAAATTCCGTGAACATTCACCTCCTGCGCTACGCCGACGTCCTGCTGCTGCTGGCAGAGGCCGAGGTGGAAGTGGGATCCATCGCGAACGCGAGAACGCTCGTGAACCAGATCCGGGCGCGCGCCGCCGTGAAGGTGCAGGGTCCGGGCACGGCCCGCGCAAACATCGCGGTGCCACTCGGCGATGCGTCGGTGACCTGGGCGAACTACAAGATCGGCCAGTATCCGGCGGCGTCTCCGTACTTCGCCGACCAGGCATCGGCCCGGCAGGCGGTGCGCACCGAACGTCGCCTCGAACTCGCGATGGAAGGGCAGCGCTTCTTCGACCTGGCGCGCTGGGGAATCCAGGATGTCACGTTGAACGCCTACGTCAACGGCGTGGGTGGTGGCGCGGAGAAGGCCCGGCGACTCTACCTTGCGGCCGCTGCGCCGGTGCAGCCGCGCCATGCGCTCTATCCCATCCCCACCACGCAGATCGACCTGAGCAAGGGCGGCTCGGGGGGCCTGACGCAGAACACGGGCTGGTAGGGCTCAGGCTCGTGTAGTCCCAAGCGAGTTGACGGGGCACCGGTCCACACGGACCGATGCCCCGTCAGCGTTTCCGGAGCCTGAACACCTGCAGTGAATCGCCAGTGTTGGCGACGAGCAGCGCCTTGCCCGTCGGCGTGTCGATGAGGGCGAGGCTCCCGACGTTCCGCGTTGCGAGGAAGCCGCTCTGGCGCGATGGCACCGAAGTGAAGTGCCCCTTGCCATCGCCCCGGAGGAACAGCCCGTTCCCGGCGTCGGCGCGCGGCGTGTTCGGCTCGGCCTCATACAGGTTGCCCGCGATGATGAGGTCGAGTCGTCCATCGCCATCGACGTCATACGGCACGATCGACTTGACCGGCGAGACCTGTGCAAGGTTGGGCAGCGGCGTCGACGTGAACCTGCCCGCGCCGTCATTGTGCAGGTACAGGCTCGCGAATGTGTCCACCTCGTAGTGCACGGCCTGCTTCAGCAGCGGGGGCGGGAAGAGCTGTGCGATCGTGGCCTTCGCGAATGAGCCATAGGTCGGGAAGCGAACGCCGAGTGTGTAGATGTCCTGCCCGAGGGGCACCATGCCGGCGAGCGGGTACTCGACGCCGTCCTTTTCCTGCGTGAGGACGATGTCGGACGAGCGGCGGCCACTCAGGTCGCCGCCATACACGCCGAAGTGGCTCGCGCTCGACGTCGTGTAGCTGTAGTTCAGCCCGAGGTTGCCGACGACGAGATCGGGACGGCCGTCGTGGTCGAAGTCCCCGACCGCAATGCTGTTCCACCAGCCGCGCGTGTTCGCCATGCTCATGGACTGGGTGACGTTCCGCAGGTGGCCGCCCTCATTGTGATAGAACTGCACGGGCATCCACTCGCCCACCGTCACGAGGTCGAGGTGCCCGTCGCCGTCGAAGTCGACCCAGGCGGCGTCGGTGACCATGCCGCCGGGGTGCACCAGCTCGGGGGCCACGGACTCCGTGACATCGGTAAAATGATCGCCGTCGTTGCGAAGGACGTAGCTGCGAACCGGCTGGGGATAGTTGCCCGGAATCAGGCGGCCGGCGACGAAGAGGTCCATGCGCCCATCGCCATTGAAGTCGCCGGCACGCACGGCGGAGGTGCTGGTGAGCATCGGGGGGAGCGCGGTGGCGGGCGCACGAACGAACGTTCCATGACCCGTGTTGAGGTACAGGCGGTCCTGGAGCAGCGGCGACATTGGGGAGAGGAGGTATCCGCCGCTCGTGACGTAGAGATCGGGCAGCCCATCGCCGTTCGCATCGAAGAACGTCGCGCCCCAGTCCTCGAACGCCTTGTCCGCGTCCCATGGTTGGCCCACATGCGACTCGATGAAGTTGCCGTTCGTCTGCTGCACGAAGAGTCGTCCTGGCTGGCCGCCCGAGCCACCGATGAACACGTCGTCCAGGCCATCGCCGTTGATGTCCGCCGTGGCCATGGGCGGGCCGTGCCGGGAGAGCAGGTAGGGCAGCATGGACTGGACGCTGTAGTCCACCTGGGCGGGCACATGATGAACGAACGCGAGTCCGGGAAGCGCCGCTGCTTCGAACGGCGCGGCGGGGTCGGGGTTGGGAGGGCGGCGCGGCCTGGTCCCCGTGGCATCTGCCGCCTTGAGCACGAGGAGCCGGTCAGCCGGGAGGCCCGCGAGCACCTGCGTGTGCCCGCTGGGCCAGATCACCTCGAGGCGATCGACGCGGGCGGCGGCGCCGAGGCCGAAGTGCAGCGGCCCGTCCATGCTCGACATGAATCCGTGGACGGGCGAGTTGTAGAGCGTCTGCGTCACCCCGCCGGCGGTCAGGCGCACCTCGGCGCCCACGCCACGCACGTTGCTGGAATCGCCGACGAGCTTCACCGCGAGGTAATGGTGCGCGTCGTCCGAGCGCTGCACGTTCTGGTAGATGAAGGCCGGCGCATCGATGTTGTTGACGACGAGATCGAGCTTTCCGTCGCCGTCCAGGTCGGCGTAGGCCGCGCCGTACGAGAAGCTCGGCTGCTCCAGCCCCCACGTCTTCGTCTTGTCGGTGAACGTGAGGTCACCGTTGTTGCGGAAGATGTAGTTGGGCAGCTCGTAGCTGTAGATATCCTTCAGCAGCGCGCGCGCCCGCCTCGTGTCGCCCGCGTGTTGTGCGCCATTGGCCGCGATCTGGTAATCGAGGTCGTTGACGGCCTTCGGGTAGCCATTGCCGATGAAGATGTCCTTCCGCCCGTCGTTGTCGAAGTCGGCGAAGAGCGCACTCCAGCTCCAGTCCGTGGCGGACACACCGGCCATTCGCCCGATCTCGCTGAAGACGACATCGCCCTGGGGAGTGACGCCGGTGTTGAGCTGGAGGCTGTTGATGTCGTAGTCATCGCGAATGCCGCGCGCGCGAAGGTCGAGGAGCTTGCCGTGGGTCGAGAAACCGCTCATGCGCTTCCGGCGGCTCGCGTCGGACGGCATCATGTCGACCTGGAGGATGTCGGGGAGGCCGTCGTTGTTGAAGTCGCCGATATCCACTCCCATGCCCGCAACGCTCGCATGCCGGAGCCACTCGGCCGCCCTGTTCGTGAAGGTGCCGTTGCCGTTGTTCACGTACACGACGTCGTTGGGCGCGCCGTCGTTCGAGACGTAGATGTCGGGCCAGCCGTCGCCATTGAGGTCCGCGACCGCGACGCCGAGGCCGAATCCTGCCTCGCGCAGGATGCCGGCCTGCACCGACACGTCCGTGAAGTGACCGTGGCAGTCGTTGCGATACAGCACGTTGTGGCTGTCGGGCGTGTCGCCGCGGATGCCCGATGGCGCGCTCGTGAGGCCCCCACGCGAAAAGTCGCGCGGCGAGTTGTTGAGGAGGAAGAGGTCAAGACATCCATCGCCGTCGTAATCGAGGAAGACGGCATGCGTGGTGAAGCTGGTGTCGGCGATGCCGTACTTCGCGGCGGACTCGGTGAAGGTGCGATTCCCGTTGTTGATGAACAGCAGGTTCGCGCGGTCCGCCGCATTCGACCACGGCGTGCCGGAGACCGACACGTAGATGTCGAGGAAGCCGTCGTTGTTGATGTCCACCATCGTGACGCCCGTGACCCATCGCTTGGTGCCGACGCCCGCCGCCGCGGTGATGTCGTCGAAGTGCATCTGTCCCTTGTTCAGGTAGAGGCGGCTCGAGACCATGTTGCCGGCGAAGAAGAGGTCGGGGAGGCCATCGTTGTCGATGTCGCCGACCGCGACGCCCGCTCCGTTGTAGACGTAGGTGTCCGTCTGGACGTTCAGCGAAGCATCGGTCGTGATGGTATTGGCGAACGTCACGCCCGTCTCCGCGGGCGTGCGGAGCCGGAACACGGGGCGTTCGCTCGATCTGTCGCACGCGCCGAGGAGGGCGAGCAGGCCGATCGCGAGGCAGTCGGCCCGACGCAGGAATGCGAGTGAGCTCATCCGGTTCGGCTTCGCTGAGGCAGGCGCTGCGCTCCGGAGACAGGACGCTCAGTTACGCGGCTGCTCCACGGCGCGCCGCCAGCGATCCACGAACGTCTCGGCCAGGAGTTGCGGCGACACATCCGCCAGCGGCTCGGCGCCCACGTCCACGGACAGGTATTCGCCCGTGGTCCGCCGCCCGGAGATCATCGCCCGCATGCGCTGTTGCGCCGGCTGGGGGTCGAGGACCACCGCCGGGTCCGCGCCCAGTGCGGCGATTCGCTCCGACGCAAACCGCACGAAATCGGTCCAGCGACTGTTCACTGCCATGTGTCACTCCCGATGAAGGTGCCTCGGTGACATCAGTGTCTGGGCGCACCCCGGCCCGCGCCCCGATTCACGCCGCTGCACCCCCGTCGGTGCGGGGGAGGCGAAGCGGCCGTTACAATTATACCTCCCGAACAGTCGATGACTACAATGTCCTCGCAATCGTATGTCGGGCCGGAGCTGGTTCGATCCGATCCCGCCGTTCCTGACGCCGGAACCGCGCTGCCGGTCCACGGACCCCTGGCCGCGGCGATGGAGCGGCTCGTCACGCTGGCCGCTTCCGCGGTGCGTGCGCCCTTCGCGTTCATCATCCTCACGGGCAACGACCGGCGGTGCTTCGGCGCCGGACCGGAACTGCCCGCGTGGGTCTCGCACGACGCGGGCGCCTTCTGGCGGTCCGGCATCGGGGATCTCATCGATTCGGGTCCCGTGCAGATCCTGGACAATGGGAACGCGGAGCAAGCGTCCGTGGCAGCGGCCGCCCGCGAACTGGGGATCCGGTCGCTCCTCGGCGTGCCCATACGCGCGAGCACGGGTGAGCTGATCGGCGTGTTCTGCGCTGCCGACTCGCAGGCGACGCAGTGGAGCGACGACGACCAGGCGATGCTGGAGCAGTTCGCCACCACGGCGGCCTCCGACTGGGAGTTGCGTCACTCGCTCGCCGAGCATGAAGCGAACGAGCGGCGCATGGGCTTCTACAGCAACCACGATGTCCTCACGGGCCTCGCGAACCGCGCCATCCTGCTCGACCGCCTCCGCTTCGCGCTCGACCGGCCGACGCTCGCCGCGCGCCCGCACAGCACGGACGCACCGAGCACGCTCCATGTACCGCCCGAGGACCTCGTCGCCGTCTTCTTCCTCGACATCAACGACTTCCGCACCGTCAACGAGCGGTTCGGCCATCGCGTCGGCGACCAGCTGCTCGCGTCCATCGGCAAGCGACTCCGCCAGGCGGCTGGGACGGCTGCCACGGTCGCGCGACTGGGCGGTGACGAATTCGCGGTGCTCGTGGAGCGCGTCGAAGGTGCGGACATCGCCGAGTCGATGGCGGCGCACTTCCGCGATATCCTGTCGCAGCCGACGACGGTGGGGAAGGAGGAGATCACGCTCAGCGTGAGCGTGGGCATCGCATTGAGCACGACGTCGGCGGAGCTCGCGGAGCACGTGCTGCGGGGCGCGGACCTGGCCATGGCGCGCGCAAAGCGCGCCTCGCGCGCCGAGACACCAGCCCGTCCGGTGATTTTCGACTGGACGATTGCCGCGGAGGCGCGCGCGAAGCGCCGCCTGCAGGACGAGCTGCGCGAGGCTGTCGTGCGTGACGAGTTCGTGCTGCACTACATGCCCATCATCCGGCTCGAGACGGGCCAGATCGAGGGTGTGGAGGCACTCGTGCGCTGGGAGCATCCGACGCGCGGTCTTCTCGCGCCGTTCGAATTTCTCGGCGTGGCCGAGGAGCTCGACATCATCTCGGAAGTGGGGCGGTGGGTGCTGCGCGAGGCGTGCCGGCAGGTGGTCGAGTGGAATCGCGACGTCCCGATGGGTGGACCGCTCAGCATGGCGGTGAACCTTTCGGCGCGGCAATTCAACGCGACCGGCTTCCTGGACGACGTGGCGCAGGCGATCCGCGCGAACTCGCTGCCGCCGCGCGCGTTGGTGCTCGAGGTGAACGAGCGCGTGGTGGAGCGCGACCTGCCGCGCGCGCACGGAGTGATGACCGCCCTGCGTACCATCGGCGCGATGATCCACATGGACGACTTCGGCAGCGGGAATTCCCCGCTGGGCTTCCTGCAGCGCTTGCCGTTGGACGGCGTGAAGATCGATCACGGCCTCGTGAACCGCATGGACCGCGACGATCGCGCGCTGCGCCTCGTGCGCTCGGTGGTGGGGCTGGCGCGGGAGTTCGGGCTGGACGTGGTGGCCGAGGGGATCACGGCGGCGGGGCACCTCAATGTGCTGCAGGAGATCGGCTGTACGCACGGGCAGGGGCCGCTGTTCTCCTCCGCGGTGGAGGGTCCGGTGATCACGCGGATGCTTCAGGCGCGGCCCTGGTAGCTGGTCGGTCCGCGAGGTGCGCCTCCCGGAGGGAAGGTTCTCGCTGGGGTGCGCCGAGGAACGCGGCACGTTGACCCACCGCGGCCATGAGGATAAATTTGCATGCTGTCCCCGAATGGGGCCTGTAGCTCAGTTGGTTAGAGCGCACGCCTGATAAGCGTGAGGTCA
>JBDTYL010000125.1:0-15578 GCA_040005695.1 bacterium | reverse complement strand
CCGCAGGACGAACGCCGTACCCGACGTGGCGAGCGCCGCGATGCGGATGTCCGTCACGCTGCCGGAGACCGCGACGCCAGGCGCGAGCGACCGGTTCAATTGCGCGCCGAGCTGGCCCCGGAGTGAATCGAGCTGTGCACCGACGTCGAGGTGGCCGTGCCCGGTGGCCTGGTCAAGCGCACGCTTGATCCGGTACGAGCCGAGCGTCGCCTTGAACCGGCTCATGGCGTTGTCGCTGGCCAGCGTGTAGCGGAGGTCGGTGACGAGCAACGTGCGGGTCGTCGCGTCGTACTGCACGCGGCCGAGGAGGTAGAGATCTCCACGCACCGTGCCGTGGACGGCGACCTTCACGACGGCGGTGTCGGCGACGCCCCAGACCTTCACATCGTCGATGATGAGGTCGGTGCCCGCCACCTCACCCTTGAGCAACTGCGTCACCTTTGCGCCCAGGTCGTCAAAAGGCAGTGCGATGTCGACGGGGACGTGAATTCCTGCTGCACCCACCGGCGCGAGGCCAAGCGTCGGCAGGAGGTGGTAGCCCACGACGGGACGCGCGCCGACGGTGGCGTGCGGACGGGCCGTGATGACGAGCGCCGTCGTCAGCGCATCTCCGCGGCCGAGCGGACGCGCCAGGGCAATGCCCTGCGGGGTCATGCTGAGCCAGACGGTGCTCGAGGAATCGAGCGCCATCGGTTGTGACAAGGTGCGCCATAGCGAATCTGCCGACGCGCGCAGATCCGCGAGTGCGGGGAGTGCGCTGTCGAGCTGCTGGCGCACCACCTCCAACTGGCCGTCGATGATGTGCCGCATGAGCGGCGTCGCGTCGAGCTTGAGCACGGTGACCTGGCAGGGGTCGAGCAGGCGTGCGCTCAGCGATGTGTTGCGCGAGCCGAGCCGCCAGTCGTTGCGCCAGTACAATGCGGTGGCCGCGCGCAGCTCGGCGCGCTTCATCGGCTCGGGCGCGTAGCCGCAGCTCGCGAGCCCGCCAATGGCGGGGAGCGCGACGCGCCCACGATACTGCAGACGCGCCAGCAGGTCGACACGGTCGCCCGTCATGTGCAGCTCGAGCGAATCGCGCCGATAGACGTACTGATGGCACACGGCACCGCCGAGTGCGACGCACTGCGCACGCGTGAGCGAGTCGGCCTGCGGAAACTTCGCGGCAAGTGCGGTGCGCACCTTGGCCAGCGAGATGGAGATGGGCAGCACGATGACGGCGGGTTCCGCGGGGGGCAGCGTTGCGCCCTGGCCCGGCTGCAGCGCGGGCGCGGGCACGTCGAACCGGCCGCCACATGCCGTGAGTGCAGCGACGAGCGCAGCACGGAGTGGCCAGCGCAGCCTCACGACGGCGCGACCACCGTGCCGCGGCACTCCCCGAATCCGATGCGCCGATGCCCGTCGCGCTCGCACCAGCCGCGCATGATGACCTCGTCGCCGTCCTCGAGAAACCGTCGCACCTCGCCCGACGGCAGCGTGAGCGGCTCGGTACCGCGCCACGTGCGCTCGAGCAGGCAGCCGCGTGAATCCTTGATGGCACCACTCACCGTCCCGCTGGCGAGGAGGTCGCCCGGCTGGAGGTTGCAACCGTTACTCGCGTGGTGCGTGACGAGCTGCGCCAGCGTCCAGTACATGCCGGTAAAGCTGCCGAGGCTCACGCGCATTGGCGCGACGTGCTCGGCACGCATGCGCGCCGATGACACCAGGACCTCGAGCGTGATCGCGATACCGCCATGCGACTGGTTGTATGCGTCGGCGAGGTACGGTAGGGGTGCCGGATCGCCGTCGGCCCGTGCGAACGCGGGCGCGCGAAAGGGTTCGAGCGCGTCGAGCGTGATGATCCACGGCGAGACCGACGTAGCGAAGTTCTTCGCGAGGAAGGGTCCGAGCGGCTGGTATTCCCAGGCCTGCATGTCACGGGCAGACCAGTCGTTGACGAGGCAGAGTCCGGCCACGTGTTCTTCGGCCTCGCCGATGGCGATGGGCCGGCCGAGTGCGTTGCCGCTGGCGATGAACGCCCCGACTTCGAGCTCGTAGTCGAGGCGGCGGGATGGTCCGAATGTGGGCGCTGCGGCGCCTTCGTCCTTCACCTGTCCGTTCGGGCGCTGCACCGGCGTGCCGGTCGGCACGATGGAGGATGCGCGGCCGTGGTAGCCGATGGGCACCCACTTGTAGTTGGGCAGCAGCGCATTGTCGGGCCGGAACATGCTGCCCACGTTGGTGGCGTGGTGGATCGAGGCGTAGAAGTCGGTATAGTTGCCGACCCGCGCCGGCAGCAGCAGCTCCGCATCGCCGAGGGGCACGAGCAGCGCGTGCCGGAGTGCCTGCGCGCGGCGTCCCACGTCCGTGTCCGCGCGCAGCAGGGCACTCACGCTGGAGCGCAGCAGGCGCAGCGCCCCCCGTCCACCTGCCAGCAGCGGGTTGAGCGTACCGGCGTCGCGGCACTCGTGCACGAGGTCCCCGAGCGCGTCGTCGAGCAGTCCCTGCTCCGCCGCCGCGACGAGGTTCAGGATCTGGTCACCAATGGCGACGCCGGGTCGCGGCGACTGCTCCGGCGACCGGAAGATGCCGAGGGGCAGGTTCTGGGGCGGGAAGTCCGTATCCGGCGCCTGCGCGGACTCCACCCAGGAGACGAGGTCCGCGTGGTGCGTGTGGTCGAGAGCCGACGAGGTCACAGCAATCCCAGGTGATGGAGGTCATCGATGGGCTCACGGAACGAGCACGAGCCGAACGCGATGGCAAACGATGTGCGCGCCGACAGCACGTCGTCGTAGAGGACGCGTTCGCCGCGCCAGGCCACGGATGCATCCGCGAGCGCGAGCGCGAGGGGATCCTGCTCGTCGAGCAATA
This sequence comes from bacterium, assembly GCA_040005695.1. Taxonomy (GTDB): domain Bacteria; phylum Gemmatimonadota; class Gemmatimonadetes; order Gemmatimonadales; family Gemmatimonadaceae; genus AG11. The sequence goes on along the minus strand of JBDTYL010000125.1, from coordinate 12,731 downwards.
CCGCGATCCGATTCACGTCGAGGCCTTTCCGCGCAAAGACGGCGGCGACGAACACGTTGAGGAAGCCGAACATGACGCCCGACGGCGCGCCATCGGCATACGTGAGGCGGTAGCTGCCGCGCAGGGGGTGATGCAGGCCCGCCGTCGCCTTGAATGGGACGTCCTGCTCCGCGCACCGCACGAGGAAGCGCGCCACGTCCGCTGGCGACGGAAATGCGTTGGACGTGACACCGCCGGTGCGGATCTTCGCGCGCGCGCCGGCATGCGCGAGCGCCGATACGACGTCGCGAGGATCCCCGGCGACCGGAATTTCGCAGTACACCGTGAGCGCCCCACCCAGTGCCGCCACGGCGCGCTCGATCGCAGCGACATCCGGCGTGCGGACCTCGACGGCGTCCACGCGAATTCGTCCGGCGTCATTCACGCGGCGGATCGCCTCCGCATCGTGCAGCGCGTCGTCACCGACGAGCGCGCTGACGCGAGGAGCCGCATCGCCCGACGACGGCAGTGCGGCGGACAGCTCGTCCAGCCGCGCCACGGGAACCACGAGGCGGCCGAGTGCCCAGCCGTCCGCCGAACGCCGGTAGTGCGCGTAGTTGTGCGCGACGTCGGACATCGGCAGCGCGGCCGGCGGGAACAACCCCGCGTAGTCGATCAGCTCCGTGAGGAGGGCGCGTACCGTGGCCGGCCCCATGGGATCAGGGCGTCGTCTTCGCAGCCAGGATGGAGCCGCGGCACCTGGCGGCGCCGCAGCGGCACGCGTAGAACACCTCGTCTTCCGCGGTGTGCTCCTCCGTGCGTTCGTACTGATAATCGTACAACAGCTCCTCGCCCACCTTGATGTTGCGCCGCGCCTCGATGTAGATGCGCTTGCGGTCGTCGATCGCCTCGCAGTTGCCGTCGCAGGAATGGTTGAGGAAGCGCGCGGCGTTGCCATGCGCGTTCCCATCGATGACGACCTTGTCGTCTACCGTGAAGAGGAACGTGTGATGACGGCCCATCTGCCCATCGTCGTACCGCTTGTCGGCGGTGCGCCAGGAGATGCGCTGGCCGGTGTACTCGATGATGCGCGTGCCCTTGCGGATGGCGCGTGCGGCAAACCCGCCCGTGCCCTGGATCTTCGACGTGCGCAACTCGATGTAGGGATTCGGCTCCTCCTTCCATGGATACCGGGCGAGGATACCGCGCTTGGCGGTGGAGCGGCTGGTGCCCGCCTTGCGCGTGGCGGCCTTGCGGACGTTCGACTTCGTGGACTTGGTGCTCGGCTTTCGTGGTGCGGGCTTCTTCTTGATGGCCATCAGGTGAGTCCGGGTCGCGTCTTGAGGTAAGCATCCGCCGCATGGCGCAGGGCCAGCAGCGACGATGCTTCGAGTTCGTATTCCATCTGCATGCTGGCCAGGTTGTCCTTGTGGCGCCGCGCGGAGACCGTGCGGCCCATGGCATCGCAGCCGGCGTGGCGCCGTGCGAATTCGCGGCTCGCATGCCAGAGCGCGTTCGCCTTGTGCCACCACGGCTCGTCCCGATCGGGATGCACGTGTGCCGCCGCCGCGGTGTAGGCGTCCGACAGCTCGGCGAGCGACCCATCGCACATGGCACACAGCGCGTCGAGGTGCTTGTGCTCGAGCTGCGGCTCGTCGTTGGCGGACATGCGGGCCGCGCGGTCGTGCTGGCGGCAGCATTCCAGGGCGGCGCGATACAGTGCGTCGGCGCGTGCGCACACGACGAGCATCGGATCCTGCGGCGGAGCGGCGGGGGGACGGGTGGCGTTGGGCATGATGGTCCAATGCAATTGGGCATCTGCCGGGCGGTCGCCCGGCCGCCATGAAAGATGCCCGTGCACGCACCCTTCTCCAAGTGCCTCCGTCAGGAACAACCCATTGCGGCAAGCGCGTCGTGCCCCATCCGCGATCCGCGCGTACGCGCGAGGTGGCAGCGACGAAGTCACATGGGCTTCTGCCCGCGCCCCCGCGCCGCGACGGGCCAGCTCGACTCGAGCAGGTCGTTCCGCACGCCATACACGATGTCGGCGAGGTGGACCACGATGCACACGTGATTCGGGATCACGCGGACGCGCTCCCCTACGTGCGGGCGCCAGTCGGACCGCGACAGGTCCAGCACGCCGTGTTCCTCCGACATCCGCTCGACGACGACGTCCGGATGCTCCAGCAGCTGGCCGAATCCTTCACCGAACGCGCCGCGCACCGGCTCGCGGCCGAGGGACTTGGTGCCCGCGTCGATGACGGCCTGTCCCGGTACGGCGGTGGACACCACGGTCGCGAGCACCGTGAGCGCGCAGTCGTCCCACGCACACCCGCCAATGGACGCCGTCGTGCGATCGTTGTACACGTACGTGCCAGGCCGGAACTCCGTGATCTCCTCGATCTCGTGCGTGCGCCAGAGCGTGGGCGTGGAGCCGCCGCTCACGACGCGCGCCGGAACGCCTGCCGACGCGAACCGGGCCAGCGCATCGACCAGGACCGTGCGCATCGTGTCCAGCTTCGCGTCCTGCTCGTCGCCAGGCTCGCGCACGTGGCCCGGGTAGAATGCAATGCCGGAGAATTCCAGTGACGGCTCGTCGCGAACGCGGCGCGCCAGCGCAATGGCTGCATCCACCACCGGCACGCCGACGCGATGCATGCCGACGTCGAGCTCCACGTACACGCTCACGGGACGCCGCGCCTCGGTGGCCGCGCGGGCGATCTCCGCCACGGCCTCCGGTGAATCGAGCGCCACGGTGACATGCACGGCACTCGGCAGCGCCGCGAGGCGCGCCGCCCGCAACGCGCCCACTGGTGGATACGCGATGAGGAGGTCGTTCGACACGGATGCCATCACCTCGGCCTCGAACGGCGTCGCGCAGGTGAGCCCCGCCGCACCGAGCGCGATCTGCCGTGCAGCCACACGCGGTGACTTGTGCGTCTTCACGTGCGGGCGCAGGGCGAGCCGATGGCGCTCGGCATAGGCCGCGGCGCGCGCAAGGTTGCGCTCCATGCGGTCGAGATCGACGAGGAGCGCGGGTGTTTCGAGGCGGGCGATGTCGTGGGTCACGCCCAAAGTTCCCGATGAGCAGGCCGCTCGGCAAGGCGGTCGGCAGAAAGCAGATCCTTCCCTTCGCTCAGGATGACCGGGGAGCGCAGGATGACGGGAAGCGCCGGATGACCGAGGCGCTCAGGATGTCGTCTTGAACACGCGCTGGATGATGGATTGCGCCTCGGCCTGGATGCGGCGCAGGTGGTCGGCGTCGATGAAGCTTTCCGCGTACAGCTTGTACACGTGCTCCGTGCCGGACGGCCGCGCCGCAAACCAGCCATTCGCCGCCTCGACCTTGAGGCCGCCGATCGACGCGCCGTTCCCCGGCGCCGTGGTGATCTTGTTCTCGATTCGCTCGCCGGCAAGCATCGTCTCCGACACGTCGCTCGGTGCGAGCTTCGAGAGCCGTGCCTTCTGCTCCGGCGAGGCAGGCGCGTCGATGCGTGCATAGACCGGCGCGCCCAGTGTCGTCGTCAACTCCGCGTACTGCTCCCCCGGATCGCGCCCGGTCACCGCCGTCATCTCCGCCGCGAGGAGTCCCAGCACGAGTCCGTCCTTGTCCGTGGTCCACACGGAGCCGTCGCGCCGGAGCAGGCTGGCCCCTGCGCTCTCCTCGCCAACGAAGCCGAGCGACCCGTCCATGAGGCCGTCGACGAACCACTTGAACCCGACCGGCACTTCGAGAAGCGGACGACCGACGCGCGCGGCAACGCGGTTGATCATGCTGCTGCTGACGATCGTCTTGCCGATGCCGGCCTGCGCACTCCACCCGGGACGATGCGCGAACAGGTACGCGATGGCGACGGAGAGATAGTGGTTCGGGTTGAGCAGGCCGGCGCTCCGCGCCACGATGCCGTGCCGATCGTGATCCGTGTCGCAGCCCCACGCCACGTCAAAGGCGTCACGCTGCCCGATGAGGCGCTGCATGGCGTAGGGCGAGGAGCAATCCATCCGGATGCGTCCGTCCCAATCCAGGGTCATGAACCGGAACGTGGGATCGACGTCGGTGCTGATGACGGTGATGGGCAACGTGTATCGGTCCGCGATCTCTCCCCAGTACGCGACGCCCGCTCCGCCGAGCGGATCGGCGCCCATGGAGATGCCCGCGCCGCGGATCGCATCCAGGTCGATCACGGTCGGTAGCTGGACGACGTAGGCGTCGAGAAAGTCGTAACGGTGTGTCGTGGCTGCATGGCGCGCGCGACCCAGGGGCATGCGCTTCACTTCGCGGAGGCCGTCGGTGAGGAGGGCATTCGCGCGATCCTGGATCCATCCGGTGACGCTCGTGTCCGCGGGACCGCCATTGGGCGGGTTGTACTTGAAGCCACCGTCCTCGGGCGGGTTGTGCGACGGCGTGATGACGATGCCATCCGCGCGACCGGTCACGCGACCGCGGTTGTACATGAGGATGGCCAGCGACACAGCGGGGGTCGGCGTGTAGCCGTCCCGCGAATCGATCATGGTCTCGACTCCGTTTGCCGCGAGCACCTCGAGCGCGCTGCCGAACGCCGGCACCGAAAGCGCGTGCGTGTCGATCCCGATGAACAGCGGACCATCGGTTCCCTGCGCCGCGCGGTACTCGCAGATGGCCTGCGTGATGGCGAGGATGTGCCATTCGTTGAATGCACAGTCCAGCGACGAGCCGCGGTGGCCGGAGGTTCCGAAGGTCACGCGTTGCTCGCGCACTCCCGCATCGGGCCGCTCGGCATAGTAGGCGCTGACCAGCCGCGGAATGTTCGCGAGGTCCGATGGCAGGGGACGCTGGCCGGCGCGCGGATTGACGTTCATGGCAGGTGTTGGTGTGGGTCGTCGGAACGTGCGCGGTGCTACCGCAAGGTGCAGGCTAGTGGCGTTTTGTGGTCGGGCGGCTGGCGCAGATCGCGCTGGCCGGGTTCACGAGTGGCCGCGACGATGCGCGGGCATCACGCGCCGTTCAGCGAGCGCGAGCACGCCGTCCACCAGGACCGCGAGCGCGGCAGCCGGCAGCGCACCGGACAGCACCATCCGCGAATCCGCGAGGGCGAGGCCCGCGACGATCGGCTCACCGAGCCCGCCCGCGCCGATGAAGGCGGCGAGCGTCGCGGTGCCCACGGTAATGACGGCCGCCGTGCGAATGCCGGCCATGATCGGAGCAGCCGCGAGCGGCAGGCGCACCATGAGGAGGCGCTGGCGGGCCGTCATGCCGAGGGCCTCGGCAGCCTCCACGGCGTCGGGGTCAGCGTCGCGCACGCCGCTGTAGGTGCCGCGCACGATGGGAAACAGCGCATACAGCCACAGGGCGACCAGCGCTGGCGCGATTCCAACCCCGAGCACCGGGATCATGAACGCGAGGAGCGCGATGCTGGGCACGGTCTGGATCACGCCGAGGGTGCGGATGACAGGTTCCGCAACCGGCCGTCGGCGCTCGAGCTCGAGGCCGAGCGGCACGGCAACGAGAATTGCCGCGAACAGGGCTGTCGCGACGAGGGCAAGGTGTCGCATCGTCAACGCCGCGAGCGTGCGACGCTCACCCCATGCGTACTCCAGCAGTGAAGGCCGATACGCGGACGCGACGGCGACATCACTGCCGCGCGCGCCCGTCGGCATGAGGCCGAGCGTACGCAGCGCATCCGCGGCGACGGTCGTTACCGGCACGCCATCGACCTCGACGCGCCGATTCAGTGCGCGCATGGTCACTTCGTCGAGACGGCCGCTGAGGAGGCCGAGCACGCCGAGGACGTCGGGCCGAGTGCGCGCGGTGGCTGGTGAAACGACGGCCGCGGCTTCGTATGGCGGAAAGAAGTGCCGGTCGTCCACGAGCGTCACGAGATCGTAGCGCGCGAGCATGCCATCTGTGGAGTAGCCGTCGACGACATCCACGGCGCCGCTGGCGAGCGCCTGGTATTTCACCGCGGGGGCGAGCGGCCGCACGGCGCGGGGCGCGAGCCCATACACGCGACGCAGTCCGGCGAGGCCGTCCGGCCGACCGATGAAGTCAGCGGTGAAACCGGCGGTGAGATGCGCGCCTTCGCGGGCGAGGTCGGAAAGCGTGCGGAGGTGCAGCCGCGCTGCGGTTGCGCGCGTAACAGCGATGGCGTAGGTGTTCTGGAACCCGAGCGGCGGCAGCCAGCGCACGCCATACCGCTCGGCCGACTGGCGCGACACCTGGTCGAAGACGCGGCGGGGATCGGCAGCGAGTGAATCCGTGAGCGTATCATGCAGCACGGCGACGAGGCCGGTGCCCGTGTACTCCGGATAGACGTCGATCGCGTCGCGCCGAAGCGCACCGAAAGCGAGTTCGGTGGCGCCGAGGCCCGGTCGTCGATCCACCGCGATGCCGCGCGACTCGAGCAGCTGGGCGAACATCTCGCACAGCAGGTACGACTCGCCGAACGGCTTGGAGGCGACGACGATTGGGCGCGACGATCGCATTCCCGCCGACTGTGCGTGGAGCGAGGCACGCGGCGCGAGCAGGGCGACGGCCAGCAACGCGGCGCGAGGCAGCGACATCATCAGCGCGGTGCGAGCGCGGACGCGGCAGCGATGGCGCGGCTCACGAGCATCGCGACATAGTCCGTCGCCGGCCGCTGCTGCAGGTCCGCCAGCGTCCCGCGCTGTTCCACCTGGCCGGCGCGCAGCACGACGATCTCGTCGGCGAGCCGTGCGGCCTCGGCGAGGTCGTGCGTGACGAGCAGCGTAGAGACGCCGAGTGCGGAACGCAACGTCGCGAATGCGCCCTGTACCTCGGCACGGGTGATGGCGTCGAGCGCGCCGAACGGCTCGTCGAGCAGGATGACGCCGGGCCGCGCGGCGAGCGCCCTCGCGAGGGCCACGCGCTGGCGCTGGCCGCCCGACAGCTCGTGCGGAAAACGGTGGCCGAACGTCGCCGGCGGCAATCCAACGAGCTCGAGCGCCGCCACCGCTGCGTCATCCGGCGACGGTTCGCCAAGCAGCATGGGCACAAGGGCGACGTTGCGCAGCACGCGCCAGTGCGGCAGCAGGCCGCCATGCTGCGGCACGTAGCCGACGCGACGCCGCAGCAGCTCGGCGAGATCGGCGCGCACGTCGACGCCCGCGAAGGTGATCACGCCCTCGTCGGGGGTGATCATGCGGTTGAAGCACCGCAGCATTGTCGTCTTGCCGGAGCCGCTCTCACCCACGAGGGCGACCGTGGCGCCCGCGGCCACGTCGAGGGAGACGTTACGCAGCGCGACGTGGTCCGCGAAGCGGCACGTCACTCCGCGCGCCGACAGTGCGACGGGCGCGTGCGCCGTGGAGGTGCGTGGTGCGATCATGGCGACAACGTACCGGCCGCGGCACGATCGGCAATGGCGCGCCGGGGTGCGCGACTCAGCCGCGCTCGCGTTCCCGCGACAGGCCGGCTTTGTCGCCGCGCACGGCCGCCTCGATGGGCTGTGCGGGTCCTGCGCCGAGAGCGCGTCCGCTGTCCGACATGACCCGGGTCATGAACCGTTGGCCTTCCCCGATGCGCTCGACCTCGATGGCGATGGAATCCACGGAGTGATCGAGGCGATCGAGTCGATCAGAGAGCTCCCTTGGAACGGCGAGAACGGCATCCGACCCGCGCTTCCAGATGCGTCGCGCGAACGCGATGGAGAGCGGCAGGAAGACGGCGACGATGAACATGCCGCTGAGGACGAAGACTTCGGGCGGCGGTCCGGAGTGCTCGATGGGCGGAGGCTCGACCACTGCGCCGGGCACCGACGCCGCCTTCGCCACGGCCTGGTCGGCGGTCGCGAGTTGCCTGTCCACATCCGAGATGCGCTTGTCGAGCTCGGCGACCCGCACCTCCAGGCCCGCCCGGATGGACTTGTCCGTACCGGGATCCGCCAGCTGTCGCGCGAGCTCGCGGTGCTTCTCCTCGAGGTTCTCGAGCTGGTTCGCGAGTTCCTTGCGCTGCTCGTTGAATGCGCGGTAGACCGCCTGCGGCGCGTCGACGCCCGGCCGGATAACAACCTGACCGGTCGCGGGAGGCTGCGGAGGCGCCGGAAGTTCAGGAGCGGCTTGCATCGAGGGCGGGGGGAGCGGGGTCACCACGAATATGCGCCGGGCGGTGCGCCTTGCAAACTACGGGGTCGGGGGAGGTTGCGTTTCACCCGTTCCTCAGCACGAGCAGATCCTTCGCTCCGCTCAGGATGACAACACGCTCCGCTCAGGATGACAACACGCTCCGCTCAGGATGACAACACGCTCCGCCTCAGGATGACAGGGCTGCGCTCACGATGACAAAGGAGGCTAGAACGAGGCGCGCAGGCCGGCGGTCACCGTCCGACCGGGGCGGATGGTCACGTTGTCCGGCTCGCCGAGCTGGCCGCCGAGGAGGTTCTCGCCGATGACAAGCAACGCGACGCCGCGATTGAGGTCGCGCGACGCCGTGAGTCGCAGATGCGTCTGCCCATCGTACCGCTGCCAGTACGTCCGCAGCCGTGCGCCGGTCGGCTCGCGCAGCGGATTGGCGTTGTTCGAGAGGTACCAGTTGGCGAGGCTCACGCGATCATAGTTGATCCAGTCGGTCGCGCGCGTGGCGCCGAGCGTCGTGAACCACGAGCCACCGAAGTACGTCACGGTCACGCTGCCGGTGCGTGCGGGCACGGCGAGCATCCGGTCGCCGGGGCGCAAGTCGCCGAGGTAACCGACGGCGAGTGTGCGCACGCGGCTGTCCACCGCGCTGAGCGCGCTCGCGAGGGTGAACGGCCCACGCGTCGCGCTACCCTGGAGCTCCCAGCCCGTGTTCGTGATCTCGCCGACGTTCTGGAGCTGGTAGCGCACGCGCCGTTCGAGCCTGCCGTCGCGGATCAACGTGTCGATGGCGACGGACACGTTCTGGATCAGCCCCGTGACCCGTTGGTCGAAGCGCGTGAGCTGCATCGAGAACGCGCGGCCGACGTAGAGTTCCACGCCGCCCTCGTAGCCGGCCTGTACCTCGGGGTCCAGTGCGGGCAGGACACTTCCCAAGCCGCCATTACCGGGATTGTTCGAGTACCCCAGGTTGTTCGAGTAGCCGGACGCGGCGCTCCGCGCGGGCGTCTGCGGTGGCCGGATGCCCTTGCCGTACGCTGCACGCCACTTGAGCTGGGCCTTCCCGACGTCGCGCACGACGGCCACTCCCAGCATGGGGAGGAGCGGGTAGCGATCACTCCCCGAGAAGGCGTCGTTGCGCTCGACGCGCAGGCCGCCGGTCACGAAGAGGGCATCGTCCCACGAGGTGTTGACCTGCGATAGCAGCCCCGTGTTGTGATTCCACGTCTCGGCCAGCCGGTCCACCGCCGTGTAGTACCGCTGCCCGGACGGTCCGGGCACTTGCGACGTGACGGTCGTCGCCTGCCGCAGCACCGATTGTTCGATGCCCATGGTGAGCGTGCCCTGCATGCCGCCGTCGACGCCGAATCGCGCGACACTGCTTTCGCGAATCGTGATGCGATCGCCGTTGCCGCGTGATGCGCGGAGTGCCGAGTCGAGCGACGTCGGCACCGGGTTCGTCGCGTCCGCGACGTTCCGGAGAGAGTAGCCATCGATGCCGGCCAGCAGCATGTGGCTCCAGCGTCCCTCCGTGGCCATCGTGGCGCTGGTGGCGAGTGTGTACTCCCGGACTGACTGCGTCGGACTGGTCGCGGACGCGGCCGTCACAGCGTGATCGGTGTCGGCGGACGTGGCCGTGGACACCGGGATGAGCGGATTGCGTCCCGTGCCGGCGCTCTTGTCGAACACGCGTGCGGACATGGTGAGCGTCTGCCGCGCGAGCACGAGCCGCCCGTCGCCGGTGAGGGCGAGCTGCCGACTGTTCGACGAAGGGAAGAGCGACCCTGTCTGGCCAAACGTTGCGGCGAGGCCGGCGGAGCGAACGTTCGAGCCGGCGCGTACGGTGAGCCGCTGCTCGTGCGTGGGAACGAGGCCCGGGGCATACGCGCTTGCCGCGGCTCCCTCCACGCTGCGAAGCTGAACGAGTGGCGCCGCGAGCGCGCCACCGTCGTGCCGCGTGAGCACGTTGATCACGCCACTGATGGCATCGGAGCCGTACAGCGCCGAACCCTGTGGCCCGCGGATCACCTCGATGCGCTCGACGACGTCGGCATCGAGCTGGGTAAGCAGCAGCGGGTTCGCCACCTCGACGCCGTCGATGTAGATCTTCGGCGCACTGGAGCCGAACGAACTCGCGCCGCGGATGCCGCCGTACTGCGACACGAGGGCCGACGGCGACGGCGTCCACGACCACACGCCGGGCACGGAGGCGTCGAGCATCTCGGCCAGCGACCCGAATGACTCGCGGCGGATCCTGTCGCCGTCGATCACCTCCATGCCGATGACGAGCGGACGCCTCGGCGACGGCATGGCGTTGCCCGTCACCACCACGCGCTCCAGCACGCTCACCGAGTGCGACACCGCGTCGGCCGACGTGACGGACACTGCACCGGGCGACAGGACGACGCGGCCGGCGACGACGAGCACCTGCACGCCCGTGCCGCGCAGCAGCGCGCCGAGCACGGCGCCCAGCGGCTGGCCGTCGGCGTCCACGCAGATCCGCTTGTCCACGGGAAGGACGTCAACGGAATACGCCAGTTGCACGTCGGAGACGGCCGCAAGGCGATCGAGCGCCTCGCGCAGGGAGACGTCGCGCGCGTTGAGCCTCACGCGGTCGTTCAGTGGCGCCTGCCAGCCCTCGCGCGGGACCGGAACCACGGCGGCGTCGCAGGCACGCTGCGCGCGCACCGCGCGGGGATGGACGAGCAGGAACAGGAAGACGATGCCGCACGCGCGGCGGAGAGACAGGGCGTTCCGCATCAGGTATCCGCAACGATACCTGGCGCGCCGTGCCCTCGCCATCACCGCGCCGGAGGCGCCGCCGGCGGCGAGACGATGTGAAGCACGCCGCCCTCCTCGCGCAGTCCACCACCGAGCGCGGCCGCGACCGTCCGGCCGACATCAAGCGCGGCGTCAGCGCGAGTGAACGTGGTGCTGAGCCGACGGCCGGCGAGCGCCGGGTCCACCCGCAACTCGATGCCGTACCAGCGGCGGACATCCGCCGTCACTTGCGCGACGGACGCATCGCGGAACACCAGGCGTCCCGCCGTCCATGCCAGATCGTCGCTCGTGGCGCCCGCGTGCTCGACGCGCATCACACCGCTCGGCGCGATGGTGCCCCGGTCGCCGGCGGCGAGGAGCGAGGCCGCCGAGCCCGGCGCGCCGCGGACCGAGACGGAGCCCTCGCTCACCACGATGCGCGCACCGTCCGCTTCGTCGCTGTGCACGGAGAACACGGTTCCCACGTCGCGGAAGCTCGCGAGCTTCGTATGCACGGTGAAGGGATGCGCGGCGTCATGCACGACAGCGAACCGCGCCTCGCCCGCGAGGGTCAGCTCGCGAGTGAGCGAGCCGAAATCCCGCGCGAGTTCGATCACGCTGCCGGGCCCGAGCAACACACGCGTCCCGTCGGGAAGCTGCAGCGAATCCATCACGCCAATGGCGGTGGCGTAGCGCATCGGGGTGCCGGCGGCCAGCCCGCCGGAGCGCGGCGAGAGCGCCGTGCGCCAGACGAGACCAGCGCCTACCACGACCAGTACCGCCGCGGCCGCCGCGAGGCGGGCGTCCCGCCAGCGGGAGCGGTAGGCATCGAGCGATACCACCGTGCCGCGACGTGGCGGCGCCTCGTCCCGTGCCGCGCCGCGCCGCACGAGAACGGCGGCGAGTGCCGACTCCACTTCCGCGTGTGTGGGAGGTTCGGGGTCCGCCGCGCGCACCACGGCGTCGAGCGCATGGAGCAGCGCAGCCTGCGCAGGATCCGACTCCAGCCGACGCTCCAGCTCCCTGCTCTCCTCGGGCGTGCACTCGCCCGCAATGAAGCGCGCGAGTGTGTCCCAATCGGGGCTCGCCGGGTGGTCTGGCATGGGAGACTGATCGCTCATGCTACTGGGACACCGATGTCTGGGAATACCCCATGCACGTACCACATGCCGCCGCCATGCACGCACGACATCCGCTGCCGCGCGTTACATTGCCCTCCGAGCCGGCATCGCTGACCAACGATACAGCCTACGTGGACGAACCGGAACTCCTAGCCCGCCTGCGTGAGGGCGACGACGATGCCTACGCGGCGATCTTTCGGGAGCACTATCCTGGGCTCGTCGTGAGCGCCACGCGCCTGCTCGGCGAACGGGCGCTGGCCGAGGAGATCGCGCAGGACGTGATGCTGGAGCTGTGGCGCCGGCGCGCAACCCTCTCGCTCACTGGTCCGGTGCGCGCCTACCTGCACTCCGCCACGCGCAACCGGGCACTGAACCGGATCCGCCAGGCCCGCACGGCCCAGCGCGGTGAAGTGTATGTGCGCGGACCGTCCGAGTCGCCACCGGCAGACGCGCAGGCCATCACGAGCGAGCTCGAGCTGGCAGTGGCGCGTGCGATGGCGAGCCTGTCGGAGCCGCAACGCGAGGTGTTCGAGATGAACCGCACGCGTGGCCTCACGTACAACGAGATCGCCGAGCTGCTCGGCATCTCGGTCAAGAGTGTGGAGGCGCGCATGGGCCGCGCGCTGCGGCAGTTGCGCGAGGAACTCGCTCCGTGGCTGCCCGACGGCGGCGGCTGGTGACCCCGGCGGGCCGGCGACATCGTCCCGCCCACGCACACGGAAACGACACGAGCCGAGCGCGCGTGCACCCCACCGGAGCACGTCGCCCGACTCATGCCGCTCCCGTGCTTTCCCCGGCCGG
>JBDTYL010000124.1:0-7493 GCA_040005695.1 bacterium | reverse complement strand
CTAGGCCGGTCGCGCGCGCGTGCGCCGGGCGATGTCGGCGCAGAGCAGGATGGCTTCGATCATGCTCGACGCGTCCGCGATGCCCTGGCCGGCGATGTCGAGGGCGGTGCCATGGTCGGGCGACGTGCGCGGAAATGGCAGCCCGAGCGTGACGTTCACCGCCGAGCCGAAGGACGCCACCTTGATGGCCGTCATGCCGACGTCGTGATACGGCGCGATCACGGCATCGAAGGCGCCGCGCATGGCGCGCACGAACACGGTGTCGGCGGGAAAGGGCCCGAGCAGCCCGGACGCTCGTGCGGCCGGTGCCAGCCGCTCGTCGTCCTCGCGGCCGAAGCGGCCGCCATCGCCCGCATGCGGGTTGAGCGCGCACAGGGCGATGCGCGGTTCGGGAATGCTGAACCACGTGCGCAGTCCCTCGCGGGTCACGCGGGCGGCCGTCGCGATGGCCTCCGTCGTGAGCGCATCGGGCACGTCGCGGAGCGGGATGTGCGTCGTCGCGAGCACCACGCGCAGCGGATTCGTTGTCCCGGGCGCAGGGCGCACGGCGGCGAGCATCATGGCTACCGGAGAGCCGGTGCGCGCCGCCAGCAACTCGGTGTGACCCGGAAAGTCGTAGCCGCCCTCGAGCAGCGCGTGCTTGTCGAGCGGGGCGGTGACGATGCCATCCACCTCGCCCTGGGTGGCCAGCGCGATGGCCTGATCCACGGCGAGCCCGGCGAGGCGTCCTGCCCCTGCGGCGCCGTCCCTCGAGTGCCAGTCCCCAACCGCGGTTCCCACTGGGACCGCCGTTCCGCGCGGGCCGATGACGAGCAGGTCGGCCGCCGCACGCACGCGCGCGTCACGGACCGCTGCCTCGACGATCTCGGGGCCGATACCGCGCGGGTCACCGAGCGTGACCGCGAGCCGCACGCGGGCGCGCATCAGGGCGCGCGTCCGTTCAGCGTGCGGCCGCCCCGGCTGCCGCGGGCGGCATCATGTTGAGCGCGTCGGCATTGATGGTGACGTAGGTCGCCTTGCGCAGCGACTCCATCAGGCGCTTCACGCCGCCCTCCTCCGCCAGCCGGGCACGAAAGCGCTCCTTCACCTCACCGAGCGTCATTTCGCCCCCCTGCTCCACCGACGCGAGCTGCGCGACGACGTACTTCGTGGGCACGTTGGCGTTGCCCGCGATGGGGAACTCCACGATGTCCTTGGCACTCCGGTCCGCGAATGCCTGCTGGTAGGCCGGCGGGAGCTGGGCGCGCGGGAACGGCGTGAGAAGGGTGGTTTCCTCGCCGCTCGCGAAGTCGTGGTGCTTCTTCGCCAGCGAGTCGAAGGAGACGCCGGCCTTGAGCCCCGCCACGACGCTGTCGGCTTCGAGCTTCGCGCGCGCGACGTCGACCGAATCGATCTTCGGCGAGATGAGGATGTGCCGCGCCTTCACCTCGGCCGGCTGTGCGCGATCCACGCGAATGATGTGGAAGCCGAACGGCGACTCGACGACCGGGCTGAGGACGCCGGGAGCGAGCGCGAACATCCAGCGGTCGAACACCGGCACCATCTTGCCGCGGCGATTCCAGCCGAGGTCCCCTCCGTTGTCCTTGCTGGCGGGATCCATTGACTCGCGCTTCGCGATCTTCTCGAAGTCCGCGCCCGCCTTGATCTCCGCGAGCAGCGACTCGGCCTTCACGCGGGCGAACTCGCGCGCGGCGGGAGAGGGCTTCGGCGTGATGATGATCTGGCGCCATGTCACCGCCGGCTCGCGCCGGGGCATCGTCGCCTTGTTCCGCTCGTAGGCCTCGGCGACCTCGGCATCCGTGACGTTGGCCTGCGTCACCTTCCCGTCCTCGCGCAGCTTGCGCACGGTGCGGGTGATGGTCTCGGAGCGACGGATGCCGTCGGCCACGAACTTCTTGTACTCCTCGGGCGTGCCGTAGCCGGCCTTGGACAGCTCGGAGCGGAACTCGGCATCGCTGCCGAATTTCTTGCGCACGTCCTTGTACTGCTTGTCCACCGTGTTGTTCACGTCGGCCTCGGGCACCTCGACCTTCAGCTCCTTGCCCTTCTGCAGCAGCAGCTCCTCGTCCACGAGCTCGTTGGCGACACCGCGCGCGAAGGCGTGGAACCCGGCGCTGTCCACCGGAATGGGTACGCCTTCCGCGCGCTTCTGGATCATCCGCTCCTGCAGGTTCGACTGGGTGATCACGACATCGCCGACGACGGCAACGACCCGATCGAGCGGGAGCTTGATGGGGGCGCCGGTCTGCATGGCCGGCACGGGCGCGGTCGCGGGGACCTGCGCGGAGAGGGCGGGAGCGGCGAGGGCCGCGGCAACGAGAGCGTATGAAAGGCGCATGACCTCTAAATACCCGCGGCCCGGCCATGAAGGTCCGGGCCGCATCAAGGGGGCGGGTGGGATTGCCCCACCCGCCGACAACTACGGCTTCTGGGGCTGCGGCACGGCGTTCGGCATCGGTGCCGGTGCACCGGGCAACGGGACTTCCGAACGGGGCTGCGTGGACGCCCGCGTCGAGTCGGCCGTCGCGCGAAGCTTGCCGGCGCGCTCGAGGGCGCGATCGATGCCGGCCGGGTTGACCTTCGCCTTGAACTTGTCCATGAGCACGATCTGCAGCGGCGACGGGATGGGCAGCGGCTGGATCTCACCCGCCATCACGCGATCGAGGAACTTCTCGACGCGCGCCGCGGCAATCTTCTCGCGATCCGACTGCGTCTTGCCGCTGTCGGCGAGCGACTTCGGGTCCACGCCGAGCGCAGCCCAGGTCTGCACCACCGCCTGGAGGAAGTCGCGATGCAGGCCGGCCAGCTCCTCGGGCGTCACGTCCACCTTGGCGCTGTCGGCGCGCTTCAGGAGGACTTCGCGCTGCGTCATGTTGGTGATGTACTGACGGACGAGCGAGTCGGGCGCACCCTGGATCTGCTGCAGGAGGCGGCCACTCTGCGGCGACGCCAGCAGCACCAGCGCGATACGGCCGCCGGTGAGCTCACCGCCCTTGTAGGTGGCGAGCACCTTCTTGTTCTGGCGCGCGGACACGGGGTCCTTGGCGACGTCCTTCATCGTGGCGGCGGCATCCGGCTCGAGCTTGATGCCCGCGCCCGACTGGACCTGCGCGATGTAGGTGCTCTCGGCCACCTGGCGGCCGCGGCCACCGGACTGCGCGACGTACTCCGTCTTCGCGTGATCCCAGGTATTGCGCTGGATGATGTGGTAGCCGAACTGCGACTGCACGAGCGGCGAGATCTGGCCGGGCTTCAGCTTCGCGAGTGCGTCGCCGAAGGGCTTGACCATCATGCCGACGGGAAAGACGCCGAGATCGCCGCCCTTCTCCTTGGTGTTGTCGCCGCTGTACTTCTTCGCCATCTCGGGGAAGTTCGCGTCGGTGACCTTCCCGACGACGCTCTCGGCGAGCTTCCTGACGGAGTCCTTCACGGCCGGTGGGGCATCGGGCGAGAGGAGGAACAGGATGTGGCGGGCCGAGTAGAGGCCGCCCTTCGCGTCGTTGTACGACTGCTCCGAGCCCGCCTCGACGGGGAATCGCGAGGCGACCGACTCCATGAACCGGCCGAGCTTCGCGTTCTCCAGCATCGCGGCGGCCGCGAGGTCGATTGCCTTGGTGTCGGTGAGCGAGTCGCCGCGCGCCGCGGCAAGGCCGAGCAGCTGGTAGGGCACCCAGAGATCGCGCGACACGAGCAGCGCGACGTCCTTGTTGAGCGGGATCTGCATCTTCGCGTGGCCGAGCAGGTCGCCGAGGCGCGTGACGGTGAGCTGCTGCGATCCGGCGGTGGCGACGACGTCGGTGTGAGCGGAGAAGGCCTCGCCGAGACCACTGCATGCGGCAAGGGTCGTCCCACTGAGGGCCAGGACGAGGAGCGATGTGCGTTTCATGAGCGAAGCTGTCGTCGGGAAGGATGAAGCGGGCGTCAAACCACCGCACGCAATGCGCGCACGAGCCCTTCGAGGAGCTGGGCGCCCCCGAGCCGCGTGAGCTTGAGCGAAAGCGGGTGCGCGCGTCGCACTTCCGCCTGAAACTGGACTTCGTGGAACGCTGCGGACAGCCCTTTCATGCGTGGAACCGCAGAATCCCTAAAGGTAATACGGGCTTCCTCTCCGCGCACAAGGATGCCTTCGATGCCCAGGATACCCCCGGTCACGCGCAGGAGCGCCATCGCGAGCATGGCCTCCGCGGGCGCGGGGATCGCGCCGAAGCGGTCGCGCAACTCGGCGCGCAACGCCTCGATTTCCTCGGGCGTCTCGAAGCGGGCCAGCCGTTTGTAGACATCGAGCTTGGCGTCCTGGGCCTCGATGTAGTCGTCCGGCAGGTAGGCCGGCACGTCCATGGACACGTCGGCCGGCCGGCTCTTCGGCGCGGCGTCACCGCGCATGAGGCGGTTCACCGTCTCGTCGAGCATGCGCAGGTAGAGGTCGAAGCCCACGGCGTGGACGTACCCCGACTGCTCGGCGCCGAGCAGGTTGCCGGCACCGCGCATCTCCATGTCCTTGAGCGCGATCTTGTAGCCCGCGCCGAGCTCCGTGTGGTGCTCCAGCACCTGGAGGCGACGCTCGGCCTCGGGATCCACGCTGTCCGGCACCAGGAGGTAGCAGTAGGCACGGCGATGCGACCGGCCGACGCGGCCGCGCAACTGGTAGAGCTGGGCGAGGCCGAGGTGATCGGCGCGGTTCACGAACATGGTGTTCGCGTTCGGCACGTCGAGGCCACTTTCGACAATGAGCGTGGACACCAGCACGTCCAGCTCGCCTTCGACGAACTTGCGCATGATCTCCTCGAGGTCATGCTCCTTCATCTGCCCGTGCGCCACCGCGACGCGCGCGCGCGGCACGATGCGCCGGACCATGTCGGCGTGCGCGACGATGGTGTCGATGCGGTTGTGCACGAAGAACACCTGGCCACCCCGGTCGAGCTCGCGCGAGATGCCCTCGTCGAGCAAGCCGTCGTCGATGGGTTCCACGAAGGTGAGCACCGGCGAGCGGTCGCGCGGCGGCGTCTGCATGAGCGTCATGTCGCGCAGGCCGGCGAGCGAGAGGTGGAGCGTGCGCGGGATGGGCGTCGCGGTGAGCGTGAGCACGTCCGTCTCGAGCTTCAGCTGCTTGAGCCGCTCCTTGTGCTTCACCCCGAAGCGGTGCTCCTCGTCCACGATGATGACGCCGAGGTCATTGAAGACGACATCGGGACTCAGGAGCCGGTGCGTGCCGATGACGATGTCCACCTTCTTCTCCGCGAGCTCGACGAGCGTCGCGGCCTGCTCCTTCGGCGACTGGAAGCGGCTCATCACGGCGACCTTGATGGGGAAGTCGGCGAGCCGTTCCTGGAAGGTGCGGTGGTGCTGGTCGGCGAGGATGGTCGTGGGGACGAGCACGGCGACCTGCCGGCCGCTCTGCACGGCCTTGAACGCGGCGCGCACGGCGATCTCCGTCTTGCCGTAGCCCACGTCGCCCACGAGGAGCCGGTCCATGGGGCGCGTACTCTCCATGTCGGTCTTCACGTCTGTGGTGGCCTTGCGCTGGTCCGGCGTATCCTCGAACAGGAAGCTGCTCTCGAGCTGCCGCTGCCACGCGGTGTCGGGCACGTGCGGCGGCCGCGAGGCCACCTTGCGGCGCGCATAGAGGTCGAGCAACTCGAGCGTCATCTCCTGGATGGCGGCTCGTGTCCGGTCGCGCTGCTGTCCCCAGCGCTTGCCGCCGAGCTTGTGGAGGCGCGGCGCGGGCGCATCGTCGTTCACGTCGTCCGCGGACCGGTAGCGCTCGATCTGGTCGATGCGGTAGAGCGGGACGTTGAGCCGGTCACCGCCCTCGTACTCGATCACGGCGACCTCGATGGTGCTCTGGCCCACGAAGATCGTCTCGATGCCGCGGTAGATGCCGACGCCATGCTCGAGGTGCACGACGAAGTCGCCGAGCTTGAGGGCGAGCGAATCCACGCCGCCGCTGACGTAGCGCCGCGCGCGCCGCACCCGACGCTCGCGCCGGAAGATCTCGTGGTCCGTGAGGACGCGCATGCCCTTCTCGCGGTCGCCCACGGGCAGCACCCAGCCGCCGCCGAGCGCCCCGACGACGAGCGCCGCCGGTGATGCATCGCGCGTGTCCTCGTTCAGCAGCTCGTCCAGGCGCTCGCACTGGCCCTCGTTGTCGCAAAGGATGACCGTGGGCACGCCATCACGCACGAGCCGGCGCAGGCGCTTGATGTCGCGGTCGATGGGCTCTGGTGCCGTGAGCGGGAACACCACGTCCGGCGTCTCCGCGCTGGGATCGACGAGCCGCAGCGCGCCGAACGTCGCCATGGTGCGGTCAGCCTGCTCGGGCGACTCGAACAGTTCCTCGCGGGCGTCGGCGTCCTCGCCGCGACGGCGGGCGAGGTCGATGTGGTGCTGCGCCTCGTCCCACGTGCGGCGGAACTCCGGCGCGAGATGGCTGCCCACGGGATACACAACGAGCGTATCCGGGGGAAAGAGCGCCGAGACGGCGAGACGCTCGCCGTTGGTCGCCTCTTCCTTCACCTGTCCGTCCACTGGCAGCACGACGGCGAGGTCCACGGCGCGCGTCGAGCGCTGCGACGAGAGCTCGAAATGGCGCAGGTCCTCGATCAAGTCGCCCCAGAATTCCATGCGCACGGGATTCGTCATGCCGAACGAGTAGACGTCGAGGATGCCGCCGCGCAGCGAGAACTGCGCGACGTCCTCCACCATCGGCACCCGCTCGAAGCCGATGCGCTCGAGGTGCTCGGCGAGCTCGCGCGGCTTGCGCACGTCGCCCTTGCGCAGCTCGATGCGGAGGTCGGCGAGCGCGCCCGGCAGGCGCGTGCGCTCCATCAGTGCGCGCGGCGTGGTGAGGAGGATCCGGATCTCCCCGCGGCTCAGTCGCTCGAGGGTCTCGACGCGCTCGCCCGCGACCTCGACGTGCGGTTCGACTTCGCCGAAGCCCTCGCGCGGCGGATAGAGCGCCACCGGCGCCTCATCGAGCAGCGTGTGCAGATCCGACAATAGTCGCTCGGCCTGTGGCAGGCCGTCGGCAGCGACGACGAGGAAGCGCGTGGGCAGGCGGCGCGCGAGTGCCGCAACGAGCGCGGCGTCTGCGGAACCAGGCAGTCCGGCAACGCGCAGGCTGCGGGCAGGCTCTGGCAGGGTGTTGAAGACGCGGGCGAACGCCGGCAGGCGTTCCAGTGCATCGAGCAGACTCGGTAACGACACTTAGGCAGCGTTGGTGCGGGTGGTACGAACGGCGATGGCTTCGACGGCGAGGAGCAGCAGCGCGAGCACGAGCAGTGGCGTGAGGGCGGGCCGGCGCGTGCCCGCGGCGTACGCATCGCGAACCCAGGCGCGGGTGCGGCGCGTGGCGTGCGCGCGGACACCGGCGAGGCGCGGCGCAAGCAACTCCGGTGCGACGCGCTCAAGTGCGGATTCCTCCGGCGGCGCGTTGACCACCATCGCGCCGACGCGGCGCGCACCGCGCAGGATGAACCACACCCCGCTCCCGATCC
>JBDTYL010000123.1:0-3378 GCA_040005695.1 bacterium | reverse complement strand
GGCGCAACGGGCTTTTACCACGGAGGACACAGAGGATCACGGAGGACGGCATGAAGCTGCCAGGACGTGACGGGATAGAATCCCGAGCGCTGCTGCGCGTGCGTGACAACCCGCGTCCTCCGTGGCGGAGTCGACAAGCCACCGGCCACGGGAGTCTTCACCGCATACGGCCATCGCCAGCCGGCGGAAGACGCGTCGAACGGACCGCCCCCTCCAGCCGTATATTGGACAGTCCGTCCCCTCCTCCCCTCCTCAGAAGAAGCCAGTGACCCAGTCGCGACGCACCTTTCTGAAAACCTCTGCCGCCGCCGCCGCAACGGCGGCCGTCGGCAGCCGGATCCTCGCCGCCGGCGATGCCTTCGCCGCCTCCCTGCCCACGCCCGGCGATCCCGCCATCAAGGCGCTCATGCAGGTGGCCCTCGACACGGCGAAATCCGGCGGTGCCTCCTACGCCGACGTGCGCGTGTCGGCGCGCCGGCAGCAGAACGTCGGCACGCGCGACAAGATCGTCACCGGCGTCGGCGACACCGACACCTTCGGACTCGGCGTGCGCACACTGGTGGACGGTGCGTGGGGGTTCGCGGCCACGAGCAACCTCACGAAGGACGCCATCGCCGGCGTCACCCGCCTCGCCCTCGAGCAGGCGAAGGCCAACCGCGCCAGCCAGCTCAAGCCCGTGGTGCTTGCGCCCACGCCGGGCAACCAAGTAGGCGAGTGGAAGAGCCCCATCCGCATCGATCCCTTCTCGGTGTCGATCCCCGAGAAGGTCGCGCTGCTCCTCGCCGCCAACGAGGCCGCGTCGAAGGTGAAGAACGTGCGCAACGTGCAGTCGAGCATGTTCTTCCTGCGCGAAGAAAAGACGCTGATGACGAGCGACGGCTCGTACATCGTGCAGACGATCTACCGGACGTCGCCGTCGATGTCGATCACCGCGGTGTCCGACGACCGGTCCGACTTCCAGACGCGCCAGAGCAACGAGGTGGCGCCCATGGGACTCGGCTACGAACACGTGATCGACGCGAAGCTCGGCGAGAACGCCACGCGCTGGGCCAACGACGCCGTCGAGAAGCTCTCGGCAAAGCCCGTCGAGCCGGGCCGCTACGACCTGCTCCTGCATCCCTCGAACCTGTGGCTCA
This sequence comes from bacterium, assembly GCA_040005695.1. GTDB lineage: Bacteria > Gemmatimonadota > Gemmatimonadetes > Gemmatimonadales > Gemmatimonadaceae > AG11. The sequence goes on along the minus strand of JBDTYL010000123.1, from coordinate 2,242 downwards.
CCTGCCACGAAACGATCGCGCACCCCACGGAGCTCGATCGCGCGCTCGGATTCGAGGCCAACTATGCGGGCACGAGCTTCGTCGCCCCGCCGGAGAAAGTGCTCGGCAAGCTGAAGTTCGGCAGCGATATCATGAACGTCGTCGGAGACCGCGATCAGCCCGGGTCACTTGGCGCCATTGGCTGGGACGACGAGGCCGTGAAGCCGACGACATTCGACATCATCAAGAATGGCGTGTTCGTCGACTATCAGACCACGCGCGAGCAGGCATCGATGCTCGCCGACTACTACAAGCGCGTCGGCAAGCCCGTGAAGAGCTACGGCTGCTCGTACGCGCAGAGCTGGGCGGACGTGCAGTTCCAGCGGATGCCGAATGTCTCCATCCAGCCCGGCAAGAACGACTACATGTGGGAGGACATGATCTCCCAGATGGACAAGGGCATCGCCATCGTGGGCGACGGCTCGTTCTCCATCGACCAGCAGCGGTACAACGGCCAGTTCGCCGGCCAGGTGTTCTACGAGGTGAAAGGCGGCAAGATCGTCGGCATGCTGAAGGACGTGGCCTACCAGTTCAAGACGCCGCAGTTCTGGGGCTCGATGAAGGTGATCGGCGGCCCGCGCAGCTACCACCTCGGCGGAGCCTTCGGCGATGCCAAGGGCCAGCCCGGCCAGAGCAACTCGGTGAGCCACGGCTGCCCGCCCGCGCTCTTCACGCAGACCAACATCATCAACACGGGACGCAAGGCATGAGCGAGTCATTTGCCCGGAGCCTCTACGCTCCCATCGACATCCTCTCCCGCGCCGACGCCGAGGACATCGCGAAGCGCGCGTTGAAGAACTCGCCCGCGGACGAGACCCGCGTGAGCATCAACAGCGGCGCACGTGCCGACACGCGCTTCGCGCTGAACCAGGTGACGACGAGCGGCGAGAACCGCGATACGTCCGTAACCATCACCGCGCTCGTGAACGGTCGCGCGGCGAGCGTGACGACGAACCGGCTCGACGAAGCCTCGCTCGCGGCAGCCGCGCGGGAGGCGGCGGACATCGCGAAGCTCGTCCCGCCCAACCCGGAGCGGATGCCGGAACTAGGCGCACAGGAATATCCGCCAGCGAAGTCGCGCATCATCAGCCTGCCGTCGCCGGCCGAGCGCGCCCAGGCGGCAAAGAAGGTCACGGAGCAGGCGCGTGCGGCGGGGTTGATCGCGACGGGCTTCATCGAGTGCCGCGCCGGTGCGAGCGCGCTGGCCAACTCGAAGGGGTTGTTCGCCTATGACTCGAGCGCCGTGGTGACCATGACGGCAACGGTGCGCACGCCGGACGGCACGGGCAGCGGCTGGGCGTGCAGCGATGGCGACACGTTCGCTGACATCGACGCGCAGCGCGTGGGCGCGGTGGCCACGGACAAGGCGCGGCAGTCCCGCGGCCCCGTGGCCGTCGAGCCGGGCCGCTACGTGACCATCCTCGAGCCCACGGCGGTGGGCAACCTCGTGCAGATGATCTCCGGCGCCATGCAGGCGCGCAGTGCGGACGAAGGCCGGTCGTTCTTCTCGAAGCAGGGCGGCGGCAACAAGATCGGGATGAAGGTGGTGGACGAGCGCGTCACGCTGCTTACGGACCCCGAAGACAGCCCCAGCACGAACGGCGGCTTCGACGGCGACGGCATGCCGCTCGAGAAGGTGGTGTGGATCGAGAACGGCATCGTGAAGAACCTGAACTACGATCGGTTCTGGGCGCAGAAGCAGGGCGTGAAGCCGACGCGCGCCGGCGTTGGCGGCGGATTCGGTGGTGGTGGTGGTGGCGGTCGCGCCCTCCGCATGCTTGGCGGTACGACGTCCACGGCGGACATGATCAAGAGCACGGAGCGGGGCATCCTCGTCACGCGCTTCTGGTACATCCGCCCGACGGACCCGCGCACCATCTCCTACACGGGCCTCACGCGCGACGGCACGTTCCTCATCGAGAACGGGAAGGTCACGCACCCGGTGAAGAACTTCCGCTTCAACGAATCGCCGATCTTCTTCCTGAACAACCTCGAGGCGCTCGGCCCATCCATTCGCATCAATGCCTCTGAGGCGCTCGGCGCCGGCGGCGCGACGTACATGCCCACGCTCAAGGTGCGGGATTTCACGTTCAGCTCGTTGTCGGACGCGGTGTGATCCTCTGTCATCCTGAGCGTTGTCATCCTGAGCGCAGTCCCTTCTTGTCATCCTGAGCGCAGTCCCTTCTTGTCATCCTGAGCGCAG
>JBDTYL010000122.1:0-2676 GCA_040005695.1 bacterium | reverse complement strand
GGCCGAACGTCGGCGACGTGCAGGTGAACCTGCTGGCCAAGGGCGATCGCTCGCGGCAGAGTCACGCCATTGCCGTCGCGGTGCGCCCCGGCATCGACTCCATCGCCACGCGATACCATGCATCGGCGAAAGTGGCGGAGATACCACCGGGGCCGCCCGTGCTCTCCACGCTCGTTGCGGAAGTCTACGCCGCCGACGACTCCACGCGGCTCGAGGCGGCACGGCAAGTGAAGCAGGTGTTCGAGTCGACACCCGGCGTGGTGGACATCGACTGGACCGTCGAGGCGCCGCAGCAGAAGCGCACCTTCAGCATCGACCGCGTGCGCGCGACGGAAGCTGGCGCGAGCGTGGAGCAGATCACGCAGACGCTCTATCTCGCGCTGTCCGGTGCTCCCACCGGCATCATGAGCTCGCCGACGGCGCGCGAGGGCCGCGAGATCGTCCCGCGCCTCCCGCTCGACCAGCGGTCGTCGGTGGACGCGCTGCTCGCACTGCCCATCGCGACGGCGACCGGTCCGCAGCCGCTCGCGCGGTTCGTCACCGTGATCTCCGGCACGCGAGAGGGAAGCCGGGTGCGAAAGGACCTGCGCCCCGCCATCTACGTCACTGGTGACGTCGCCGGCGCGATCGAGTCGCCCGTGTATGCGATCATCGCGATGAACGCGAAGCTTGACCGGGTGCGCGTGAACGGTGCGCACATCGCGCGGTACAATGCGGTCCAGCCGGACCGGCTCGCCGAAACGGCCATCAAGTGGGACGGCGAGTGGCAGGTGACCATCGAGGTGTTCCGCGACCTCGGTCTCGCCTTCGCCATCGTCCTGCTGCTCATCTACGTGCTGGTCGTGGGCTGGTTCCAGTCGTTCACGGTGCCGCTCGTGATCATGGCGCCCATCCCGCTCACGCTCATCGGCATCCTGCCGGGACACGCGATCACGGGCGCCTTCTTCACGGCGACATCGATGATCGGCATGATCGCGCTCGCCGGCATCATCGTACGCAACTCGATCCTGCTGGTGGACTTCATCCAGCTGGCGGAGGCGCGCGGGCGGTCGCTGCGCGACGCGGTGCTCGAGGCGGGCGCCGTGCGCTTTCGTCCCATCGCGCTCACCGCCGCGGCGGTCGTGGTGGGCGGGCTCGTGATGGTGCTCGATCCGATCTTCCAGGGACTGGCTGTCGCCCTGATGAGCGGCGCCATCGTCGCCACGGTGCTCACCATGGTGGTCGTGCCGATTCTCTACTGGGAGCTTCGGCGGAACGCGCCGGGCGTGGTCCCGCAACCCGCCCATACGCAGGACGACGACCTCCAGCGAGCTCGGCTCGTGGCGTCGGGGCCGGATCACGTCGCGGCTTAGTGCATCCCACGCTGTACGCAGACAGCGGCGCGGGAAGTGGATGGACCGTAGTGGCTCGAATCACGCATTCAAGGGGAGCACTCATGTGCCTGGACAACATCATCCGCCGCTTTGCCGGCATCTTCATCCTCGCATCGCTGGCGTTGGGATACTGGGTGCATCCGGCCTGGTATCTCTTCACGGCCTTCGTCGGAGTGAACCTGCTGCAGTCGAGCTTCACCAGCTTCTGTCCGCTCGAACGCGTCCTGGGCGCGGCGGGATTCCCCGGCTGCACCCCACGGGCGGCGGGACATCGACACAACTCACCACGAGGGCTAGAATGAGCAACGGATCCAGGGCGTTCGCGCAGTTCATGGCATCATCCACAGGCCGGGCGATCCGCATCATTGCGGGCGTGGTGTTGATCGCGTGGGGCTGGTCGCATCATGAGTCCGTGACCGGACTCGTCGTGATGGTGGTCGGACTGGCGCCCCTGCTGGCAGGGGCATTCAATGTGTGTCTCCTCGCGCCCCTCATCGGCGCGCCGTTTTCCGGCAAGGCGGCGGGCGAGGATGCCGCCTAGTGACCCTGCGCGCTGACCGAGGGCTGCGCTCCCGATGAAGATGCCACCACCGCACTCACTGACTCCGGCGCTCCTCGCGGCGCTCGCGGACCGGTTCAAGGCGCTGGCCGAACCGGCGCGACTCTCGATCCTGAACTGCCTCCGCAAAGGCGAGATGTCCGTCGGCGACCTGGTGGAGAAGACGGGGCTCGGCCAGGCCAACGTGTCCAGGCACCTGCAGGTGCTCAACACGATGGGCTTCGTACGACGGCGCAAGGAAGGGTTGTTCGTGTACTACGCGCTTTCCGACCACAGCGTCTTCCAGCTGTGCGACATCATGTGCAGCCATATCGAGAGCGAGACGAAGGCACGCGCGAAAATCATCGCGGTCTAGCGCGCAGTGACGACCACGAGCGGGGGAGGCTCATGCCGAAGACAACTGGTCCGGACGCGGCGACCGCGTCGGCGAACATCACGGCCCGGATCAAGGAGCTCGGCGACTGGCGGGGAGCGACGCTCGCACGCATGCGCCAGCTGCTGCACGAGGCCGATCCGGACATCGAGGAGGAGTGGAAGTGGATGGGCACGCCCGTGTGGTCGCATGACGGCATCGTCTGCACCGGCGAATCGTACAAGCAGGTCGTCAAGCTCACGTTCGCTCGCGGCGCCTCGCTCGCGGACCCCAGGGAGCTGTTCAATGCCAGCCTCGAGGGAAACACGCGCCGTGCGATCGACATCCGCGAGGGGGAGACGATCGACGAGGCGGCGTTCAAGCAACTCGTC
>JBDTYL010000121.1:0-4202 GCA_040005695.1 bacterium | reverse complement strand
AACTCCGGCCGCTTCGTCGGCAAGAAGGATCCGGAGAAGACGAGCCTCAAGACGAACATGGAGGCCGCGCGCGAAATCGCCCGGCAGCTGCGACTCCGCGACATGGGCGGCATCATCGTCTGCGACTTCATCGACATGGACACCAGGACGAACCGCGACAAGGTGCTCCAGGAACTTCGCCAGCACCTCGGCCGCGACCGCGCGCGCACGAAGGCCTTCGCCGTGTCGGACCTCGGCCTCATCGAGATGACCCGCCAGCGCGTGCGGCAGAGCCACCTCCAGAGCGTGACGGAGGCCTGCCCGACGTGCAGCGGCACCGGTCGCGTCTTCACGGCCGAGACCATCCTGCGGCGCATGGAGCGCAGCGTGAAGCGCATCGGCATCGAGGGCAAGAAGGATCCGCTCCTCGTGAAGCTGCATCCGGACGTCGCCATGTTCGCGATGGAAAACGAGTCGGACGTCATGCGCAAGCTGGAGAAAGCCGTGGGCTTCAGCCTCGAGATGCGCGACGATCCGCTCCTGCGGCCGGACGAGTTCAAGCTCGTGGTGAAGAGCGCCGGCCGCGACGTGACGCAGCAGTACTTCGTCGCGTGACGGCGTAGCTAGGGAATTACGAGCAACCCCGCACGCCCGCCGAGGTCATCGTCCACGGCGGGCGTGTTGGCAGCAGGACGCCACGGCCCACCGTCCACGCGGACGAGCACCCGATGCGTGCCGCTCGACAGCGTCACCGTGTGCTCGAACGCCGCCCCTTTCGCCGCGAGCGGTTGGGCGCGCCAGTCGGTGAAGTCGCCCATCACCTCCACCGCCGATGCGCCTGCGGCGTAGACGCGCAGCAGCTGCGCGCCGTCCGACTCGGCGACCTGCACCACGACGACCATGCGTGCATCGCGCGCGATTACCGGAGCCGCCTGCCCGAACCGCAGGCCTACGCTCACGGCGTTCATCGCGTCGCCGCCACGCACCCAATCCGGCAGTTGTCGTGTCACCGCGAGCACCAGGGCCATCGACCCACTCGGCCACCACGCCGTCTCCATGCTGAGCGTCGGCTCGTAGGTGCGCTCCGCGTCGACGTCCCGCCGCACCCCCGCGACCGCGTCGAACGAAGCGTAATCGCCTTCCGCGCGCAGCGCCGTCGTCGCCTCCGCGTAGCGCACCGGCACGGTACCAGCGAATCCGGTCCGGAAGCGCCCCGTGAACAGTTCGGCGCGCGTCCATTCCTGCCGCAGCGCGCCCGTGAGCTGAAGACGCGGCGAACCCCACCACGCCCCGGCGTCCACACCGCCGCCGGACAACGCGGTTTCCGTTCGGTGCGACGCGTGGCCGGTCGCGCGCAACCACGAGCCAGCCGCGCCTGACGACCACAGGGCCCGCGCGCCGGCAATGCCCGTCTGCGCGGAACCCGCATCGTTGCTGCCCGCGACGGCCGCCAACTCGCCTGCGAGCTCCGTGCTCCACCCGCGACCGATGCTCGACCGCACGCCACCGGATGCACTCGCGAAGCCGGTCGACGAGCCAAAAGTGCCAAGCGCCGCACCTTCCGCTGCACCGAAGAGTTGCCCGCGCGCGCCGGCAATGGAGAAGCGCAGCAGGGGTCCCACCGCGGACGCATCCTCGTCCGGGAATCGCGCGGCGACGACGCCCGCCTCCACGACGGGGTGCTGTGCGCCGAGCGGCCTGCTCATCATCAGGATGACGAGCAGGCCGCTGAGGATGTGGGGGGCACGTAACGGCACTAAGGTCGCCGCCTCGGTGCGGACATGCCGCTCGGAGGCGAGGCTGGTACCCTTGGCGAGGCGGTCGCGTTCAGGTCGCCCGCGTTGGAGAGCGATCCCTCGATGCCACGCAGCCTGAACGCGGCCGATTCATCAGGGCGCAGTCCCGACGAGACGTCCATCTCCACCAGGTTGCCGAGCGCAAGCACCTGGGCGGGCGCCGCATTGCGCCGCAGGAGCACGACGATCATGTCCACCGCCTTTCGCTGCTCCACGCCGCTCGCAAGCAGCTGCGCCAGCGTGCCGATGGGTGCGGCGATGGGCCGCGCACTCGCGGCGCGGAGCGCGCGCAGCGACGCCGCGTCTGCTCCCGCGGCAATGGCGTCCGCGCCGGCGATCACCTCGTCCACCGACGACCCGTCGCCCAGTGCCGCGCGCGCCGCGGCGAGGCGTTCCGACAGCCGCTCCACTGCGGACTGGATGCGCGAGCCCGGTGCCCGCTTGAGCCGTCCCTCGCGCACCTTGGCCACGAGCGGCTCGACCGGGATGCCGAGTTCGCGCGCGCGCGCGATCGTGCGCGTTACCGCAACCTGGGTGGCGCTGTCCATCTCGCCGCCCACGACGGCCGCGTAGGCCACCTGCTGCGCGCACAAGGGCGCTGCGCCGATCATCGCGAGCGCGGTACCGAGCAGCAGGGGGCGGATGCGCGTCATGCCCAACAATGGCATCATCATGGCCGCCCCACCAGCAGCACCGATCCCGGGCGCCCGAAATCCTCGTCCTTCGCGGCGGGCGCGCGGGGATCGCGCATCCAGAGACTGTCGTCCACCACGAACGCATACACGTGCCGACCGGGACGCACCGACAGCGTCGCGCTCCACAGGCCACTCGCGGCGTCGCGGGTCATTGGGGCGCGTGACTTGTCCCAGCCGTTGAAGTCGCCCACCACCCGCACCGAGGTCGCCGCCGGTGCACGCAGCACGATCTCGACGGGCCGGGGCGCGATCGCCGCGTCCACTGCATCGGTGGCGAGTCGTGCGGCTGTCGGCGCGGCGGTGGCCGACGCGGCTTCGCGTGACGGCGGGCGCTCGCGTCGCACATGCCCGAACGTCAACGCCGCAACGATAGCCGCGGCGGCCGCGATACCAGCAGCGCCCACAGCCCACCGCGGACGCGTAGCGCGTGACCGTTCCCTGTCCCGCTCCCGCTCCGCCGCGACCGCCACGAGCAGCAGCGCCATCGCCGCCTCATCCACGCGGGGCAGGACACGGAGCGATGCCAGCACACGATCGAGCAGCACGTCGTCCTCGTCAACCACGGTCCACCTCGGTCAGTCGTTGGCGCAGGAAGTCGCAGGCCCGCTTCACGCGCATCTTGAGCGCCGAGACGCCGGCGCCCGTCGCGATGGCCATGTCCTCGTAGGTCAGGTCTTCCACGTGCCGCATGAGGAACGCTTCGCGCTGGTCGCCCGGAAGCGCCGAAAGCGCGAGGCCGATCTCCTCCCGCCACGCGATCGCCTCGTCGTGCCCGGCAGCGCCGGAACGTTCGGGGACGTCGCCGTACTCGACCAGCTCCGCGTGCCGGCGCTCGCGCGAGCCCGCCGTGCGGCAGCGGTTGGCGAGGATGCGGAACAACCACGGCTCGAAGGCCTCGCGCTCCTCGTAGCGGGGGAGCGCCTTGTAGACGCGTACGAAGGTGTCCTGCACGGCCTCCTCGGCGTCGCTTCGGCTGGCGAGCATGTGCAGCGCGAAGCGCAGGCACCGGGCATAGTAGGCATCCACCAGCGCCGCGAATGCCCTTACGTCGCCGCCCCGTGCGGCGCGCACCAGTACGTTCGGAGTTCCACTGTCCGCGTCCAGCGTGGACGGAATGCGGTCGGCATCAGTGCCGCCGGCGAGGTGCAGGCGATTCGGCCGGGTCATCGCGTTACCGACAGCCGCTCGACGGGTCCGGGCAAAAGCGAGCCGTCCGGTAGCGCGGCGGACGACCACCAGTACACGACGTACTCCGGCCGGTTCGGGGCATAACCCAATACGGTGTTCCATGGAACCAGCCGCGCGGCACCGGGCGCCTGCGAGATGCAGGTCGGTCCTCCCCTGCAGGGTATCCAGTCGGCGAGCGTAGTCGTCTCCCGCTCGATGACCATCAGGTAGATTGGCTGCGCGGAATGGTTCACCACGGAAAGTCCTTCAGCCGTTGGCGTGACCGCGATGGCTCCGTCGCGCGAGACCACGATCGTGGCTGCCCGACAGGATGCGCCCGCGAGGGAGCTGACGAGCGTGAGCAGGAGCGGCAGCAGTGAACGGCGAAGGTGCATCGAGCCTGGAGGAGGGGGGTGTCACAGCCCAACCCGTCGCACACGCTCGGGGTCACATGGGATCCTCTCTGCGCCGGTACGGGAGCCGTTGACAGCTAACCCCGCTCCGCTTAACTTCTTAGGCTCTACGTCACACGTTCACGAGCCTCATTCATGTCCTACGCAATCAT
>JBDTYL010000120.1:0-7823 GCA_040005695.1 bacterium | reverse complement strand
TGCGGATCGCCCTAACCAGGGTTTCCTGATAATGGCCACGCCAACGGGCGAAAAGAGCGGCAAGTCCAAGCCGATGCCGAAGAAGCAGCTCCAGCACTTCGAGAAGCGACTGCTCGAGGAGCGGAAGCGCGTCCTCAAGGAGCTGGGGCATTACGACGAGGCGTTCGGCTCCACGTCCCAGGAATCGGACGGCGACCTCAGCAGCTATTCATTCCACATGGCGGACCAAGGCACCGACGCGATGGAGCGCGAGAAGGCGTTCCTGTTCGCGTCCCAGGAGGGCCGCTTCCTGTGGCACATCGACGAGGCGCTGCGCCGCCTGTACCGCTCGCCGGAAACCTTCGGCAAGTGCCAGAATTGCGGGCAGGACATCGCTTTCGAGCGGCTCGATGCGCTGCCCCATGCCCGCTTCTGCATCCAGTGCAAGCAGACCGAGGAAGATGCCAAGTCGAAGTAACGCAACGGTCTTCTGGCCGGTGCTCGCCTTCGTCACTACGCTCGACGTGGTGACGAAGGGGTTTGCCGAACGACTGCTGGCACCCCAGCGCATTCCGCACGAGGTGGCGGGGGAGTGGCTTCGGCTCACGCTCGTGTACAACCCCGGCGCGGCGTTCGGCCTCAACCTGGGTGCACAGTCGCGGTGGATCTTCACGGCGCTCACCCTCGCGGCGCTCGTGATCCTCGCGCGGCTGTATGCGGCCACGGCGCGCGGCGACCTGCCGCGGGTGTTGGCGCTCTCGCTCGTGTGTGCCGGCGCCGTGGGCAACCTCCTCGACCGCCTGCGCTCGGACATGGGCGTGGTAGATTTCCTCGACGTGGGGCTGGGCGGTGCGCGGTGGCCGACGTTCAACGTTGCCGACATGGCGGTGAGCGTGGGGGCAATGCTGCTTGCGTGGGTGCTCTGGCAGGAAGATCGGGCCGCCGTTCGGCGGGAATCCGAGCAGCATGTGCTGACACCCGTTGGCGCGCCGTCGCCGGTCGACGGCGGAGATCTCGTCTGACAACCTCACTTGCTCCCGTCCGGCCGCACGCGCGCCTCTTCTGGGGTACCGCAGCCACGGTGGTCGTCGCGGACCTGGTGTCGAAGCTCCTTGCGGAGCGGCTGCTGCCGCCGCGCTACGTGCCGCACAAGGTGATCGGCGATGTCGTGCGCTTCACGCTCGCGTACAACCCCGGTGCGGCGTTCAGCATGTCGCTGGGCGTGTACTCGCGCGTCATCTTCGGCGCGTTTGCCGTGATCGCGCTGGTGGTGCTCTGGCGCCTGTACCGGATGACCGGCACGGGTGCACGTGCGGGTGACGTGACGCGCATCGTGGCGCTGGCCTTGGCGTGGGGCGGCGCGGCCGGCAACCTGCTCGACCGGTTCCGCTCGCCGCTCGGCGTGGTGGATTTCATCGACATCGGCGTGGGCGACGTCCGCTTCTGGACGTTCAACCTGGCGGATTCCGCGGTGACGGTGGGTGCGCTGATCCTCGCCTGGTCGCTGTCGCGCGAAGATCGCGACCAACGGTTGGCCCAGGCGGCGGAGCGGAGCGCGCACGCGCACCCGGACGCGGCGGTGGTCGCGGCTGAAGGGGCCGGTCCCGTCCTGGAACACCGCGACGGGACGGACGTGTGAGCAGCGCGGGCAGCGGAGGCCAGCGACACGAGCTGGTCGCTCCCGCTGACGCTCCGCGGCTGGACCTGTTCCTGGCCGGCGCCCTCGACATCTCGCGCACGCAGGCCGCCACGCTGATCGCGAACGGCCGCGTGGCGGTGAACGACGGTGCGGAGCGGGCAAGCTACCGGCCGTCTGCGGGCGATCGCGTCACCGTCGAGATCGCGCCGCCGACCGCGCGTCCGGTGGAGGCGGAGGACATTCCCCTCACCGTGGCCTACGAGGACGCCGACGTCCTGGTCGTGGACAAGCCGGCCGGCATGGTGGTGCACCCCGCGCCCGGCAACTGGACCGGCACGCTGGTCAATGCGCTCAAGGGGCGTGGCGGACCGCTGTCGGAAATCGGCGGCGAGGACCGCGAAGGTATCGTGCACCGTCTCGACAAGGAGACGTCCGGCCTCCTCCTCGTGGCGCGCACCGATCGTGCGCACCGCGTGCTGGGGGCGGCGATGGCGCGGCGCCAGATCGTGCGCCGGTACGCGGCGCTGAGCTGGGGCCACCTGGATGGGGACGCCGTCTCGGTGGACAAGCCCATCGCGCGGGACCCGCGAGACCGAAAGCGTATGGCAGTCGTCAGTACCGGACGGGCGGCGCGCACGGACTTCGTGCGCCTCGCGCGCTTCGACGCCGTGGATCTCCTGCGGGCCCACCTGCACACCGGACGAACACACCAGATTCGTGTCCACCTGTCGTCCATCGGGCACCCGGTGGCGGGGGACGACACGTATGGGGGCGGCGGCGGACGCAAGCTGCTGTCCCTGCCCGCGAAACGACACTTCCTGCACGCGGCCTGGCTGCGCTTCACGCATCCGGTCACCGGCGTGCCGGTGGAATTGAAGTCCGCATTGCCGCCGGAGCTCGTGCGTTCGCTCGCGAGTGCCGCGGGGCCTGACGTCGCGTTTGCCGACACCGATCCGCTGGAGTATTTTGGCTTCTTCCGTGACGACACTTGAAGCGCGCGCGGCTGCGCGGACGCTACTCTTCCGGGTAGCGGGGCGCGCGTACGGGTGTGACATCGGGGCGGTCCGGGAGATCATCCCGTATCGGCGCGCCACGCGGCTGCCTGGCGCGCCGCCGTACGTCCAGGGCCTGATCAACCTGCGCGGCACGATCGTCACCGTGCTCGATCTCGGCATGCGGCTGGATCCCACGCGCGCGCCGGTGCAGGACGGCTCGATCATCCTCGCGACGCACGGCACGCGCGTGGTCGGTGTCGCGGTGGACGAGGTGCTGGACGTGCAGGCGATCGCGGAGGAACCGGTGGCGGGCGCGGGCGTTGAGGCGCACGGCCTGGTTCGAGGGCTCGGCCACCTGGGCGACGGCGTCGTCATCATGGTGGACATTCACGTGCTGGTCACGCAGGTCCTGCTCTAGGGGGGCAATCGAGTGAGTCATACAGTTCTCATCTGTGACGACGCCATCTTCATGCGGACGATGGTGGGCGACATCCTGCAGCAGGCGGGCTTCGAGATCGTCGGCGAGGCGGAGACAGGCGTGCAGGCCGTGGAGAAGTACAAGCAGCTGCGTCCCGACCTCGTCACGATGGACATCGTGATGCCCGACATGGGCGGGATCGACGCCGTGCGCGAGATCTGCAAGTTCGACCCGGGCGCGAAGGTCCTGATGTGCAGCGCCATGGGTCAGCAGGCACTCGTGGTGGAGGCCATCCAGGCGGGCGCCAAGGACTTCGTTGTCAAGCCGTTCCAGCCGAGCCGCGTGCTCGAAGCCGTCCAGCGCGTGCTGGGGTGACCGCGGGGCACGTGCTCCGCCGGCTCCCTCTCCATGGATAGCGCCCAGTACGCCGAGCTCTTTCTCACCGAGAGTCGCGAGCACGTGTCCGCCATCAACCACTCGCTGCTCTCGCTGGAGCGTGGCGAGGGTGGTGCGGAACCCGTGGGCGCGATCTTTCGCGCCGTGCACACGATCAAGGGGATGAGTGCCACGATGGGCTACTCGGCGGTCGCGTCACTCTCGCACGAACTCGAGACGCTGCTCGACGGTGTGCGGCGCGGCGTGCGTCACGTGGACGCCACGCTGATGCAGTTGCTCTTCGAGTCCGCCGACGTGCTGGAGCACGCGGTGGAGGACGCCGTGGAAGGACGAGCCCATGGCAGCGACGTGGACGGGCTGGTGGGCCGGCTGCGTGACGAGGGGGCACGCGTTCCAGGTGCGGCGTTGCCCACGCGCGTTGCGCGCGTGTCGGCGCCGACCGGCTGGACCGCCAGCGCGCCGGCGGGCGACGGACTTCTCGTCCGCGTGCGCCTCGCCGCGGGCACCGCACTCAAGGGCGTGCGGGCGTTCCTCGTGGTGCAGGCCGCCGTGCCGCTCGGCGAGGTGATTGCGTGCGAACCGTCGCTCGCCGCGATGCAGGCGGATGAGTTCGACCACGACTTCGCCATCCGGCTGCGCACCGACGCAACGCCGGAGCGCGTGGCGGAGGTGCTGCGCGCCGCCGGCGACGTGGTGCTGGTGGCGGTCGGCGAGGGCGCCCACCCGCCGGCGCCAGCGGCCCGCAGCGACGACAGGCCAGCCGCGGACGAGCCGGCAATCGTTCCCCTGCCCATGGATGGCGACGCGCGGCCGGACGCGCGCCGCCAGCGCAGCGTCCGCATCGACCTGCGCCGGCTCGACAACCTGATGAACCTCATCGGGGAGCTCGTGATCACGCGCGGACGGCTCGTGCAGCTCGCCGGCGCGAGCGACGATCCGGCGCTCGCGGAGAGTGTGGCACAGGCATCGCGACTCGTCGCCGACCTGCAGGACGAGATCATGACCAGCCGCATGGTGCCGGTGTGGCAGGTGTTCGACCGCTTTCCGCGACTCGTGCGCGATGCGGCCCGGTCGGTGGACAAGCAGGTGGAATTCTCCATCGAGGGGAAGGACGTGGAGCTCGATCGCTCGATGCTGGAAGAAGTGGGCGACCCCATCGTGCACCTGCTGCGGAATGCAATCGACCACGGCATCGAGCGGCCCGAGGAGCGCGTCGCGAAGGGGAAGCCGCCCGCGGGCCGCCTCACACTCAGCGCGCTGCGCGACCGGTCTGCCGTGGCCATCCGCGTGAGCGATGATGGGCAGGGCATCGACCGGGATCGCGTGCTGGCGCGGGCGCAGGAAAGTGGCCTCGTGGACGCGGCCAAGACCGACCTCTCCGATGAGGAGCTGGTGCGACTCATCGCGCGGGCCGGCTTCTCGACGGCGGAGCGGGTGACCGACCTGTCCGGACGCGGCGTGGGCGTGGACGCGGTCTACAACAGGGTCCGCGCGCTTGGCGGCTCCGTGGACATCCGGAGCGTCCGGGGTGAGGGCACGACGGTGACGCTGCGCCTCCCGCTGACGCTCGCGATCGTCCGGTCCCTGCTCGCGCGCGTGGGCGACGAGGTGTACGCGGTGCCCATGACCCACGTGAGCGAGACGGTCGAGCTCCAGCCGGCGGTGCAGCGCTCGATGCAGGGGCGGGACGTGCTCATGCTGCGGGACGAAGTACTGCCGCTGGTGCGCCTGCGCGGGTTGGTCGACTTTACGGGGGCTGCCGAAAGTGGCCTCGAACAGGTGATCGTCGTCGAACTGGCGGAGCGGCGCGCGGCCCTCGTGGTGGACGCGTTGATTGGACAGCAGGAAATCGTGGTAAAGCAGTACGATGGTGTGCAGGACGCCCGCTCGTTATTCAGTGGCGCCACCATCCTCGGCGACGGTGCCCCGGCGCTGATTCTCGACGTCAGCAGCCTTCTCTAAACGGAACCCGACATGGATGACCTACGCTCGCTGAAGGCGCTGCAGCTCGACGCGTTGCGCGAAGTCGCGAACATCGGGGCGGGCCACGCCGCCACCGCGCTCTCACAGATGATCAACAGCACCATCATGATCAGCGTGCCGACGATCAACGTCTCGCGCCTGGAGGACGTACCGCCCCAGATCTCCGCCCCCGAGGAACCGGTGGCGGCGGTACTGATGCACATGATGGGCGACCTCACGGGGCGTACGCTGCTGGTGTTCCCCAAGCCCACGGCCGTGCGGCTCGCGGAGCTCATGCTGCGCCGGCCGCCCGGATCCAGTCCCGAGCTGGGCGAGATGGAGCAGTCAGCGATCAAGGAGGCCGGCAACATCCTGAGCAGCGCGTACATGAACGCGCTCAGCGACTTCATGGGGATGATGCTGCTCCCGTCGCCGCCGTCGCTCGCCATCGACATGAGCACGGCGGTGCTCACCACCGCGTACCTGCAGTTCGGCACGGACAAGGACTACGTGTTCTGCGTGGAGAGCGAGTTCTTCATGCACGACGTGGGGGAGAAGCTGCGCGGCTTCTTCCTGCTCCTGCCCGACCCGGCGTCGCTCCAGGCCATCCTGCGCGCGGTACGCGTGGCATGAGGACACCCTGTGATCCCGAGGCGCTGGCGAACGATCTGCTCGACGCAGCTCCTTCCTGTCGGCTCCGCGCAGGGCAGGCGGTTCGCTCCGGACGACCCGCCGTCTTCGCCGAGCGCCTCTGGTCATGACCTCGATGCTCCCCTCGACGCGCGATCGTGACGTGCTGCGGTCATTTGCCCGCCGCATCGATCCGTCCGACGCGGGCGCCCATAACAACCTTGGAGTCCTGTACTACAACAAGGGGTTGTACGAGGAGTCGGTGAGCGCGTTCATGCGCGCGCTGGAGCTGGACGCGAAGATGCTCGTGGCGCAGCGCAACCTGGAGATCGCCTACTTCAACACCGGATACTACGACCGGCGCGTGGGCGACCTCACCGAACGCCTGCGCGCCCACCCCGATGATCGTGAGGCCCGCTGGGAGCTTGGCCGCACGTTCGCGCTGCTGGGGAAGACCCCGGACGCCGTCGCGGAGTTCACCGAGCTCCTGCGCTACCATCCGGGCGACATCGGCGCGCTGGTGCAACTGGGACTGGCCGAGCGGACGAACGGGGACCTCGACAAGGCCCTCGGCTACCTGGAGCGCGCGCTTGCACTCGATCCGTCCAGCTCCGTGGTCAACTTCTACATCGGCGAGGTGCTGTACAATCGCGGCGTGAGCGAAGGCGCGCTGTCTGCGCTGCGCCGCGCGGTGGAACTGAATCCGCACAACCCGGACGCGCATTACCTCATGGGCTTCGTACTCGGTGACCTCGGGCTGCATGAGGAGGCGCGCGACGTGACGCGTCGCGCCATCCAGCTCAACCCGTCACTCTCGCGCGCGCAGGCGAACCTCGTGATCGAGGAACGGCGCTCGCAGCGGCGCGACACGGCAACCCCCACGACGCCACGCGCCTCGGTGCGCGCTGCGACCATGGAGGTGCAGCCCGAAGGACAGCTGGCGCAGTTCAACCTCGGCCTCGCCTTTCGCCAGAAAGGCTACTACGGTGAGGCGCTGCGCGAGTACGCCAAGGCGCTCGACCGCGGCGAGGACCGCCCGCTGGTGCTCCAGGCGATGGCCGAGGTGCACCTGCTGCGGCGAGAGCCGAAGTCGGCGGTCGCGCTGTACGACGAACTGCTGGACGACGCGCCGATCAGCCCGAAGCTGTGGAACGAGCGCGGGGTCGCGCTGCACCAGGATGGCCTCTTCGCCGAGGCGCAGGACAGCTACCAGCGCGCGGTGAAAGTTGATCCGGCCTACGCCCTCGCCCACAACAACCTCGGCGTCGCCCTCTACCACTGCGGCGATACAGACGCCGCGGTGGACTCGTTTCGGCAGGCGCTCGCACTCCAGCCGTCGTTCAACAAGGCGCGGCTCAACCTCGCGCTGCTGCTCAGCAAGGGGAAGCGCTTCCAGCTCGCTCTCGAGGCATATCGCGGCGTGCTGGAGCGCGCGCCGGAGGAAGCAGCCGCGTGGAACGGCGTGGGACTCGTCCTCTCCGAATTGCGGCGCCACGAGGATGCACGCAATGCGTTCGCGCGGGCGGTGCAGTCGGAGCCGGAGTCCGCGGAGGCGCGCTACAACCTGAGCTTCACGCTCTCGCACCTGGGCGACTTCGAAGGCGCGCTGCGCGAGACGAAGCGCGCACTCGAGCTGGACCCGTACTACGTGGCGCAGAAGTTCGAGCTGGCGATCGACCTGGAGTACGAGGATCCCGATCTCTCGATCCAACCCGACCTTGGCGCCGTGCACCGGACGGAGGAGAACGTCGAGGACTTCGCGTTCGACGCCGGGGTGCTCGATTCGCTGTTCACGACGCTCGCG
>JBDTYL010000119.1:0-1831 GCA_040005695.1 bacterium | reverse complement strand
ACAAGGGGCTGCGCTCAGGATGACAAGGGGCTGCGCTCAGGATGACAAGGGGCTGCGCTCAGGATGACAAGGGGCTGAGCTCAGGATGACAACGGGCTGAGTTCAGGATGACAAGGGGTTGCTCAAGAGGACACAGGCGGCGCAACGAACCGCCTCGACTGGCGCTCGAACGAGTGCGCGAGCGCGAGCAGCCGTGCATCGCTGCCGGGAAGCCCGACGAACGAGATGTTGCCGGCGGGCATGCCGTCGGCGCCGATGCCGGTGGGGACGGAGACCTCCGGTATGCCGAGCCAGTTGCCGTAGCCGAGCGTGGTCCGCACGTCGGGCCACGGATCCTGGGCGCGCGGCGCGGGAAATGGCATCGTGGGATAGACCATCGCGTCGAGCCGCTGCGCGCGGAACGACTCCGCAAGCTGCTCGATGGCCGTCGCACGCGAACGCGCGAAGGAGACGCCCGCAGCGTCCTGCTCGTAGGGCTGCACGATGAGCTGTTCCATTTCGCTCCAGTCCTTCGGCAGCACATCGTAGTATGCGCGGTAGGCGGCGAGGCCGCGCTCGACGTCGCGACGCGGATCGCCGCCATGCGTGGCGAAGTAGCGGTAGAGCGCATTCGCCGTGGCCGCCGGCGAGTCGGGATTCGGCGCGACGTCGCCACGCGCCTTTGCCGACTCGGCAAAGAGGCTGCGCACGTTGACGCGCGTGACAGACGGTTCGAAGTGCTCGATGATCCCCCCGGCGGCGACGATGTCGGCGATGGCGCGATCGAAGACGGCAAGCGATTCCGCACTCATCTGCGCGCGCGGCACGTGTGCATCGACGAGGCCGAGCCGCGCGCCGGCGAGCGCGTCGTCGCGCAGCGTCGCGAGCGAGTTGCGCCTCCATGGCGTCGTGAGCGCAAGACCATCCGATGCATCGGGTCCGGCGATCGCGTCGAGCAGCAGCGCGGCATCGGCAACGTGGCGCGCGAGCGGACCGTGCGTGTCGAGATACGGCCACGTGGGAATCACGCCGGTGCGCGGAACGAGGCCGAACGTGGGCTTCATGCCCACCACGCCGCAGAATTGCGCGGGGATGCGGTTGGAACCGCCGTCGTCGGTGCCGAGCGCGGCGAAGGCGATGCCGCAGGCGACACTCACCGCGGAGCCCGCGCTCGAGCCGCCCGGTGTCTTCGTGCCGGTGCGGTCGTACGGATTGCGAACCTGTCCAGTGAGCGTGCTGGTGCCGTTGCCGTGATAGGCGAAGTCGTCGGCGGCGGTCTTGCCGAGTACCACTGCGCCGGCGACGCGCATGCGGGCGACCTCGATGGCGTCAGCGCCCACGGACTCGGGGAAGAGCCGCGCCCACTCGGCGCTCGACGCCGTGGTGGGGTAGCCGCGCATGTCGTAGATCGCCTTGGCGAAAACGGGGACGCCGTCGAGCGGGCCGATGAGCGCGCCGCGGCGCAGGCGCAGGTCCGAGGCGCGTGCGTCATCGAGCGCGGTGGGTGACAGCATGTCGATCGCGTTGAGTGCGCGGCCGAGCGACGCGGCGCGATCGAGTGCCTGTCGTGTCACTTCGACGGCGGTCCAGTCGCCGCGCGCGCGACCGGCCTGGTAGTCGAGGATGGTGCCGGCCAGCGGATCCGCGAGTCGCAGCGGCCAGCGGACGAGTGGCATGACGAACAGCGCACCGAGGCGCTCGAGCGCCGCGCGTCGGCTAAGCGGCATTGCCGTGAGCCTCCAGATATGCCGCGATCTCGTGGTACTGCTTCACGGCGCCTTCATTGATGTAGTGGTGTGCCCAGCCGAGTGGCGTGCCGCCCCACGCGGTGTCCTTCGCGGCGACGTCGGCG
>JBDTYL010000118.1:0-2096 GCA_040005695.1 bacterium | reverse complement strand
GCAGCGCGTTCAGCGCATCCCAGATCGCGAGCGAGAGCGCGAAGGGGATCAGCGCGAACGGCGCGAAGAGCACCGCGAAGCTCGGACTGTACTTGTAGATATCCGTGTGATGCAGCGGCTGCGCGACGTACATGTCGCGGCCCGCCGCCAGATTCAGAAACGACCACCTGAAGATCAGGAAGTTGTTGTCCGGCCCGCGCTGCCCGTACGCCTTGCCGATGGCGACGATCACGATCGTCAGCACGTACAGCGCGAGCAGCCAGCTTCGCCGCGAAATGCGGGTGATTCGCATGCGGAAGTCTCGCCATCACCCGCGCGCCGCGGTAGCCCACCCGTTGACCCACTCCCGGTAACCGGCCACTCTTCCCCATGCGACGAGAACACCATCTCCCCGTTTCACGCACCGCACGCTACTTCACCGTCGGCGAGCCGGGTGCGTCCATCCGGGAGCTCTGGTTCGTCTGCCACGGCTACGGACAGCTCGCCGGCCGATTCATCCGTCACTTCGAGTCGCTCGAGGCGCCGCATCGGCTGATCGTCGCCCCCGAGGCACTCTCGCGCTTCTACGTGGACGTTCCGGGGAAGACACACGCCGACACGCACGTCGGCGCGAGCTGGATGACCCGCGAGGATCGCCTCAGCGACATCGAGGACTACGTCGAGTATCTCGACGCGCTGCATGCGCACGTGACGTCGCTACTGGACGGCGCGCAGCCGAACTTCACGGTGCTCGGCTTTTCGCAGGGGGTCGCCACGGCATCTCGATGGCTCGAGCGAACGAAGGTACGCGTCGACCGCGCACTTCTGTGGGGCGGCATGATGCCGACGGACATCGACCTCGCGGCGGCGCCAGCGCTGCGCGCCGCGCGCATCACCGTCGTCGCGGGCACCGCGGACGAGCACGCGACTGCGGAGATGCTCGCAGCGCAGAAGACGCGCCTGGCGACGAGTGGCATTTCATTCGAGCACGTGAGCTTCAACGGCAGCCACCGCATCGACCGCGAGGTGCTGACCCGTCTCGCCTCTGACGAAGCGCCGGTGCTGTAGCTCGTCCGCGCCGCGCCCGGGCTAGTGCTCGAGAATCACGTACTTCGCGTCGTCCGACGACATCTTCTTCAGCCACGCCAGCAGCTCGTCGTACTTCGCTGCCGGTTGCACGCCCACGGCGCCCGTCATGCGACGAGAGATGTGCAGCTCCTGCCCCTTTTGCGTGTACTCCGACGCGTAGCTGCCGAACACACTCGTGGCCGTGTCGCTGGCCGGAAGTTTCGCCTTCCACCCCGCCGGGAGTGTCAGCGTGAGATCCTCGAACTCCGTGCGCGGCCCCCACACTTTTCTCGCATCGATCGGCAGCTTGCGCGCACCGCGGGTCTCGAGCGATGAGACATAGTTCGGCACCGCGAAGTTCTTGATCGGGATCGTGAGAATCTCCGTGCCCCCCGCGTTGGACGCCGCCTTGCCGTGGCGAATCAGCACCGAGATTTTGGGCTCCGCGGCGAGATCGCGGCCGTCGAAGAGCTGCAGGCTATCGCCGGCCGACCCCTCGAAGATCGAGTTCGCGATCGCGAGCGTGGTGCGCGCACGTGCAGTGGAGTCCGGCGTCGTCGACCTCGACATCGAGCCGCGCATCGCGTACTGCTGCGCGCCCGATGCGCGCCACGTCCACTTTCCGCTGAACAATCCATCCGGCGTCAACGCGCCCTTGATGTGCACCTCGGCGATATTCGACGCGGCGGGGGCCGTCGGGAAGGTGATCTCTTCGCTTTTCCCATCCGGATGTACGACCAGCCCGAACGAGCCCTGCTCCTGGGGCGGCAGGGAGCCGTACGGAACGATGTCCGCAGTGAGGTCGACGTACGTCCGCTTCCCATCGCGATCCACCGCCGCGATCATGTGATTGAACTGATGCCCGCTCGGCAACGCGCGATCCACCGCGCCGTAGCTGCTCAGCAGCACTGGATACGCGGTGACCCCCATCCTGTTCATCATCGCGACGAAGAAGGTCGCCTTGTCCTTGCAGTCGCCGTAATTGTTCGCGAATACCTCGGCCGGTGGATGCGGCTGGAAGCCGGCGATGCCGAGCGAGAGGGAGACGT
>JBDTYL010000117.1:0-3394 GCA_040005695.1 bacterium | reverse complement strand
CCGCCATCCGCCATCCGCCCGACTTATGGGCTTCGCTGGCGCGCATGAGGGCGCCACCGCTCGGCTACCTGACCTCGGTCGTCGACCATGGTCTGGTCTGCGCCGGGTCGAGCCCCCTGATCAAATGGCGACAGAGGCCGCCACCCGATGACCGACGTCCGAAGGAACAGCAGAGCCTTCCCTTCCCTCGGGATGACAAGAGCAGATCCATCCCTTCGTGGCTTCCGCTCCTCGACGCACGCTGCTTCGTTCAGGATGACAACTCGTCCGGGATGACGACGGGCCGTCTGTCGGTTGGGCGAGGACTGCTGCTAGATTGAGCGTGCGGCGAAGTACACCGCAGGGCACGAATCCCAGACAGGGACCCCATGCAGTCCAAATCGGAACCCGCGCTCCGGCTCGCCAGGGCCGACGCGTCCGTCTCGCCCGCCGAGACGCCCCTCCCGCGCCTCACCGACACGCACGTCGAGCGGAACCCCGGCACGGCACTGGACCTGGACATCGTCCGCGCGCTGCGGGTGAATCGCTCCGCCGTGGAGCGCCGCGCGGCCACCATCCCCACGCGGCGCACGGTCAAGAAGGAATGGCAGGCGGCCTGGCTGCTGCGCGCCGTCACCATGATCGACCTGACGACGCTCGCCGGGGACGACACGGCGGGCAACGTCCGTCGGCTCTGTGCCAAGGCCGCGCACCCCGTCCGCTCCGACCTCACCGATTCACTCGGTGTCACCGACCTGCACCTCACCGTGGGCGCGGTCTGCGTCTACCACGCCATGGTGCCCACGGCGGTGGACGCGCTGTCGGGCACCGGCATTCCCGTGGCCGCCGTGAGCACGGGTTTTCCCGCCGGCCTCAGCCCGCTCGAGGAGCGCGTGCGCGAGATCCGCGCGTCCGTCGCTGCCGGCGCGAGGGAGATCGACATCGTCATCACCCGCGGGCACGTACTCACGGGCAACTGGCAGGCGTTGTACGACGAGGTGAGGCTGTTCCGCGAGGCCTGCGGCGAGGCGCACATGAAGAGCATCCTCGCCACCGGCGAGCTCGCGACGCTCGGCAACGTGGCACGCGCGAGCATGGTCGCCATGATGGCGGGCTCCGACTTCATCAAGACGAGCACGGGCAAGGAAGGCGTGAACGCGACACTGCCGTTTTCGCTCGTGATGGTGCGCATGATCCGCGAGTTTTACGAGGCGACCGGGTACGCCGTGGGGTACAAGCCGGCCGGCGGTATCCGCACGGCGAAGCAGTCGCTCGAGTATCTCTACCTCATGAAGGAGGAGCTCGGCGACCGCTGGCTCAGGCCCGACCTGTTCCGCTTCGGTGCCAGCTCGCTGCTCACCGACATCGAGCGGCAGCTCGAGCACTTCGTCACCGGGCGCTATTCCGCGGCGCACCGTCACCCCATGGTGTGACCACGATGACAACCGTGAGAGAAGCGTTCGAGACGATGGAGTACGGCCCCGCACCCGAGTCGGACAAGGTGGCGCTCGAGTGGCTGTCCACGCACGACGCGAAGTTCGGGCACTTCATCGGCGGGGCGTGGACGAAGAGCGCGAGTCCGTTCGACGTGTCGAACCCGGCGACGAACAAGCGGATCGCGACCGTGTCGCAGGGCTCGAAGAAGGATGTGGACGCCGCCGTGAAGGCCGCACGGAAGGCGCTGCCGGCGTGGCAGGCGCTCGGCGGTCATGGACGTGCGCGCTACCTGTACGCGCTCGCGCGCGCCGTGCAGCGCAACGCCCGCCTGCTCGCGGTGCTCGAGACGATGGACAATGGCAAGTCCATCCGCGAAACGCGCGACATCGACGTGCCGCTCGTCGCGCGGCACCTGTACCACCACGCGGGCTGGGCGCAGCTCCTCGAGTCGGAGTTCGCGGGCTACCAGGCAGCGGGCGTGGTGGGGCAGATCATCCCCTGGAACTTCCCGCTCCTCATGATGTCGTGGAAGATCGCGCCGGCGCTCGCCGCCGGTTGCACGATCGTGATCAAGCCGGCCGAGTTCACGCCACTCACGGCGCTTGCGTTCGCGGAACTGGCGTCGGCAGTCGGGCTGCCGGCGGGCGTGTTGAACGTCATCACCGGCGACGGCGATACCGGAGCCGCCATGGTGGCGCACGAGGGCATCGACAAGATCGCGTTCACGGGCTCGACGGAAGTGGGCCGCATCATCCGCAAGGCCACCGCGGGCTCGGGCAAGAAGCTCTCGCTGGAGCTGGGCGGGAAGTCGCCGTTCCTCGTGTTCGAGGACGCGGACCTCGATTCGGTGGTGGAGGGTGTTGTCGACGCGATCTGGTTCAACCAGGGGCAGGTGTGCTGCGCCGGCTCGCGGCTGCTCGTGCAGGAAGGCGTGGCCGAGCGGTTGTACACCAAGTTGCGCGCGCGGATGGAGACGCTGCGACTGGGCTCGCCGCTCGACAAGGCGGTGGACATGGGCGCCATCGTCGCGCCCGTGCAGCTGGAACGCATTCGCTCGCTCGTGGATGCGGGGAAGCTCGAGGGCGCAGACTTCTGGCAGCCGTCGTGGGCGTGTCCCACGGAGGGTTGCTTCTATCCGCCGACGCTGTTCACCAACGTGCAGCCGTCGTCGAGCATCGCGCAGGTGGAGATTTTCGGCCCGGTGCTCGTCGCGATGACATTCCGTACACCGAGTGAGGCGGTGGCGCTGGCGAACAACACACAGTACGGCCTGGCGGCGAGCGTGTGGAGCGAGAGCATCAACCTCGCGCTCGACATCGCGCCGAAGATCAAGGCGGGCGTGGTGTGGATCAACTCGACGAACCTGTTCGATGCCGCCGCCGGATTCGGCGGCTATCGCGAGAGCGGGTTCGGGCGCGAAGGCGGCAAGGAAGGGATGTACGAGTACCTCAAGGCCGAGTTGGTGACGCCGGAAACGGACGACCTCGCGGCGGGACGCGCGGCGAAATCCGCGACGCGCGTGGCGGCGAAGGCCGCTGCCGCCGCGGCGGCGAAGCCCATCCGGCGCGCGGCCGAGCTGGACGACGCGGACCGCGGTGGCCCGCTCGTGGATCGCACGCCGAAGCTGTACATCGGCGGCAAGCAGGCGCGTCCCGACTCGGGCTACTCCATCCGGATCACGGGCGCCAACGGACGTGTGCTGGGCGAGGTGGGCGACGGCAACCGCAAGGACCTGCGCAATGCCGTCGAGGCAGCGCACTCGGCGCTCGGTGGCTGGTCGAAGGCGACGGGGCATGCGCGCGCCCAGATCCTCTACTACATCGCGGAGAACCTCGCGGCGCGGTCGGATGAGTTCGCGCGGCGCGTGTCGTCGCTCACTGGCGGCGACGGTGCGGCGGAAGTGGAGGCGAGCGTGCGGCGACTGTTCACGTACGCGGCGTGGGCGGACAAGTACGACGGACTGGTGCACCAGGTGCCG
>JBDTYL010000116.1:0-10740 GCA_040005695.1 bacterium | reverse complement strand
CGGCGACGCGTGCGGTGGTCTCGCGCGCGGAGGCGCGCTCGAGGATGTCGCGCGCATCGTCCCGGTCGTACTTGAGCAGGCCGGTGAGGTCGGCATGGCCGGGTCGCACCCGCGTGACGGCACGGCGCCTGGGACCGTCGGCGTCCCCTTCGCGCGGCGCGGCATCCATGATCTCCTCCCAGTTCTTCCAGTCGCGATTCCGGATGAGCATGGAGATGGGGCTGCCGATCGTCTCGCCCGCGCGCACGCCCGAGAGAAACTCGACGGCGTCTCGCTCGATCTGCATGCGCCGACCACGCCCGTAGCCCTGTTGACGACGCGCGAGGTCGGCATCGACGTGGGAGGCCAGGAGGGGCAGGCCAGCCGGAATGCCTTCGAGCACGCTGACGAGGGCGCGACCGTGCGACTCGCCAGCTGTTGTGAATCGAACCATGACGAGGGACGCGGAATGTGGAATGACACGAGCCCGGCATGACCGGGCTCGTGCGACACACGTTAGCGGAACTGCACCATGCTTACGGACCAGCCTTGACGTCACTGGGCTGCACGTCGACGACGACGAGTCCCCTGGTGCTCAACCCGAACAGGGTCACCACTCCGGGCGCCCTGAAGTTCTTCACGGCACGGAGCGGTCCGTAGAGGTTCGCCTTCGTCGGCAGCACGCCGCGGGAGAAATCATAATACGCCGCGTCCACGATCTCGATCGTGCCGTTCGCCGACGCCACGTACGCGAGGCGGTCATTCGCACTTGCCGTGTTCACGCCCTGCGCATCGGGGTTGTACGCGACGCCGGCCCCCACGCTGAACGTGGTCTTCTTGCCCTGCAGCCGCAGCTGGAAGGGATCGCTCACGAGGGCGAAGAACGTCTCGATGCCATGGACGGCCAGCGAGTTGCCCGTCTTGTCGAGGGCGAGCCCGTAGACGACGTCCGAGGCGTTGTTCGACAGGTCCTGGACGAGCACGCCGGGTGACGCCACGCCGTAGCGCGTCGCACTGGCATCCGTGTCCTTGTAGAGCATCACGCGCGAGCCGAGGCCCGAGTGGCCCTCGCCGAACGCGATCCAGTCGTGGTTGCCGCTGGTGGCGATGAACGTGGTATCCGTGAGCCCGATCGACTCGACGTCGATGCCGGTGGCGAAGTCCACGTCGCTCTTCCGACCCAGGTAGGACTGCGCCTGCAGCTTCGTGACGGCGCCCGACACGGTCGTGTCGAAGACGACGAACGTGGCGGCGGTGCTGTCGCCGCTCGGATGGTCAAAGATGAAGAGCGTATCGCTGCTGGCGCTCGTTGCCTTGGCGGAGTGGATCTGGATGTCGTCGACGTTGACGACCGTATAGGTCTTCTGGTCGGCGGTGCGACGGGCGTAGTTGAGCATGAAGCGCATGTCGGGCGCCGGTCCGCTCGCCGCGTCCAGGTACCGAATCGTCCCCTTGGTGGCCGTGGACGTCGGCTTCGTGGAGAAGTAGAGTCGCCCGCTGGTCGCCTGCGCGAGGTATTGCAGGCGGTCCGAGTACTGGTACGGGCCGGCGACGGTGAAACGGACCTTGCCCGTCTCGTCCCGGGCTTCCGTGATGTTGAAGATGAAACTCGGCCGCGTCCGGATCCGGCGCTGCAGGTCCTCGCGCATGTTGCCGGGCGTGGTGATGACGCGACTGATGGACGTGCCGCCCGAGTTGCCCACGTAGATGGTGGAGGGCTCGGTGATCGACTGCGTCATGCCCCACGGCTGCGAGGCCACCGGGATGCCGGTGCTGTCGAACGTCGAGTCGGTGTTGTGCCAGACTTCCAGCCGGCCGAAGCCGATGTTGGACAGGAACACGTTCTTGCCCGTGGAGTCCACCACGATGTCGCCGATGGTGCCGTTGCGTGTCGCGGGCAGCGGATACGTGGTGCCGAAGACGACGAGCGACGTGTCCGCGAATGCGGATGCGGCATTCCCCTGGAACGAGGTAGCGCCGGCCGGCAGCGAATAGCCCACGCGGCCCGCCTGGTCATACGCGAAGCTGCGCAGCGTGATCCGCTTGCCGCGTGCGCTGCTCGGCAGGTTGAGCGGAATCGTGAGCACGGATGTCGACGGGAACGGCGACGGCAGCGCCACGCTGTCGCGCTTGATCAGCACGTCCGCGGAATCGCGCAGGATGTACCCGACGTACGTGAGGCCGTTGCCGATGGCGGTGATCGTGAGCGAATCGATGGTCTCGACGCGCGCCGCGATTGCCTGGTACACGCGCGGCGCGGGCGCCAGCCCGGCACGCACGGCGATGATCATGGGCGCCGACGCGCCATCCTGGCCACCGCTGTTCGTGGAGATCGGCGTGATCGTCAACAGCCCCTTGGGGGGTGCGTTGGCGGGAATGAGGATCGTGGACGTCAGCGTGATGTCCTTCGGCAGGCCGGCGTAGTTCACCATCACCGTCGTGTCGACCTTGGTGGGGAACGTCGCGTCGCTCTGGAGACGGAAGCCGAGCCGTGCCACGCCCGTGAGGTCGGTGGCGCGCAAGGTCACGGTGAGGCCCGCACCCGGCGTGGCGCTGTCGCCGATGACCGGGCTGAGGATCTGGACGTTGGGGCCGCGGACGATCTTCACGGTCACGCGCGCCGTGTCCACGCCGCCGAGTGCATCGATGGCGATGGCCGAGACGACGAGCGAATCCGTCACGGAGTCCGCGGGCAGCCTGGCCCGCAGGTAGCGCGTGATGACGGTGTCGGTCACGCCAGCGGCAAAGCCACCGCCCGTGGTCGGGGCGAGGATGCCGGGATAGCGCACGACGGTATCCTGGGTGCCGAGCGCCTGGTTGCCGCGCAGCGAGTAGCCCAGGAACGTGACGCTCCTGATGCCGGCGCCATCCTGCAGGCGTGCCGTGACGAGGAGCGAATCGCCGACGTTGAGCTTCGCGCCGACCGTCGGCGTGAGGAGCGTGATGATCGGCGACGCAATGGTGATCACCACCGAGTCCACGCGCGTGTTGAGCGCGGCGTCCGTGGCCGTCGTGCGCACCACGATCTGGTCGCCCTTCTTCACGCCGGTGAGCGGAACGGTGATCGGACGCGACGTGGTGGGCGCCGCCGGCTTGAGGGTCGCCGTGTCGAGCGCAATGACCGTCGCGCCGTTGCGCACCGTGGTGAGGATGCTCGAGACCCCGACGTTGTCCGTCGCCTTCACGGTGACGATGACCGGTGCACCGAGGGCCACCGCGTTGTTCACGGCGCCCGCGACGGAGAAGGTCACCACCGGACGATCGACGTCATCCGTCCCGATGCTCTGGGTGGGGAGCCGCGTATCGCAACTGGACGCGACCAGCACGCCCATCAGCAGCGCCGAGAAGCGGGCGCGGGATCTCGTGTGTGTCATGTATGCTCCACGGCAGCGCAACTAGCGCCGCACGGTGTCGGGGGGCAGCTGGCCTTCATCGATGATGTGGGGCGTGATGAGGACCAGGAGGTCGCGGCGCTGCTCCTGCCGCGTGGTGTAACCGAACAGCCGGCCGATGAACGGCAGGTCGACGAGCAGGGGAATGCCCGACTTGGTCACGCGGACGCTCGTCTGCGTGAGTCCGCCGATGACGACGGTCTGGCCGTCGGCCACCAGCAGGTCGTTCTTCAGGTTGTTGTTGTCGATCAGCGTGCCGTTGTTCGTGAAGTTGACGTCGGAGTTCGTCACCTCCACGTGCATCACGATCTGCCGGTTGTTCGTCACGCTCGGCGTCACGGTCAGCGTGACGCCCGTCTGGATGCGCTCCACCGTGATGGGCCCGGTGAGCGACGTTCCCGCGCCGCCGCTGCTGATGAGCGGCACGAAGGGCACCTGCACGCCGGAGACCAGCGTCGCGGTCTTGTTGTTCAGCGTCGTCACGCTCGGCTCTGCCTGCACGTCGAGCAGCGAGACTTCCTGGAGCGCGTCGAGGAAGGTGCTGAAGTCGAAGTTGCCGAGTGCGGTGGAGTAGATCAGCCGCAGGGCCGCGCCGGGCACGTTGCCGGAGGCGTTCGCGATCGCCGAAACCGTATTGCCGCCGAGCAGGACGCGTGGCGGATCGTTGGGTGTCCCGACCTTGCCGGACGAGTCGGTGCGCTGGATGATGTTGCTGAAGAACTGCTGCGCCGAGCCCAGGTCGTACTTGATGCCGAGCGCGTCGAGGTCCGTGCGGTTCACCAGCACGACCTTCGCCTTGATGTTCACGGCGGGCTGCCGCAGGTCGAGCGAGGCGGCGAAGGCGACGAGGTCATCGATGGTGCTGACGGGCGCGGTGATGCTGATGCTGTTCGTGGCTTCGTCCGCGCTCACGTTGCCGCGTCCGCGACAGTTGGCGCCTTCCACGGACGTGGAGGACGACGGCGAGGTGGGTTGTGCCGGCGGGGCGCCGATTGCCGGCGGCTGTCCCGCAGCTGCCGACGACGACGTCGAGGCACGCTCCGACGGAATGCACTGCAGGAGACGCTGGCGGATCTGCTCGCCCACGCCGGTGGCCCGCTGGTAGTTGAGGCGCACGACGCGCGTGGAGAGGGCCTCGGTCTGCGCGCGCGCCGCGATGCGCTCCTGCGTATCGACGATGATGATGCCGTTGGCATCCTCGGTGGCATCGAGGCCCTGCGCCGACAGGATGGCCTGGAGCGCCACGTCCCACGGTTGGTCCTTGATCTCCGCGTCGACCTTGAGCCCGGGCACGTTCGCGGCAGGAATGATCGTGCGACCGGAGAAGGACGAGAAGGCGGCGAGCACGTCGCGAATGTCGGAGCCCTGGTAGATCACGCTGATGCGTGGCTGCTGCGAGCGCTGCTGCCGCTGGGCGGCCTGCTGCGCGACCTGCATGGACGACAACGGCTCGCGCTGCACGCTGGTGCGCATGGGCGGCTCGTGCGCCTCTGCGGCCTCGCGCGCCGCGTCGGCGCGGGCGGCTTCATTCCGTGCGGCATCGGCTCGCGCGGCGCGCTCGGCGCGCGCGTCCTTCACGGCACTCGGTTCGCCGGCGGGAGCGGACGGTGCCGCGGCAACGCGCTTGTCAGCGGCTGGGGCCGCGCGATTCTCGCTCGTTGCCACGCGCGCCTCGGGAACGGCTCCGCCGCCCAGGTGCCATGCGGCGAACTGTGCGCCGGCTGGCAGCGTGAGGGCGACCCGGACTTCGCCGTCGGACTTGGAAAGCTGGTAGGCGCGCGGCCCGTCGAGGTAGACGACCACGCGAACCGTGCCCTTCCGGAACTGCGAGTACCGTACGTCCGTGACGGCGCCGCGCGCGATGCGATCGTAACCGCGCGACCCGAGCGCGAGCGACGCGCCGCTGAAATCGATGACGATGCGATCCGGCGACGCGAGCGTGAAGTCACGCACCTCCACACCGCCGCTCACACCGATCACGATCTCGGCCTTGCCGGATGCCGGAATCACGCTGAGGGACATCACCGATCCCTCGGCCGAACGGGCTTCGACCCGCTGGGCGCTTGGGCCCATCAGGAGAGCCGAAGCGACGATCACCGCCAGGACTGGCTTCATTTGGTCCTCACCTTTGTCGAATCAACCAGGAACAGGGAGTCCTGGCGGCTGAGCCCGAACTCATCAATCGTGAAGATCACAACGCGAGGCTTGATCTGGGCAACGCGCATCCGGCCCAACGCCATGCCGGTGGTCACTCGATACTGCGCGTTGGTCAGGACGTCGCGCATGATGGCGACGCTCCGGCGACCGGACGCTTCGTACAGGATCCCGACGAGCTTGAGATCAGAGAGCAACGGACGGAGGTCTTCCGTGAGGATCAGCGAGTAGAACGGATCCCGTCGTCCTTCGCTCTCGTACGTGAAGATTTCCCTCGTCACGGGGGCCATGCTGCCAGCCGGCGTTCTCGGCGTGGCGGCGGACCCACTCGCCTCGGCCGCCGGCGGTCCCGAGACCGGCGCCGGCGCCGCAGCGCCACGACGTACCGGCACTGCCTGGCCGGTTTGTGCGGAGAGGCGCGCGTTTTCCGCGTCCGCGGCTTTTTCTGCCGCGCGGCGCGGCGCATTGAGGTCTGGCATGCGTTGCGCAGCCGCGGGAACAGCGGCCAGCACGCTCGAGACGACAGCCAGCGCCAGCATTCGGCGGCAGGCGCCGGATACCGTCATTGTCTTCAGGCAGGACTCGTGGCGCATGCTCATCGTTCCCCCGGCTTCGGCGCTTCCTTCTGCACGCCCTTCACGGGCGGCGGCGGCGTCGGCGTGTGCGCGACATAGGTCTCGATCTCGAAGCGCGCCTCGAGATTCTGCCCCTTGTCGCGCTTGGGTGCGCGGGCATCCGTGGGCTGCGGGTTCAGGGTCACGTTGATTGGCGCGACGATGCGCTGGAGCGACCCGATGTTCGCCAACAGCACACCGATCTGGTGGTAGGTGCCGTTACGCACGCTGAGGCGGTATTTGTACGCTTCATACTGGTCCCCGGCGAGCGACGGCAGCGGCTGGACGTCGGCGATTTCGAGCCCGACGCGTCGCGCCGCGGTCGAAACCTGGTCGAGCAGCGTGGGCACCTCGTTGCTCGTTGGGACGAGCAGCCGCATCACCGCGAGATCCTGCGTCAGCCGCTCGGCTTCCGTCTTGAGCTCGTTCGTGCGTCCCTGCGCCAGGTCGGCTTTCGCCTGCTGGTTGATGACGAGCAGCGAATCGACGCGCGCCTTCTGCTCGACGAGGTCGTCGTGCGCCGGCTGCCAGACATACATGAAGTACACCACCGCGAGCGCGACGGCGACCAACGCCATGGCGCCGAACGCCTTGTCGCGCTTGGTCGTGGGAAGGAGGGCCATGGCTACTTCACCGAGACGGCGAGGGGCACGCGCTTGACCATTGCGGGATCAGGCCGAGAGTAGAGCATGTCGAGCTGGAACTGGGTGACGTCCTTGGCGTTGTCGCTCGCGTGTTCCGTCTTCACCAGCTGTACCTGCTCGAGGAACGCCGACTGCTCCAGCTGGCGGATGAAGCGCGTGAGCGCCTGGATATCCACCGTGTTGCCGATGAGGTGAATGCGGATGGTGTCGCGCGGGATGCTCGTGTTGAGCGTCCTCCGCTTCTTCTTCTTGCCCGTGCTGTCAGCGGGCGCCGCGGCGGCAACGGTCGCGATGGGCTGCTGCGCCTGCCCGGTGCCCGAGTAGCCGAGCGAGATGAGCCACGTGAACGGCGGAAGCGCGCGACTCACTTCATCCATGACGTGCGGCCAGATGAAGCGGTCGTCGTCGATGGCGCGGATGAGGTTGAGCGAGCGCAGCACGGTGTCGCGCTTCGCTTCGGCCTTGTCATGCTCCTTGAGCACCGACGCGTAGCGCGTCGAATCCTGCACGGCCTTCTGGAGCGCCGCATCGATGTCCGCTTCCTTGCGGCTCTGCTGCGTGTACAGCAGACCAACGGCGAGAATCGCAACGGCGACCACGGCGACCGCTCCAATGAGCCACGGCTCCTTGACGCGTTCGCGCACGGACGCGAACTGCGCGCCGAAGTCTACTTTTGCACGGGCCCCACGTTTCGCCTTGCGACGAGCACCTGGGAGAAGATTGATCTCGATCATCGCGTGGCCTCTCTCATGCCACCTGACGCAATGCCAGCCCGATCGGCAGCATGAGCAGGGGCGCAACCTCGTCGGTGACGAGGCTGTTCAGCGCGCCGTCACGGACTTTCAGGTTCACCAGGGGATTCGCCTGCTGGACGGAGAGGCGAAGGCGCTCGGCGAGCACGTCGGTGAGCCCCGGGATGCGGGACCCGCCGCCGCAGGTGTAGATGGCGCGCACCTGGCCGCCCGTGCGCGACGACGACGCGAGGAATGCCGCCGCGCGCTCGATGCCCACGGCGATCTCCTCCCCACGACTCTCCAGCACGGCGTCGAGGTGCTCGGACCGGTCGTAGCCCTGCAGGAGCTGCTGCGACTCGTCCGCCGAGAGGCCGCGCTCACGCTGCAGGTCCTCGCGAAAGCGCCGCGTACCGACGGTGATGTCGCGCGTCAGGATCGGCACGCCTTCATCGAGGATGTTGATGTTGGTGACTTCGTGCCCGATGTTCACGAGGGCCACCACGCCCTGCATGGCTTCCGGGTAACTCATCTCGAAGGCGTTGTGCAGTGCGAAGGCGTCGACGTCCACCAGCGCAGGATCGAGTCCGGCATCCGTGAGGATGCGGAGCTTCGACTCCACGAGCTCGCGCTTTGCCGCCACGAGCAGGACGCTCATCTCCACGCCGTCGCCGTCGGGGTCCAGGATCTGGAAGTCCAGCTCCACTGACTCCATGTCGAACGGAACGTGCTGCTCGGCTTCCCAGCGCATCAACTCGCGCGCCTGCTGTTCCTTCACGCGCTCGATCTGGATCTTCTTGATGATCACGTCGCGCCCGCCAACGGCAGTCACGACCTGCGTGCCCTTCACTTCCGCCGCCGCCAGGGCCCCCTGGATCGCCTCGGCCACGATGCCGGGGTCCATGATTTCCCCTTCGACGATCGCGTCGGCAAGCAACGGCACCACCGCGACGCGAACCAGTTCCGGCTCGCTCCGCGAGTGATCGATCACGGCGACCTTGATCAAACCCGAACCGATGTCCAGGCCGACCGTGGTTTTACTGCGACCGAACAGTGCCATTGGGATGTACCAAGGAGAGCGGACTGGCGCCGGCGGAGGGGACGATGGAGGCGCGTCCAGAAGCGACGTCTCGTGTGCGAAGAGCGGCCAGAACGTGAGCCACTCTGACACACTTGTCAATAGACTTTAAGTGAGGCGATCTATAAATCGATCTTGCTTGCACTTACATGCGCCAATACACGCTGCGCAATCTGTCCTTCGGGCAATGTGGCCGTGCATCCGGTCACTCGTACCGAACACACGACCGGGCCCGACCGATGGTAACATCGCAACGAAAAAAACATTGTGTGACGCACGTCACCTACGCCCCGGAAGGCCTGCTGCGCGACGCTTGCCGCAGCCTTAGAACATCGACGTGACGGCCCACTGACTGACCATTGTGGGATGGACGGAAGGCGGCGCGGTATCGGCGGCCTGCGGCCGCTGCAGCAGCAACTGCAGGCGCCGTCGCGCCAGCACGCCGCCCGTACCACCGACCTCACACTCCACCACCAGCACGTAACGTTCAGCGGAGAGACGGCGGAGATGCGCGCGCGTCACGACGGGCGCGCCCGCGGAGCCGCGCGCACGGGGCGGGAAGGTGTCGTCGATGCCGGCACCGACGGTCAACGCATCTGCCGCAGCGCTCCACGAGTCCATGAACGCCGCCGCGGCCAGGCGGGACTCACCGTCGGCGAGCAGTCTCGCTTCATGCGACTCCGCGGAACGCGCCGACGCCCGCCCCGCCTCGGCTGAGCCCGCGAGGAGTGCCGCGCCGAGTGCAAGCAGCGCCAGCGCGATCACGAGCGCGCCGCCTCGGCGCAGCATCACGACGGCGGCGATCCGCGCGTGAGGTGTGGTGCCACGTCCACCGAGTCGATACGGATGCTGTCCTGGACGCGCTCGCGGGTTGGCAGGAGGGAGAGCATCGTGATCCGGATACGCGCCGCCCGCCGCACATCGACGGGTCCGTCGGCTGGGTCGAGCTCCGCACCCGAGCTATCGAAGTAGCGAAAGCCCGATCGCAAGGAGCCGATGCGCCGCACCAGGGGACCGGCGACCGGTTGGGGCGCCGAAAAGGCCCCTGCGGGATCGTTCCATTCCCTGAAGCCGAGCTGCCAGCTGCCGTCGCTGGCCCGGTACACGCCGTAGCGGCTCTGTCGCGTGACACGCAGTGGCGTGCCCGGCGAGATTGAGTCCACCGCGCCGGGGAGAACGAGTCGGCTCGCTCGACCGGCCACGGGGATCGGCGAGGCGCACGTCGCGGCGACGACGGTGGTACTGCCGATGGGGGAGCCCAGCCAGCCGGTGGTCGAGAATCGCCACAGCGTGTCGCCGGCTCGCGGCGCCGACGCCGATCCGGTGAACAGCGCGCCGGCGGCCGTATCGGGAAGCATCGTCACCGACCCCACGGACTTGTCGCAGGCGAGCGACAGCTCCACGATGGCGCGGAACTGGACCGCCGTGTCCGAACTCTCCCCGGCCACGACGTCGCCTGCGCCCGGCTCCAGCTGTGCCAGATGGCTGGCGAGCACTGATGTCGCCGCGCGCACCTGGCCGTCGGTCGCGGACACGCCTGCGACGCGCACGTGCGTCCGTTGCTGACGCAGCATGCTGGAGGTCGCCGTCGCCAGCACCACGCTGGCGAGCGCTATCGCAACGAGCAGCTCGACCAGGGATGTCGCGGCGCGGTTCAACATTGAATGGCGCTGCCAAGCGAATAGGAGCGGCTGCCGCGCGCGCTGGACCAGCGCACGGTATCCACCACGGTCATGAAGCCGCCGGCCCGCGACCGGACGACCCATTGTTCCGTGAACGGCGCGCCGGATGCGCTGCTGATGCCGCTCGACGCGACGGCACATCCCTGCGCCGCGAGGAACGCGATTCGCGATGCCGCCCGTTGTGCCGCGTCGCGTCGCCTCGCGGCATCCATGGTGGTGCGCAGCGCCAGTGCGGTGCTCCCAGCCATGCCGAGGAGGCCCACGGTCACGATGACAAGCGCCACCAGCACCTCGACGACAGTGAGGCCGGAGCGCGCGCGTCCAGCTCCTGCACGACGCATTGTGGTATTCATGGCGGTGAACTTCTCGCCCGTGCGGGCGATCGCGTCACCACTCGACTGCCACCGGCAGCAAACGAAAGCGGCGCGCCGTTGCCGGCGCGCCGCTTTCACTGCTGTGTTCAGGA
>JBDTYL010000115.1:0-3141 GCA_040005695.1 bacterium | reverse complement strand
CGGTTTTGGAGACCGGTGCTCTACCAATTGAGCTACGGACCTAAACCGTCGAGCATCGCATCCGGCGTGGCGCCGGACACCCTGCCCTCCGCTGATTCAGGGGTGGCTGACGGGAATTGAACCCGCAACCCCCGGTGCCACAGACCGGTGCTCTAACCAATTGAGCTACAGCCACCATGTCCCGCTCGCGTGCGCGGGGCCCTGCGTGACAAATGCGCAGAGAGCTTTGATTGTAACCAGCCGAACACCGCATATCAACTGCCTGCGCGCCCTGCGGCGCGGGCGCGGCTACTTGGCGCGCTCGATGTACTCGCCCGTGCCCGGATTGACGCGGACCTTGTCGCCCGTGGCAACGAACTCGGGCACGTTCACGGTCACGCCGTTCTCGAGCTTGGCCGGCTTGCTCGACGCCGTCTTCGTGGCCGTCTTCATGACCGGGTTGGTCTCGACGATGGTGAGCGTCATCGAGTTCGGCAGCCGCACGCCAATCGGCTTCCCATCGTAGAACTCCGCCTGGATCTTCATGCCGGGCTGCATCCACGGCGCATTGTCGCCAAGCGCCTCTTCATCCATCTCGATCTGGTCGTAGTTCGAGGAGTTCATGAAGTGGTACGTGCCGCCCGCGTCGTACATGTACTCGAGCTCGTGCGTTTCCATGAACGCCGGCTCGATGGAGTCGGCCGCGCGGAAACGATGGTCGAAGCTGTTGCCGTTCTTGAGACTCTTCAGCTTGGCCTGCACCATCGCGCGCAGGTTGCCCGGCGTGTGGTGGCGGAACTCGATGACCCGGACCGGCTCGCCTTCGAAGACGATGACCATGCCGCGGCGGATTTGCGTGGCGGGAACTGCCATGGGTGACCTATGCCGAAATGTTCGTAACGTGGGACAGCCTTGGAATTTAGCCCCGTCTGCGCGATTCAGGCAATGGGCCGCCCCCGCTATGGCGCGAGCAGCGGGCCCACCGTGCGCCACACGTTCTCCACCACGATCCGCTCGCCGTCCAGGTTGGGATGCACACCGTCGCCCTGGTTCAGCGCCGGCAGTCCGGCCACCCCGGCGAGGAGGAACGGCATCAGCACCACGCCATGTTCCTTCGCCAGCGCAGGAAACATCGCGTGGAACGCCCGCGTATACTCCGTACCGAGGTTCGTGGGCGCTTCCATTTGCACGAGCACCACGCGCGCCTCGGGACGCTCCTGCGCAATCCGCGTGAGCACCTGCCCGATCGTCGTCCGCGTGGCCGACACCGACTGGCCCCGCAATCCATCGTTCGCCCCGGTTTCCACGACGATCACCGCCGCGGGCGCCTGGAGTACCCAATCGAGACGGCGCAGGAGGCCGGCCGACGTCTCACCGCTCACCCCCGCATTCACCGTCTGGTACGGGAGCCCGCGGGCATCGATTTTCTGCTGCACCTGTTGCGGGTACGCACTGTCCGGATCGAGCCCGAGTCCGGCGGTGAGCGACGTGCCGAGAAACAGCACGGTCCGACGCGTTACCGCGGAACCAGCGGGTGCTGCCGGTGTCTTCGTCGCAGGGTCGGCGGCCAGCGGCGCCCGTGCCGCACCCGTATGCACAGCGGCCCTGCTGTCGCCGCTACAGCCGAGCAGCACGCCGCACACCGCCAGGCACGCTACCGTTTCCCGAATCGATTCCATGCTCGAAGCTCGCCAGTTGACGAAGGAATACCAGAGCGGCGATCACCGCCTCTCCGTTCTACGCGATGTCACCTTCACCGTTCCCGACGGCGCGTTCGTCGCGATCGTGGGGCCATCGGGCAGTGGGAAAACTACACTGCTCGGACTCCTCGCCGGCCTCGACGTCGCCACGCGCGGCACCGTGCTGCTCGACGGCACCGACCTCTCCAGCTTGAACGAGGATCGCCGCGCCCAGCTGCGCGGAGAAAAGGTGGGCTTCGTGTTCCAGAGCTTCCAGCTCATTCCCACGCTGACCGCCCTGGAGAACGTGCAGGTGCCGCTGGAGCTCCGCGGTGACGACGGCGCGCCAGCGAGAGCGCGCGAGCTGCTCGGCCGCGTGGGACTCGGCGACCGCGCGCATCACTTTCCCAACCAGCTCTCCGGCGGCGAGCAGCAGCGCGTCGCCATCGCGCGCGCCTTCAGCAACTCACCCCGCCTCCTGTTCGCCGACGAGCCGACGGGGAACCTCGACAGTGACACGGGTGCGCACATCGTGGAGCTGCTGGAACAGCTCAACCGCGAGGCGGGCACGACGATCATCCTCGTGACACATGACCTGGTGCTGGCGCGCCGCGCGCAGCGGATCATCCGCCTCGCGGATGGCGTCGTCGTGAGCGACACGCGCGTGGATGCCGGCACCCCGGTGGTCGCCGCGTCATGATGCAACGCGCGCAGCTGTTCGCGCTTGCGTGGCGCGAGAGCCGCACGGCACGGCGGCGGCTCCTGCTCTACATGTCGTCGATCTCACTCGGCGTGGGCGCCCTCGTGGCGATCGATTCGTTTGCCAGCAACACCCAGCGTTCCGTGCGCGAACAGGCGCGATCGCTGCTCGGCGGCGATCTCGCGCTGTCGTCGCGCACGGAGTACACCACGCCCGTGCTTGCCGTGCTCGACTCGCTGCGCCACGAAGGGGTCGGCGTCACGGACGTGACGAGCTTCGCCTCGATGGCGCTCGTGCCACGCAGCGGACTCACGCGGCTCGCGCAAATCCAGGCGGTGACGCCGGGCTATCCGTTCTACGGCGAGATCATCACGAAGCCCGCCGGTGGGTGGGCGCAGATGCAGCAGGGCCGCAACGCGCTCGTCGATCCCTCGCTGCTCATCGCGCTCAACGCGCAGGTGGGCGACACGCTCGCGCTGGGCCTCGCGCGCTTCGTGATCGCGGGGACGCTCGTGAGTGTGCCGGGCGACGTGGGCGTGAGCACGACCATCGGCCCGCGCGTGTACATCCCCGCGCGCTACCTCGGCGAGACGTCGCTGCTCAACTTCGGCAGCCGGTCGGACCGCAAGACGCTGCTCAAGCTCACGACGGCGCTGACGCCGGCGAAGTTCATTTTCCGCTTCAAGACCACGCTCGAGAAGGAGCAGGTGCGCTATCGCACCGCCGCCGAGACGGAGTTCAACCTCACGCAGGCGATCGACCAGCTGCGCGACTTCCTCAGCG
>JBDTYL010000114.1:0-4280 GCA_040005695.1 bacterium | reverse complement strand
CGCGCAACGCCGACAAGCTGTTCATGCCGGCGAGCAACATGAAGCTGCTCACCGGAAGCACGGCACTCGTGCAACTTGGCGCCGACTATCGCTGGAGCACGACGATGCTGTCGCGCGGCACCGTCAGTGGCGGCGTGCTGTCGGGCGACCTGGTCGTCCGCGGCAACGGCGACCCGTCGGTGAGCGCGCACATGCAGAAGGGCGATGCGCTTGCGCCCCTGCGCGCGTTGGCCGATTCGCTCCGCGCGCACGGCATCACGCGTGTGCGTGGACACTTGATCGCGGCGCCATCGCCGTTCACGGATTCGCCGCTCGGCTACGGCTGGGCGTGGAGTGACCTCGACGACTCCTACTCGGCCGGCGTGGACGCGCTGTATTTCAACGAGGGATTCACCGAGGTGGTGGTGCGCGGCGGCGCGCGCGCCGGCGATCCCGTCCGCGCGACCACGCGGCCAGCGACGACGTACCCTTCCCTGATCGTCCGCGCGCAGACGACCGCGCCGCTTGCCCGCGGCGCCACGGCCGTCGATTCCGCGGCGGCGCGCGGGATCGTGGTGAGCCAGGATTCCTCGCGCGCGGGCGTGCTCGAGGACGGCACGCTCGCGGCGGGCGACAGCATGGTCGTGGAGATCACCTTTCGCCGGCAGGCCGAGGCATACCTTGCGGCGCTGCGCGAGGCGATGGCCGCGCGGGGGATCGTGATCGAGGATGCCGCGGTACCCGCCAGCGGCGACGACGAGCCGATCTTCACGATGCGGTCGCCGCCGTTGCGCGACGTGCTGCCGTTCTTCGAGAAGCCATCGCAGAACCAGATCGGCGAGATCCTGTTCAAGACGCTCGCGCTGGAGAAGACCGGCGTCGGCCGCGCCGACAGCGCCGCGCGCGTGGTGAGCCGTCAGGTACTCGCGTGGGGTGCGGCGCCCGATGGGTTCGCGATACACGATGGAAGCGGTCTCTCGCGGCATGACTACGTGTCGCCGCGCACGATCATCCGCGTGCTCGATGCGATCCGTCAGCAGCCTGACTTCCATTACTTCTACGATGCGCTGCCCATCGCGGGTGTCGACGGCACGATCCGCAACCGGATGAAGGGGACGGCGGCGCAGGGCAACCTGCACGGCAAGACGGGCACCCTGGACAAGGCGCGCTCGCTCTCCGGCTACGTGACCACCGCCGATGGGCGGCTGCTGTTGTTCAGCGCCCTCTGCAACAACTATGTGGTCCCCACGCGTCGTGTCGACGAGGTCACCGATGCGCTCGGCGCGCGCCTCGCCTCGATGACGCTGGGACGATGACGTGACGGTCACGCGCCTGAGTGTGACGGAGGCGAGCGCGCACATGCTCGCCGGCGTGAAGCCTCTCGGTGGCGAGGACGTCGGGCTTGGGCATGCGGTGGGTCGGGTGCTCGCGCGGGAGGTCACGTCGCCGGTCTTCCTGCCGCCGCGCGACAACGCGAGCATGGATGGCTTCGCGGTGCACGCGCACGACGTGCGAGACGCCGCGGCCGCGCGTCCGGCGCGCCTGCGCGTGGTGGGCACGCTCGCTGCCGGGTCGCTCCCGACGCGGGCGATCGAGCCGGGCGAAGCCGTTCGCATCATGACCGGCGCGTACGTGCCGCCCGGAGCCGACTCCGTGGTGCGCGTCGAGGATACGACGTCGGACAAGGATATCGTGTCCGTGCTCGACGCACGCGACGCGGGGCGCAACATCCGGATGCGCGGCGAGGACGTGCGCGAGGGACAGGTGGTGATGCGCGCCGGCACCGCGATCGCCGCTCCGCATGTGGGCGTGCTCGCGTCGGTGGGGTGCGGCGTGCCGCACGTGTACCGGAAGCCCCGTGTCGCGATCCTTGCCACGGGCGACGAGCTCGTGCTGCTCGACCGGTTCGATGAGGTTCGCGCGGGGCGACGCATCGTTTCGTCGAACAGCTACGCGCTGGCGGCGGCCGTTCGCGCAGCCGGCGGCGAGCCCGTGCCGCTCGGTATCGCGCCGGATGATCCGATGTCGCTGGCGGACCGGTTGCGCGAGGGCGAAGGGTGCGACCTGCTGCTGACCTCGGGCGGCGTCTCGGTGGGAGACTTCGACTATACGCGACGCGTCGTCGCCGAGCTGGGCGGCACGCTGTCGCTGTGGCGTGTGCGCATGCGGCCTGGCGCGCCGCTGGGATTCGGCACGCTGTTCGGCGCGCCGTGGGTGGGGCTTCCGGGCAATCCGGTCTCGGCTCTCGTCACCTTCGAGCTGTTCGGCCGGCCGCTCGTGCGCGCACTCGCCGGCCACGCGCGCCCACATCGCCGCACGGTCCAGGTGCGGCTCGCCGAAGCGCTGCAGCTGGGTGCGCCGCTCACGCATTTTCTTCGCGTGGTCCTCGAGGGCGACGTGGACGGCATTCCGGTCGCTCGCCTGACAGGGGCGCAGAGCTCGGGCATGCTGACGTCGATGTCGGCGGCCGACGCGTTGCTGGTCGTTCCACCCGAACCGCAGTCGGTACCGGCCGGCACGCTGTTGCGCGCGCTGCCGCTCGACGGCGACCTCGGTGGCAGCGACCAGTTCCTCGCGTGAGTGCGCCCATGCCGCTGGACGAGAAGGCGCTGCGCGCCGAGCTCAAACGCCGGTTCCGCACCGCGACGCGCGGGCTGCGCATTGCCGAGCGCGACGTGGAACTGCTCAGCCCCGCCAATGCGGATGACCTGATCAGCGAGGACGACTACGTCGCCGACGAACGGCTGCCGTACTGGGCGGACCTCTGGCCGTCGGCGCAGATCCTCGCAAACGAGGTCGCGATCATGCGCCTCGCGGGCCAGCGCGTGCTCGAGCTGGGCTGCGGGCTTGGTGTCGTGGCGCTCGGCGCCGCGATGGCGGGTGCCGAGGTGACCGCGACGGACTACTACGACGATGCGCTGCTGTTCGCGGCGCTGAACGTCTCGACCGCGACGGGAAAGACGATCGCCACCCGGATGGTGAACTGGGTGGCGATGCCGGAGGATCTCGGGAAGTTCGACGTCGTGCTGGCGTCAGACGTGCTGTATGAGCATCGGTATGCGGCGATGGTGGCTGAAGCGATCGCGAAGACGCTGGTGCGCGGCGGCGAGGCGATCGTGGCGGATCCGGGGCGGATCGCGCTCGATGAGTTCCTCGAGGAGTGTCGCGACCGAGGGCTGATCAGTGAAGGGGACGCGCGCCCGTACGTGGATGGCGAGATCAAGCAGACGATCACGTTGTGGCGGTTGCACTGGGGGACTGGGTCAGTGCGATGACTCCTCGCGCGATCGGCTCCTGCCTGGAGTTATGCCCTCAGCTGCCCCGCCACGACCTCGGAAATGTCGAACACGGGCACTTCCGATCCGCTCGCCTTGAGTCCGTCCGTCATCATGGTCATGCAGAACGGGCACGCGACGGCGATGGCGTCCGCACCGGTGGCCAGCAGTTCCTCCGTGCGCTCGGCGTTGATGCGCTTGCCCGTGCGCTCCTCCATGAACATGCGCCCGCCGCCGGCGCCGCAGCACAGGCCGCGGTCCTTGCTCCGCGGTGCCTCGACCAGGTTGATGACAGGCAGCGCGCGCTTCATCGCCTCGCGCGGCGCGTCGTAGACGTCGTTGTAGCGGCCGAGGTAGCAGCTGTCGTGGTACGCGACGGTGAGCTTCTCGCCGGCGGCGGTGCGAAGCGGAACGCGGTCTTCCTGTAGCAGCCGCTCGATGTACGTCGAGTGGTGGATGACCTCGTAGTTGCCGCCGAGCTGCGGGAACTCGTTGCCCATCTGGTGGAAACAGTGTGGGCAGTGCGTGACGATCGTCGTGACCTGATAGCGGTCGAGGGTCTCGATCGTGTCCTTCGCGAGCGTCTGGTAGAGGTACTCGTTGCCCATGCGGCGCGCGGGGTCGCCGTGGCAATGCTCTTCCTGGCCGAGGATCGCGAAGCTGATGTCGCAGGACTGGAGGATCTTCGCGAAGGCGACGGTGATCTTCTTCGCGCGATCATCGAAGGATCCCATGCAGCCCACCCAGAACAGCACGTCGGGCCGCTCGCCCCGCTCGTGCAGCTCGGCCATGGTCGCGATGTTCATTCCTTGCGCCCAGTCGGCGCGGTCGCCGGGGTTGAACGCCCATGGCGAGCCGTTGCGCTCGAGCGACTCGAATACCGGCTGGAGCTCCTCGGGGAATCGCGACTCCGTAAGCACCAGGTTGCGGCGGAGCGAGTTGATCACGTCGAGCTGGTCGATCGAGACGGGGCACTCCGTGACGCACGCGCGGCAGCTCGTGCAGGCCCAGAGTTCGTCCTCGGTG
>JBDTYL010000113.1:0-3969 GCA_040005695.1 bacterium | reverse complement strand
CGGTGACGGGATGCTCGACCTGGATGCGCGTGTTCATCTCCAGGAAATAGAAGTCGCCGGACTTGTCGAGGAGGAATTCGCACGTGCCCGCGTTTACGTAGCCGGCCGCAGTGGCCGCGGCCACGGCGGCGGCACCCATGCGCGCCCGCAACTCCGGCGTGACCGCGACGCTGGGCGCCTCCTCGATCATCTTCTGGTGGCGGCGCTGCACGGAGCACTCCCGCTCACCGAGGTGCAGCATGGTGCCGTGCTGGTCGCCGAGCACCTGGATTTCGACGTGGCGAGGACCGACGATGTACTTCTCGACGTAGACGGCGTCGTCGCCGAATGCATTCCGGGCCTCGCGTTGCGCAGACGCGAGTGCCGCCGCCAGCTCCTCGCGCGCGTGCACGACGCGCATGCCCTTCCCGCCCCCGCCGGCGGCCGCCTTGAGCAGCACCGGATAGCCGAAGCGCTCGGCCACCTCCGCCGCGTCGTCCGCGTCGCGCAGCGCGCTCGTGGTGCCTGGCACCACCGGCGTGCCCGCGGCGATGGCGAGCGAGCGCGCGGCTGTCTTGCTGCCCATGGCGGCAATGGCTTCCGCCGGTGGCCCGATCCACACGAGGCCCGCGTCGCGCACGGCGCGCGCGAACCACTCCCGCTCGGACAGAAATCCATAACCGGGGTGGATTGCCTCGGCCCCCGTCTTCCGCGCGGCCGCGATGATCAGGTCCCCCTTCAGGTAGGATTCGCTGGAGGGCGCGGGGCCGAGGAGGACGGCCTCGTCGGCTTCGCGGACGTGTGGGGCGCGCGCGTCGGCCTCGGAGTAGACGGCTACCGAGCGCACGCCAAGTTCGCGACACGCACGGATGACGCGCAGGGCGATCTCGCCCCGGTTGGCGACGAGGACTTTACTGAACATCGAGAAGCAGATCCTTCGCTGCGCTCAGGATGACAAAGAGCGCTGCGCTCAGGATGACTCTAACGAGCATGGAGAAGCAGATCCTTCGCTGCGCTCAGGATGACAAAGGGCGCTGCGCTCAGGATGACAAAGGGCGCTGCGCTCAGGATGCCAAAGGGCGCTGCGCTCGGGATGACAAGGCGCGTCACAGCGGGATGTTCCCGTGCTTCTTCGGCGGATTGCGATCGCGCTTGGTGCGCAGCGTCTCGAGCGCATCGATGAGCCGCGGCCGCGTGTCGCGCGGATCGATGATGTCGTCGAGGTAGCCGCGGCCCGCAGCGACGTACGGGTGCGCGAACTTCTCGCGATACTCGTTGATCTTCGCATCCGTTGCCGCGGTGGGATCGTCGCTCTCGGCGATCTCCTTGCGAAAGAGGATCTCCACCGCGCCCTTCGGCCCCATCACCGCGATCTCCGCGGTGGGCCACGCGAGGTTGAGGTCGCCGCGGATGTGCTTGGAGCTCATGACGTCGTAGGCGCCGCCGTAGGCCTTGCGCGTGATGACGGTGAGCTTGGGCACCGTGGCCTCGCAGTACGCGTAGAGAAGCTTCGCGCCATTCGTGATGATGCCATGATGCTCCTGCGCCACGCCGGGCAGGAAGCCGGGCACGTCCTCCAGCGTCACGATCGGGATGTTGAAGGCATCGCAGAAGCGGATGAACCGCGCTGCCTTCACCGACGCGTCGATGTCGAGTACGCCGGCGAGCATCGCCGGCTGGTTGGCGACGATACCGACACTGAAGCCGCCGAGATGGGCAAAGCCGCACAGGATGTTCTGTGCGAATTCCTTGTGCACCTCGTAGAACACCCCGTCGTCGACGACGCGCCGGATGACCTCGTGCATGTCGTACGGCTTGTTGGGATTGTCGGGAACGACGTCGAGCAGCGCCTCGTCCCTTCGGTCGCGCGGGTCGGTCGCGCGGCCGCGCGGCGGCTCGTCGAGGTTGTTGGACGGGATGAACCGGAAGAGATCCCGGATCGCCTGGAGCGTCGCCGCCTCGGAGTCATGGGCGAAATGCGCGACGCCGCTTGTCGCGGTGTGCGTGTCGGCACCGCCCAGCTCTTCCATTGTCACGTCCTCGTGCGTCACGGTCTTCACGACGTTGGGGCCGGTGACGAACATGTAGCTCGTCTTCCGCACCATGTAGGTGAAGTCGGTGATGGCGGGGGAATACACCGCGCCGCCGGCACACGGACCGAGGA
This sequence comes from bacterium, assembly GCA_040005695.1. Classification (GTDB taxonomy): domain Bacteria; phylum Gemmatimonadota; class Gemmatimonadetes; order Gemmatimonadales; family Gemmatimonadaceae; genus AG11. The sequence goes on along the minus strand of JBDTYL010000113.1, from coordinate 1,826 downwards.
TGGCACTGATCTGCGGCACGACACCCGATGCGAGCGTGTTGCGGAGGAAGATCTCCGCGTAGCCGCCGAGCGAGACGACGCCCTCCTGGATGCGCGCCCCCCCGGAATCGTTCAGGCCGATCACCGGCGCGCCATTTCGCACAGCCAGGTCCATGACCTTGCAGATCTTCTCCGCAAACGCCTCGCTGAGCGAGCCGCCGAACACGGTGAAATCCTGCGAGAACACGTAGACGAGGCGACCCTCGATGCGGCCGTATCCCGTGACCACGCCGTCGCCGTAGTAGAGCTGCTCCTCGAGGCCGAAGTCGTGCGAGCGGTGCACGACGAAGCGGTCGAGCTCCACGAAGCTGCCGTCGTCGAGCAGGAGGTCGAGCCGCTCGCGCGCGGACAGCTTGCCCTTGGCGTGCTGCGCCTTGAGGCGGTCGGCGCCGCCCCCGAGCTCGGCATCCGCGGCGCGGCGCTCGAGGAGGCCGAGTTTGTCTCGCATGGTCATAGGCGGGGAAAGGTAATACCCGATTGGTCGCCCGCTCCACTCCGTTGTCGTTGTCTCATCGCTCATGCCTCACACCTTGCCCCTCCGTCCTGCGTCCTTTCCGCTGCCGTCCACCCAGTCCTCCCGCTTGGCAAGCGGAAAACGGCAGGTCGAAGCCTGGAGGCTCAAGTCGGAAGGCGTGAGGCGTGAGGGTTGAGATGAAGGCAGAGGATGCGAGCGAGCTCCACCCGGTTCTCCTTGTCTCATTCCTCATGCCTCAGGCCTTGCCTCTCCGTCCTCCAACCTTCCCGCTGCCGTCCACCCAACCCTTCCACCTGGTGAGCGGAAAACGGCAGGTCGAAGCCTGGAGTCTCAAGTCGCAAGGCGTGGGGCGTGAGGGATGAGATGAGGGCAAACGATGCGGACGAACATGGAATGGTGCTGCCCGCGACCAGCATCGAGCGCATTAATCCGGCACCATGCGCGACTTCAAGAAGCTCACCATCTGGCAGCGCTCCCACCGACTCGCCATCCAGACCCACCATCTTCTCGCTGGCGTGCGCGAGCGTGGCTCAGCGGCGACGCGGAATCAGCTGCAGCGCGCCATGGCGTCCATCCCCAGCAACATCTCCGAAGGTGCGGGAAAGCGAACGGATCGTGAGTTCGCGCGGTATCTGGATATCGCGCTCGGATCAGCGAAGGAGGCGGAAAACCACTTGGCGTTCTCGCGGGACATGGGGTGGCTGGACAGCGAGCAGTACGAGAAACTCGATGCAGAGCTCGGCGAGATTCGGAGGATGCTGTTTGCGTTTGCGCGGACAGTGCGGGATCGCTCGACTCACGCTTCGTCCGGAGACTGATCGGGAGTTGTGGTCTTTTCTCACCCCTCACGCCTCACGCCCTCCTGCTCCTCCCTCCAGCCTCACACCTGCCGTTGGTTCCGGTCCCGCCAGAGGTATTGAGATGACGGCAGGTTGAAGGCAGGAGGCGGGAGTTGCAAGGCGTGAGGCGTGAGGCGTGAGGGATGCGAGACACACAAGCAAAACGCCCGTCGCGAAGGATCTCGCGACGGGCGCCTTACAGACAGGACGACAAACCCTTACTCGTCGATCGCGTCGAGCGGGATATCCATCGGGATGTCGATCGCGTCGCCATCCTCGGTGTGGATCTTCGACGGCGTCTCCGGGCGGGGCGGCTGCTCCTCCGGAATTCCAACGACGCTCAGCACGATGCGGCGGTGAATCGGATCCACCTCGAGCACGCGCGTGTCGAGCAGCATCGTCTCGTACACGACGTCCGCCGGGCTGTTGACCGGCTTGCCGTCGAGCGTGAGCTGCGAGATGGGCACGAAGCC
>JBDTYL010000112.1:0-2458 GCA_040005695.1 bacterium | reverse complement strand
TCAAGGCAAAACTCGGGGAGGAGGTCGAGAAGCTTCAGTTCGAGCTCAACGTCACGCTGCCCGGCGAGATCCGCCGCGCCGTGGAGATGGGCGACCTGCGCGAGAACAGCGAGTACAAGGCCGCCCTCGAGCGACAGCAGTTCGTGCGGGCTCGCCTGAACCAGCTGCGCGAGCGCCTGAGCAAGCTGTCCTCCATCGACGTCACGCAGATCGCCACCGACGCGGTCGGACTCGGCTCCCATGTCGTGGTGAAGGACGAGAAGACCGGCATCAGTGAAAGCTACGCGCTCGTGTTCGGTGATGCGCTCGAGTTCGAGGAAGGCCAGGTGACGATGTCGTCCCCGATCGGTCGGGCCCTGCTGGGCAAGAAGGTCGGCGAAGTGGCGTTGCTGAAGCTCCCCGCCATGATGCGGCGCCTGCTCGTGACGGACATCAAGACGATCCACCAGCTCAAGGAAGACGAAGTCTGACGCCCCGGTCGTGGCTCATGGGTCCACGGTGAAGATGCGCGCCACTTCGGCATCATAGTCGTCCACTGCACGCGCCTGAACATCGGGGCTCCAGTCCAGCCAGCGGCCCACCACGGCGACAACCGCCCGCGCGGCCGCTCGCCCATGATCTGTGGTTTCGAAGGCCACGGGCACGCGACGGATCAGGAGGTCCCCCAGGCTCCGCGCGTGCTCCCGCGTGACACCGTAGCGCAGTTCCGCGAGCAGGTAAGGCCGCTCCGGAGTGATGCGCGCACCGAGCGATCGGTCGCTCTCCACGATCGCCCACACCGCCCGCCACGCCGACCCGTAGGCATGCACGAGTCGCTCACCAACGGCGGGATCATCGCTGGCCTCGACCGCCTCCCGGAGACTGGCAGCCGCGTCGCGAAGGTCCCCTCCCTCGAGCCGCACGGTCGAGGTGGTGCACGCACTCACGCGCGCGTCGAGACGCGCCTGCACGACATCCACGATCTCCTCGGCCATCGCGCGATAGGTCGTGAGCTTTCCTCCGGTCACGCGAACGAGGCCGGGAACGGTCGTCGCGATGCTGTGCTCCCGTGACGTACTACCCGGTTCGGTAGACGCATCGCCACTCGCGGCGGCGAGTGGGCGCAGGCCTGCCCACGCGCTCACGACGTCCCTCCGCGTGAGTCGCGCATCCGGGAAGTAATAGTTGGCGGCCTCCAGCAGGTAGGCCACGTCCCGCTCAGTCGCTCGCACCTGCTCCGGCACGACGTCCTCGAAGGTGTCCGTCGTCCCCACGATCGTGAACGCACCGCCCGGCAGCACGAACATCACGCGGCCATCCTGTGGCGCCACCAGCGTGAGCGCGGCAACGTTGCCCACGCGCTCGCGCGGCACGCTGACGTGCACGCCCTTGCTTCTCCGCACACCGGACGCCGCATCGGGACGCGCCAGCATCTCCACGCGATCGCTCCACGGTCCCGTCGCATTCACCACCACGCGCGCACGCACGTCCATTGAGCGCCCGCCGAGTTGATCCACCACGCGTGCCCCCACGATCCGATCGCCATCGCGGTGTAGCTCCGTCACCCGCGCGTGATTGGCGACGACGGCGCCCGCCTTGGCAGCCGACAGCACGTTTGCGAGTGTGAGGCGCACGTCGTCTGTCGCCGCATCCCAGTAGCGCGCTCCTCCCGTGAGCCCGGCGCGACGCACGCGTGGCTCGCTGGCGATCACGCCCTCCGTGCCCAGACGGTGATGGCGCCCCACGTTCCGGAACAGGGCAAGCGCGTCGTACATCGTGAGGCCAAGCGAGAGCTTCCAGCGTGGTACCCGCGCGCCGCGATACACGGGCCATGTGAAGGGGAGCGGTCGCACGAGGTGCGGTGCAATGCGGCGGAGAGTGCGTCGTTCGCGGCTCGACTCGAACACGAGGTGCAGCTGCCCGTGCTCGAGGTAGCGCACACCGCCGTGCACCAGGCGCGACGACCGGCTCGACGTGCCGCTGGCGAAATCGTCCTGCTCCACGAGCGCGACCCGCAGTCCGCGTAACGCGGCATCGCGCGCCACGCCCGCGCCCGTGATGCCCCCGCCGATGACGAGGACGTCGAACGGCTGCGACGAAAGCGCGTCCAGCACGTGCTGGCGCTGCACCGCGATGGAAGGAATGGGCATCGGCACTCCCGCCAAGCTAATCGTCCCCTAGCTTCCACGGATGCCCACTTTCGGATCCCCCGGTCGCCGCGTTGCCATCGTTGCCGGGCTTCGCACCCCGTTCGCCAGGTCCGGCACCACGCTCAAGTCGGTCTCCGCCATCGATCTCGGCAAGCATTGCGTGGCCGAGCTGATCCAGCGCTCCGACATCGATCCCGCGCTCGTCGACGCCATCATCTACGGAACGGTCGTGCAGTCCGTCCTCGCGCCGAACATCGCGCGCGAGGTGTCGCTGCTGCCCATCCTCCCCAAGGGCGTGCAGGCCTTCACCGTCGGACGCGCCTGCGCCT
>JBDTYL010000111.1:0-5977 GCA_040005695.1 bacterium | reverse complement strand
TGTCCGCCGCGTTCTTGTCGAACACGACCTGCTGGTCCGCAGTGAGGACCGCACGAATTTCCGGCGCCATCTTGGCGCGCAGCTCGCCCATCTTCTTCATGCTCGCGGCGCGGTCGCCACCAGCCTGCATCGCGTCGCGGATCTCCTGCATCTCTGGCGAGTACTTCTTGTTGATTTCGTCAACCTTTGCCTGCTGCTCGGCAGACAGGGTGATGTCCTTCATCTGCATGTTCGGGCGACCGCCGCGACCGCCACCCTGCTGCATGGTGCCCGGCGCGCCACCCTGGGCCATCACGGACATCGAGCCACCCACCACGAGCGCGGCGCCGAGCGCCGCCATGCGAAGTGCCTTCATGATACGTACTCCAGAGTAGAATGATTGACGTGTGCAGTTTTCTAACTCGTTGACCGACACTAACTTGTACAGGCACCTCTAGCGTGGCAGCACAAAGCTGCTATGCTTACCCGCCTCTCATCGAGGCGTTCCGCCCGCTGCCGCCAGCGGTTGCGGCCTGACTGCCAGCTCCGCGAGCCATACGTGACCCTGCCGTCGCCTTCCAGTACACCACCGGCCGTCCCACTCGCCACATCGCCGACGCCTGTCGTTGCACCAGTCGCCGCGGCGATTCCGATTCCACAGCCGCCGCCAGGGCCTGTGCGCTTTCCCCTGGACTGGTTGCTGGCCCACGCCGCCGCGCCGATCCGCTACCGGGCGATGACCGAGGTGGTGAGGATCTCCGCGGCGGATGCCGAGAAGGTCGCTGCACTACCCTTTACGCATCGACCCGCGTTGCTGTTGGCTGTGCAGCAGTCACCGGACGGCACCTGGGGCGGTGGGATGCTGTCGGTGCCATCAGCCCGTGCCGAGCACTTCGAGGGGATCGGGACGATTCCGGCGGTGCGGCGCCTGATCGAGTGCGGTTGGCACAAGGATACCCCGCCGCTCGTGCACGCCCGACGGATCCTCTTCAGGCTCCTCGCCGAGGACGACGATCCGTCGTTCCTGTTCGAACTGGGTGGAAAGCACGCACCGGACGACGAATCGGTGCGGCGTGGGCGGTCGCTGCTTCGTGAGGCAGCAGCGGCGACGCTTGCACAGGCGGGGTACGAAGGTGACCCACGGCTGCGCGGTGCGGCGCGCCGCATCCTCAACCGCATGGCCGATTACCTTCGTTCGCCACTCGCGCAGAAGCCGTTCATCCGCCAGGGCAACCAGCACATGCTCGCGGCGGAAGCGTGTCCCCCGTCGATCTTTGCGGTGGCCATGCTCGCGTACATGCCGTTGTTCCGCGCGGAGCATCATCGCGAGATGGACGCGCTCTATCAGCACCTCACCCAGCCACAGCCGCGCCAGGAAGCGGTGCAGCTCTGCGGCAAGCACGTGTTGCCCGTGCCGCACCTGGTCCTTGGCGACTACCTGCCGCACCGCAATGCGGTGGACGCCGACGTGCCATTCTCCCTGTACTGGCTGGAGCTCATGGCGCGGCTCGGTTACCTCAAGCGGAACGAGAACTGGTCGAAGCTGTTCGAGCGCTTTGTCGAGGATCGCGACCGCGAAGGCGTGTGGCATCCGCACAAGGGCATGGCGGCGGCCAGGAGCAGCAATTCCCACGCATGGCCAACGTATCCGCTCGAGGAGCAGCACATCGGCGAGGAGCGATGGACCGACATCACGTTCCGCATCGGACTCATCGCTCGGCTGTCTGGTCGCACCATCGAGATCATCTGAGCGGTTCCGGCATCGGCATGGAAGTGCGACTACGCGGGCGTCTCGACCCGGCGGAGATGTTTCCCGCCGGGTCGACTCACGTCCAGGCGCGCCAGGTCACGCTGCCGGACGGGATGCGCGTCCGCATTGCCGAATCCGGTGATCGCAGCCAGCCGGCGGTGCTGCTGCTGCATGGATGGGGCGCGTCGCTGTACATGTGGCGTGACTGGTTCCAGCCCCTCGTCTCCGCGGGGCGGTACGTCATCGCGGTGGATCTGCCGGGCCACGGGTTGTCGGACAAGCCGGACGACCCGCGCGCGTATCGACTGGAGTCGTTGATGACGACCGTGCGCACCGTCATCGACCAGGAGGGGCTCGAAAGTGTCGACATCGTGGCGCAGTCGATGGCAGGCACCATCGCCCTCGAACTGGCGCTCGAGCAGGACTCACGCGTGAGGCGCACCATCCTCGTCAACCCGGCCTGCTTCGGGAAGGTGCGCCTGCAGCGGCTCGCCCGCGTCGTGAGTCCGCCGATCGTCGACCGCGTCCTGCCCTGGCTGGTCGCGCGCTGGATCATTGCGAGTACGCACCGCATGGTGTACGGAGATCCCTCCCGCATCACCCCGCGCGACGAGGACGAATACTGGGCGCCGTCGCAGTTTCCCGCGTTCGCGCGCGCGATGCGCACGCTCGTCCACGAGTTCACATGGAAGCGCCCACCGGTGGCCGCGCTGGCAACGAGGCTGGGCAAGATGGCCGGGCGGTTCCACGTCGTTCTCGGCACGCGCGATTCGCTCGTGCGGGACGCGCGCTCCTACACGCAGGCACTCGTGCGCGCCGGGGCGCCACTGCACGTGCGCGAAGTGCAGGGCGGCGGCCACGCGGTGAACGAAGAGCGAGCGATGGAAGTCGTCGCACTTGCGCTGGCCTTCCTCGACTGATCGCTCAGCGGCAGCGCCTGCCACCGAGGCGACAGCTTCCTGCCAGCGACGACATCACTTACCTTACCCGTTACGAGTTTCTGCGGTCGCCTCGCGATCGCTCCTTATCAACCGCATCGGTTGATCGCGGCCCAGCCGCGCGAGTCCGATGCATGCGCCGGTCCCGGAGTTACCGGGATCGCGGCCCCGGCGCGACGCATCAGGACGCATGCCCGACATCCAGCAGACCAGCACCATCCTCGCGGCGGCCGCTGAGCCGAGCGAGCCGCAGGCGCTCACGTTCGGCGACCTCAATCTGCATTCGACGATCCTCGACGCGATCCGCGATGCAGGCTACACGGCGCCGACGCCGATCCAGCAGGCAGCGATTCCGCTCGCCCTCAACGGCCGCGACATCATGGGCCTGGCGCAGACGGGTACCGGCAAGACGGCCGCATTCACGCTCCCGATCATCGAGCGCCTCATCGACGGGCCTCGGCGCACGCGCGCCCTCATCCTCACGCCCACGCGCGAGCTGTGCGTGCAGGTGGAGGAAAGCTTCCGGAAGTACGCGCGGCACGGCGAGATCTCCGTCGTCGCGATCTACGGTGGCGTGCCGCTCGATCCGCAGGAGCGCACGCTGCGTGAGGGCGTGGACGTGGTCGTCGCGACCCCCGGTCGCTTGATCGACCACCTCGACCGGCAGAACGTGGTGTTCGATGATCTCGAGGTGCTGGTGCTCGACGAGGCAGACCGGATGCTCGACATGGGCTTCGCGCCGCAGATCAACCGCATCGTGGACCAGATCCCGGCGTACCGGCAGACGCTCCTCTTCAGCGCGACCATGCCGCCGGAAGTCGAAGCCCTCGCGCGAAAGTACCTCCGCAAGCCCATCGTCGTCCAGGTCGGCGTCCGCTCGGCCGCGGCAAGCACCGTGACGCATGCGGTGTATCCGGTGCCGCGCGAGAAGAAGAATGCCCTGCTGGTGGAACTCCTCACCGGCAGCGTCCATGACTCCGTGCTGATATTCTCGCGCACCAAGCACGGGGCGGACCGCATCGTGCGCGACCTCGAGCAGGCCGGCGTGTCCGCGACCGCGATGCACGCCGACAAGTCGCAGTCACAGCGCACCAAGGCCCTCCAGGATTTCAAGGAGGGAAAGATCAGCGTGCTGGTGGCGACGGACATTGCGCAGCGCGGCCTGGACATCTCGGGCATCACGCACGTGATCAACTACGACGTGCCGCAGCAGGCCGAGGACTATGTGCATCGGATCGGCCGCACCGGCCGCGCCGCGAAGGAAGGCGATGCCTACACCTTCATGTCGCCGGACGAGATTGGCATGGTGCGCACCATCGAGCGCATGATGGGCAAGCCGATTCCGCGCGTATCGGTGCCGGGTTTCGACTTCGGGACGGTCGCGGCGGACTGACACGGCGGACGCGACGCTCTGTCGGATCAGTAGCGCGTCCGTCCGAGACGCGAGACCACGAGCGTGTCGCTCGCGCGTCCCCGCCGCGCCACGAGCGTGAGGTTCGCCGCGCCATAACCCAGCCCGCGCACATCGAAGGTGATCGAGTCGCGCGTGGTGGAGATGGTCACGCCGTGCTGCTGGCCGAGCGCCGCCCGGCCGAATACGCCGTAGCGCGTCACCAGCTCGAGCGCAGCCGTCACGGTGTCGATGCGCACGCTGACCGGAGTCTGCAGTGCGACCGCCTCATCGCGTGCCCGCGCGACGACGCGCGCAGCGGAGCGAACGGCCGCCCGAGCAGCCGCGCCATCGAGGAGGACGTGGAGCGCGTGCAGCCCGGCGAATGAGACCATCGCCATGATCGTGAGAACGAACACGAGTTCGACGAGACTGTATCCGCCGCGCGCGCGAGAAGATGGAGCAAGCATGGCAGCACCGTACTGCACCGTCCGTCGGGTGCGGCACCGAACGAGCGCGTGACGCATCCGGACGTCCGCAAGGCAGCGCTGGACGGCGGTCGGGTGCAACGGCATCTTTCGGTGACCGCTGACCCTCCCCTGCGAACGCCCATGTCGCCATTCCGCATCTGCCGAGTCGCTAGCGCCGTCGCGATCGTCGCGTTGTCCGGCTGCCGGAATCCCGCTGCCGACGCCAACATGGCCGAGCAGATGCGGCAGGTCGGCGACGAGCTCAATGCGACGCGCCAGGATGCTGCCGCGATGCACGACCAGCTCGACTCGCTGCGCATCGTGGTGGCGCGCCAGGACACACTGCTGCGCCAGCTGGCCGGAATGGCGAACGTGCCCGTGCCGCCTCGCTGAGCCATGCGCCCGCTCGCCCTCCGCGCTGCCGCAGGGAGGGACACGCTATATTCCGGGTTGTCTCCTCGAGCCACGAGCCTCATGAAGCTGTCGATCGAGTACTGCACCGTTTGAACCTACGAGCCCCGGGCCGCCAGTCTGGCAGCCGAGCTGGCCGCTGCGTTTCCGGATGCGGAGATCACGATGATCCCGAGCTCCGGTGGTCGCTTCGAAGTGCACCGGGACGGCATTCCCGTCTATGAAAAATCGAAGCTGGGACGGCACGCCGCGAAGGGGGAAGTGCTCGCCTTGCTTGAGTCGTCCTGATGCTCGCCGTCAGGTGACGACATCCGGGTCAGTGCGTCTTCCGGACGCGCCGACCCATGGCGCGACGCCCCTTCTCACCTTCGATTCCGGCACCTGACCTCGATGCGCATTGCCCTGTCCACCGGTGGCGGCGACGCCCCTGGCCTCAACGCGGTCATCCGTGCCGCCGTGCTCACCGCGATCAACCGGGGCTGGGAGGTCGTCGGCATCAAGCGCGGGTACGCCGGTCTGCTTGGCGAGGACGAAGTCGTCCCGCTCACGAAGGAGTCGGTGCGCGGCATCGCGCACCTGGGCGGGACCATCCTGCGGGCCACGAACCGCGGCAACCCGTTCTCCTACCCGCGGAAGCAGCCCGACGGCACGTACATCCCCGAGGACCGGTCGGACGAGTTGATTGCCAATGCGCACAAGATGGGCATCGATGCGGTGATCTCCATCGGTGGCGACGGTTCGCTCGGCATCGCCCTCCAGCTGTGCGAGAAGGGCATGAAGATCATCGGCGTGCCGAAGACGATCGACAACGACGTGAGTGGCACCATCACGACGTTCGGCTTCGACACCGCGGTGAACACCGCCATCGAGGCGATCGACAAGCTGCACACGACCGCAGAGAGCCACGATCGCGTGATCGTGATGGAGGTGATGGGCCGCGATGCAGGCTTCATCGCCCTGCACTCCGGCGTGGCCGGCACGGCTGACGTCATCCTCATTCCCGAGATCCCGTACGACATCGCGAAGGTCTGCGAGAAGA
>JBDTYL010000110.1:0-3564 GCA_040005695.1 bacterium | reverse complement strand
GCCCGTACCCGCGAGTTCGACGCGGCCATCATTCCGTTTCCCGACGAGCGTGTGGCGCGCGACCCAGTCCCGCGCCGCCGCGAGCGCATCGAGTCCGCGGCACGGACCGAGACAGTTGTCGATCTGCCGAGCAAGAAGCCGAAGCGCGTCGGGCTCGCAGCCGGCGGATTGGCGGTGCTCGCGAGCGTCCTGTTCTTCGCGAGCTCGCGCCTGCCGGGCCGCGCGACGTCCGAGCCCTCGCCCATCGCGCGCCCGAGTCGGGCGCTCGCGTCAGCCACGCCGATATCCGCCGCGACGCGGGCAGCGGCCGTCGTCGCGCCCACGCGGCTCGCGGTTGCGCACCGCGATTCCCTGCGCACCGCGAGTGCGAGACCGGTATCGGCTGCACCAGTGCCGAAGTCGCCACAACCCATCCCCCCGGCGGAGAATCACTCCGCCGTTTCAGGCATGCCGCTGCTACCGACTATCGGCAGCCTGGGGATTGCCGAGACGACTGCGCCCAATGTCGACTCCGTGCTGCGGGCCACCACGCCTCGGCGCGACACGGACACCGACCAGATCGGATCGGCGGGGCGGCTGCGCACTCCGATGCTCGGTGAGGACCGCTCGGAGACGCCGCCCGTGCTCATCGGGGTCGTTCCACAGCCGCGCTTCCCGGACGCACTCCGCGCGCAGCGGATCGAGGGTGCCGTCGTCGTGCAGTTTCTCGTTGGCGCGGACGGGAGCGTGGATCAGTCGAGCATGAAGGTGGTGCGGTCACCCCATGAGCTGTTCACCGAGGCCGTGCGGAACGTGCTCCCGAAACTCCACTTCCAACCGGCCCGCTCGGCCGATGCGAAGGCGCATGCGGAGTGGGTGCAGTACACCATTCAGTTCAGCGCGACGAAGTAGCGGTCCCTCACGGCGTCTATTTCACGGCCGACTTGCCACCCAATTCGTCGAACCAGTTGAACACCACGCGCAGCTGTCGTCCCATCGTGGGGTCAGCCCTGATCATGATGAAGCTGCCGTCCGGGCTCAGCGTCCAGTTGCGATCCTGTGAGAAGTCGAAGGCGCCGCTGAACAGGGCCCGAGGGGTGTCGAAGGCGGCGGAGGTCGAGAGCGGATGGTGAGCGGCTGACATGATGCGTGATCCGGAGCGATAGAAGAGCTCTGTGCCGTCGCGAGACCAGATGGGGTCCGTGCCACCGCGCGATGACACCTGGATGCTGGGGCCGTCCTGCGGGTACGGGCGGACGTACACCTCGTTGGCCCCCGAAATGGTGGAGGTGTACGCCAGCCACTTCTCATCCGGCGACAATGCGGGCGCCCGCTCGTCTGCCGGTGACGACACGAGGGGCGTCACGGTGCTGTCGCCCATTCGGAACTGCACGACGTCCCCCCGAGACTGCCCGGGCCTCGCGCCGACCTGGGATCCAAGGAAGCCGGCGGCGCCCGTCCACTGGGAGACCCCGATGTCGCCGAGCCGCTTCTCCGAGCCCGTGGGGAAGACGCGGTGCAATTCGGCGCCGGGCCGCGCCGACATCCACACCACCTCGGGCGTGAGTGGATGAATGTAGGCGGCATAGTGATTGAAGACGATGCGCGTGCCATCCGGTGACCAGATTGGCACGATGGAATGCCGCTTGTCCGTCGTGATCGGAACCGCCTGTCCCGTCGTTGCGTCGACGATCCAGATCGAGGACGGCCGCGGATCGACGGTGACCGCCACGGACTTGCCATCTGGAGAGACGCTGGGGAATCGATACCCGCGCGGCTCCGCGTTGATCGGGGTCTCCTGTCCGTAGCGATTGACCCGCACGAGCGTCCGTTCAAAGCCGCCGGGCATGTAGACGAGCGTGCCATTGTCCGACACGGTAAAGTAGGAAGGGCCACCGCCCGGGCCGCGAAACGCCTCGAATACCGGGACGGATGCGCCTTGCACCACGCCACGCGTGACGTCGAACCCGACGACGCGAATGCGTCCTTCGTTGTCGTCGAACAGCAGCCGTCCTGTCGGGAGGTAGCGCGCCTGTCGCCCGTGGATGACGAGGCGTACGTCGCCGGACGTGAGGTCCATGACACCGATGCCGGAATCGGTGGTGACGAGCGCGCGCCCGTTGTCCGGCAGCAGCGAAGGCCACTTGAGCTTGCCCAAGGCATGACGGCGCGCCGGCGATCGCGGCTCCGCGACAATGATCGAAGCCGTCGTGCCGTCACTCCGCACGCGATGCAGGGTGCTGTCCCCGAGTGCATAGAGCAGGTAGCCATCCGTACCCCAGGTTGCTCCCCTTTCAGACGGCGTATTGGCGACGTCGATGGGCGCACCGCCACTTCGTGGGACCTTCCTGAGGCGGTCGTCGGCAAAGAAGGCGATCCAGGCACCGTCAGGCGAGATGAACGGCGTGCTGGCGCCGTCAGTTCCGGGAAGGGCTTGCGCGATCGTGTCGGCCAGCGGCCGCACGAACAGTTGCGACTTGCCGCTGTCGTCGCCCACGTACACCAGGAACTTCCCGTCCCGCGAGATGTCGAGCGGATTGCCCCCGATGAACAGCAGTTGATCACGCGCCAGCGGGATCACGGCGCGCGCCACGCTTGTATTCGTCGCACCTGCAGGCGTCCAGGTCCGCGCGAGCACTGCCCCGCTCACCGCGCCAATCGCGAGTGCAAGCGCGCCACCCACCATGAGCCACACGGCGCGTCGCGGAGTGCGCGTGTGTCCCGGCGCGACACCGGCGTCGCGGTGTTCCAGCGCCACGGCAAATTCCGCGGCGGTCCCGAAGCGATCCGCGGCGACCTTCTGCAACGCACCGTCGATTGCGGCAGCAACGTATGTGGGCACGGCGGGCCGGAGGTCGCGGATCGCCACCGGCGACGTCGTCATCATCTTCGCGACGATGGTCTGCGCCGTGTCGCCGGTGAAGGGCGGCTCACCGGCGAGCATCTCGTAGAGCATCGCGCCCAGGGCGAAGATGTCGGTGCGTCCGGTCACGTGCTTCTCGCCGAGCGCCTGCTCGGGGCTCATGTACTGCGGTGTGCCGATGCTCATGCCGCTCTGCGTCAGGCGCAGGTCGCCGCCGCTGCCCTCGAGCACGAGCGCAATCCCGAAGTCGGCCACCAATGCCCGGCCCTCGTGCAGCAGGACGTTCGCCGGCTTCACGTCCCGGTGCACGAAGCCATGCCGGTGCGCGTAGTCGAGAGCACTCGCGATATCGCACGCAATGCGCACCGCGTCGCCAACGGGCAGCTGCCCGTCGCGATCGAGTCGCTCGCGCAGCGACTCGCCCTCGATGAACGGCATGACGTAGTACACGATGCCGTCCACCTCACCCGAATCGTGCAGCGGAACGATATGCGGGTGATTCAGCGTCGCCGTCGTGCGGATTTCACGGAGGAACCGGTCGGCGCCCATCTGCTGCGCGATGTCCTCGCGCAGGACCTTGATCGCCACCGGCCGATCGTGCCGGATGTCGCGCGCGAGGAAGACCGTCGCCATGCCGCCCTCGCCGATCTGGCGCTCCATTGCGTATCGATCTGCCAATGACTGGGTTAGCCGGTCGCCGAGAGTGGACATAAGCGTAGTAT
>JBDTYL010000109.1:0-3426 GCA_040005695.1 bacterium | reverse complement strand
CGGAGCAGTACGGCGGCGCGGCCGGCTCGCTGTTCATGGTGGCGCTCGCCGTTGAAGAAGTGAGCAAGATCGACGCGGCGGCCGCCATCCTGATCGACGTGCAGAACACGCTCGTCAACTATCCCATCGCCCGATACGGCTCGGATGCACTGAAGGCGAAGTACCTGCCCCGCCTCACGAGCGACACCATCGGCGCCTACGCGCTCAGCGAGCCCGGCTCCGGCTCGGACGCCTTCGGCATGGCGACGCGCGCCGAGCAGAAGGGCGACGCATGGGTGCTCACGGGGCGCAAGATGTGGATCACGAACGGCGCCGAGGCGGGCATCTACATCGTGTTTGCGAATGCAAATCCCTCGGCCGGTTATCGCGGGATCACCGCGTTCATCGTCGAGCGCGGCTTTGCCGGCTTCTCGGTGGGCAAGAAGGAAGACAAGCTCGGCATCCGTGCCTCGAGCACCACCGAGCTCATTCTCGACGGCGTCGAAGTGCCCGCCGAGAACGTGCTCGGCCCCGTGGGCCAGGGGTACAAGGTGGCCATCGAGACACTCAACGAGGGCCGCATCGGCATCGGCGCGCAGATGATCGGCGTGAGCCAGGGCGCGCTCGCGGCAGCGACGGCGTACGTGATGGAGCGCCACCAGTTCGGGAAGTCGCTCTCGGAGTTCCAGGGCCTCCAGTTCCAGCTCGCCCAGGCGCGCACCGAGACGGAGGCGGCGCGGCTGATGGTGTACAACGCCGCCCGCTTGAAGGACGCGGGCGGCGACATCGCCATGGAAGGCGCCATGGCCAAGCTGTTCTCCAGTCAGGTGGCCGAGCGCGTGACGTCCGTGTCACTCGAGCTGTTCGGTGGCTATGGCTACACCACCGACTATCCCGCGGAGAAGTTCTACCGCGACGCGAAGATCGGCGCGATCTACGAGGGCACGAGCAACATGCAGCTCAACACCATCGCCAAGGCCATGCTGCGCTGAGGGGAAGGTGGACGTTACTTCTTCGTAGTGATGCGGATGATGCCGTTCGCGGCCGCGGGATCGGAGGAGAGCTTCCGGGCCGCGGCGCCCTTGACGACCTCCACGCTCTCGATCGCGCTGGGCTCGAGGGCGGCGAGGCGACTCGTCGGCACCTGAACGCCGTCCACGAACACCAGTCCGGTGAACGCGGTCGTCGACTTCGGCGCACCATCGTCGAGCGTCAGCTTGCCGTGATCTGCAAGGATCACCGCGTCGCGTCCGGTGGTGACCTTCATGTGCTGGCCTTCAATCGAGACGCTGTCGAACTTCTCGACGGCGGCCATCGTCATCACCATGTCCGAATCGCCGCGCGCCGCCGCGGCTGCCGTGCGGATCCGCACCATGGTCTTCATCCGGCTCGAATCAGCAGGCGTCGCCGGCGTCTGCTTGAGGATGTTCACGGTGGCGATCTGATTCGCGGGAATCGCGTGCGCCTGCTCCGCGCTCATCGGCTTGCCATCCACGACGTAGACCACGTTCGCGTCCCTTGCGTCAATCAGCTTCGCCTGCCCGACCGCCTTCTGGACGGTCGCGACGTCCATCGCCTCGACGTCAGCGGAGGTCGGCAACTTCGCTTCGCACGCGACGAGCACCGACAACAGCGCGACGACACCCAGCGCGCTGTTGCGGACGAACGTGAATCGCGACCCGGTGTGCTTCATGGCGTTCAGCCTCTTCTCGAGATGGGACGTCCTGTCCGCGAGCGCGAGCGCGCCGACGCGGTGTCCGGCACACTGGCCGGCGATGTCGATCAACAGCGCACCGTAGGAGCGGCGCGCCACGCCACGGCGCAGCACACGCGCGTCACAATCCAGCTCGATGGCGAGGCGCAGGCGCGCGAGCGCGAACCACACAGCGGGGTGCCAGGGCAGCAACGCCGCGACGACGAGGCCGCCGACTGGCAGCAACTGGTCGTGCGCGGCAACGTGTTCACGCTCGTGAACGATCACGAGCCGCTGCTCATCCACGCTGCGTTCCAGCAGCCAGCGCGGTACCACGATTTCCGGCGGCGCAAGCCCGATCACTGCCGGCCCGAGCGATGGAGACAGGCGCACCTGCGCGCCTCCGACTTCCGCGAGCGGCCAGTGGCGCCGCTCTTGGCGCACGCGTCGGTTCGCGCCCACGAGCACGACCAGCAGCGTGACTGTCGCTCCCAGCCAGACGAGCCCGAAGGCCGCGAGGGCCGCGTCCGGCACACGACGGTTGGCGGTGGCGATGAGAGTGGACGCCGCTGAGGTGATGACCCTCGAGGCCCAGGCCGCGACTTCACCGAAACGACCGTGCGCTGGCGTCGGCGCTGCTGGCGATGCCTGCATCGTGGCGACGGACACCTGGACCGCCGGTGGTGCGGGGCGACGCGGTGCAACCGCGGCAAAGGCCACGATGGCGAGCAACGTGGCCACCCACACCCAACGCGTGGGCCGCGCCGTACGACGAAGGATGTCATCCACCGCCATGGCGGCGCACGTGAGCAGCGCGCCGACGAGCAGCACGTACAGCGTCCACGCCACGGTCATGGCGCTTCCTCCATCCGCTCGGCGAGCAGCCCGCGCATGCGCTCGAGCTCCTCGCGACTGAGTTTCCTGTCCGACACCAGCTGTGCGAACATCCGCTCGGCGGAGCCGTGGAAGATGGCGTCCCGAATGCGGGCGATGGCGCTGCCGCCGGCACGCTCGGCCTCCACCACCGCGTGATAGCGGTAGGCGCGGCCTTCGGGCTCATGGCGGACGAAGCCCTTCTCCTCGAGCGTCTGGAGGGCCGAGAGCACCGAGGTGTACGCGAGTGTCTCGTCGAGCGCCTCGCGCACTTCCGCGACCGTGGCAGAGCCGAGTCGCCAGAGGATGCTCATGACTTCGAGCTCGCGGGGCGGGAAATAGATATCGGTCATGCGGGCCTCATCTACGGGTTCTTCCGTAGGCTACTGCCTGCCTATGGAATTGTCAACTGCTTTTTCCGTAGCCAGGAAATCCCAGAGGACGATCACCCTTGTCATCCTGAGCGCCGCGAAGGATCCGGGTTTCGCCGGGCGACACGCAGATCCTTCGCAGCGCTCGGGATGACAAGGTTCAACAGGTCCTTCGCCACGCCCGGGTGACGGACGCCGGCTGGACCATCCTTTGCGCCGCGAGGTATATCTTCATTCCACTTTCCCCGAGCATCATCTCGATGAGACCTACTTTTCTGGCGCTCTTCGGCGCCCTCGCGGGCGCTGTGCCGCTCGCCGCGCAGGTTGCCGCGCCGCCGGCCGCAGCGGCCACCACGATGCCGCGCTTCGACCACACCGGCGTCGGTGACACGTCGATCTTCGCGCCGCTCGACCTGCCGCCGGGCAACGAGTATCGCGCCGGGTCCGGCGCACCGGGCCCGAAGTACTGGCAGAACCACGCCGACTACGACATCAAGGCGTCGCTCGACA
>JBDTYL010000108.1:0-12136 GCA_040005695.1 bacterium | reverse complement strand
GGTGAGCGACCTCCTCGTCGGCTGGACGACGAGCGACGCGACCCTCGCGATCGTGACGCCGACGGGCAGCGCGACCGCCACCGTCACTGGCCAGGGACGGCGCGGCACCGTCGCGATCAGCGCCGTGACACCCACCGGCATCGCTGGTACCACGCACGTCTCGTTCATTCCGGCACCCGCACGCATCGTCGTCGTGGGCGGCGGAGCGCAGACTGGCGTTGCAGGCAGCACGCTACCGCAGCCGCTCATCGTGGAAGTGCAGGCCACCGACAACCTGCCGGTACCGGGCGCGCCCGTCACGTTCACCGCGGTGACCCCAGGCGGCGCCGTCCAGACGGCGAGTGCGACGACTGACGCATCCGGCCGCGCATCGACGACCGTGACGCTGGGGCGCACGGGCGGTCCCTACATCTTCCAGGCGGTCAGTGGCGCGCTGCCGCCGGCCGCGGCGACAGAGACGGCCACGCCCGCTCCTCCTGCCGCCCTGGCGATCGAGTCGGGTGATCAGCAGACCGACTCCGTCGGTCGCGCGTTGGCGGCTCCCCTCGCGGTGAAGGTCACCGACCAGTTTGGCGGTGCGGTGAGCGGTGCGTCGGTCGCATGGACGGTGGCCTCCGGCACGGGCACGCTTGGCGGCGCCACCACCACCACCGACGCACAAGGGGTCGCGCGCAATACGTACACGCTGGGTGGCGTGATCGGGACTGAGACCGTGCGCGCCACGGTAACTGGCGTGACGGGTGCGGCCGGCACGGCGCTGTTCACGGCGACCGCGATCAGCCGCGCCGCGAGCACCATCGCGCTGGTGTCCGGCGGCGCGCAGAGCGGCATCGTCGGTACCGCGCTCACCACGCCGCTCGTGCTGCGTGTCACGGACGCGCTCAGCAACCCGGTGTCGAACGTCGCCGTCACGCTGAGCGCATCAGCCGGCGGCGTGACGTTCGCGCCGGCCACGTCGAACACCGATGCCAACGGCCGCATCTCCACCCTCGTCACGCTCGGCCCCGTGGCCGGCGTGGTGACAATCACCGCGGCGGCGGGCGCCATCTCGACCTCGACGACCTTCACCATCGGCGCGGGACCGGCCACGAAGTTCGGCTTCGTCCAGCCTGCGCCGGCCAGCATCACTGTTGGCGGGCCGACGACGGTCGTGAGCGTACGCCTTCAGGATGCATTCGGGAACGCAGTCGCACAGGCAGGCATCGCGGTCATCGCGACCGCCGTGACCACGCCGGCTGGTGGGGGCGGGACGTTCAGTGCATCCACCGATGGCGAGGGAGTGGCGACGTTCACCTTTCCGTCGTACACGAACGTCGTGGGCTCCCTCATCGTGACGTTCGGCGCGACAGGCATCACCCCCCTCTCGACACCAACGGTCGTCGTGGTCGCTGGCGGCGCCGCCCAGCTGCTCGTCGCCACGCAGCCGGCTGCAACGGCAATTGCCGGTGCGTTGTTCGCACCGCAGCCGGTCATCCAGCTGGCGGATGCGGGCGGCAATCCGCTGGCGACAGCCGGCGTGCCGGTGGTGGCCGCGATCCAGAGTGGCGGGGGCACGCTCGGTGGCACGACCACCGTGCAGACCGACGCGGCGGGCAAGGCCGCATTCACGTCGCTCTTCATCAGCGGCACCATTGGCCAGCGGATCCTCACGTTCACCAGTGGTACACTCACGCCGGCCGTCTCGCAGCCGATCGCTCTTGCCGTGGGCAGTGCCAGCACGCTCGCTCTGCAGGCGGGCGGCGGACAGACCGCGGTCGTCGGCGCGTCCGTCCCCGTCGTGCCATCGGTGCGTGTGTCCGACGTCGCCGGCAATGGCGTCGCGGGCGTGAGCGTGACCTTCACGCCACGGAACGGCAGCATGGTCGGCGCGACAACCACGCCCGTGACTGTCGCGACGAACCTTCAGGGAGTGGCGACGATTGCGAGCTGGAGCCTTGGCCCGCTCGCCGCGCCGAATGCCGACACGCTCGACATCACGGCGACCGGGCTGACGGGAAGCCCGATTCGCCTCACTGCGCATGCGATCGCAGGCGCCGCAACGCGCCTTGCATTCCAGACGCTGCCGCCGACGAGCATCGTCAGCGGTGTGATTTTCTCGCCAGCCGTTCAGGTGCGCATCACGGACCAGAACGGAAACGCCGTTGCGCTCGCGAACCAGGTGGTGCGCGCCTTCGTGAGCTCTGGTCCGGGTCTCCTCGGCGGCGTGTCGTCCGCGACCACGGATGCCAGCGGCATCGCGACGTTCACGACCTTGTCCATCGCCAGCGTGCCGGGTGCGAGCGTGCTGTCGTTCACCGACAGCACGCTCGCCAGCATCACGTCCGCACCCATCACCATCATCGCGGGCGCGCCCACGCAGCTGCTCGTGCGGACGGCGCCGCAGACCGGCGCCGTGCTGAGCACCCTGGCGCAGCCGGTCGTCATCGAGGTGCAGGACGCGTCCAACACGCCGCTCAGCGGTATCACTCTCGCGCTGCAGCCCGCCGGAAACAATGCCACGCTGAACGGAACGCCGAGTGCCACGACACTCACGACGAATGCGAGTGGCCAGGCGAGCTTCACGTGGAAGCTCGGCCGGAGTGCACGGCAGGATTCGGTGCACGTCACCGTGCCGCTAACGTCACTCCAGGTGGACGCGACGGCCACGGCGATTGCCGGTCCGCCGTCACAGCTGATCGCGCTGACGCCGCAGCCACTCGCGCTGACCGGCGGCATCCCGACGGGCGGCTCGAGCTGGGCTCCGTACGTGGTCATCGTGTCCGATTCCGGTGGCGTGGACACGGTGGCCACGACGGCGCCGGTTTCGCTGGCGATCAACAGGGCGTTGAACTCGGACGCATCTCTGAGCGGGACGACGACCGTGAACGCCGTGAACGGTGTCGCGACGTTCACCTTGCTGTCCATCAACCTTGCCAGCGTCACGTATCGACTGGACGTCTCGGCGCCGTCGCTCACCGGCGTACCGACACTGACGACCGCGCCGCCGTTCACGATCGGCATCGGCACCCTGGCCAGCATCGGCTTCATCCAGGAACCGCTTGTGGGGACGAGCGGGATCCCGCTGACGCCCGCCATCACTGTGGCGGCGTTCGACGCGGGCGGAAACACCGTGAGCGTGAATGCGCCATCGTACGTGCGCCTTGCCATCGGCAGCGGGACGCAAGGCGCGCTGCTCACCGGTGACTCCGCCGTATTCGTGAACGGCGTCGCGACGTTCCCGGGCGCGACGCTCGACCAGGGCGGTACCTACACGCTCGTCGCTTCGACGACCGCGGCCGGCAACCCCAAGCCGGTGACGAGCCAGTCGTTCGTCGTCTCGACCTTGCTTGGCGGCGGCGCGCTGGCCCTGAAGAGTGGCGGCTTCAACGTGCTGCCTGTCGGCACCACGGCACAGGTCACGCCCGTGTTCGTCGCGAAGACGGTGGCTGGTGCGCCGTACCCGGGTCAGACGGTGTACGTCAACACGAGCGGCCGCTGTCGCCTCAACACGGTGGAAGGGGCACAGACGACGTATCAGTTCGTCACCGACCTCAATGGGGAAGCGGCGGTGCCGCTCATCCTGCCGACGGATCCGGATGGCACCGGCTGCATCATTCGCGGAGTCGCGGAGTTCACCAGCCAGCAGGACTCCGCGCTCGTCGCGCTGTATCCGGCCGCGACGACGCACGTGTGGACGGGGCGCACCAGCGTGGACTGGAACACCGCATCGAACTGGTACACGCCGGCCGCCCCCGCGACCCCGACCGTGCCCAACGGGGCGACGACACAGGTCTTCATTCCCAATTACACGTCGGCCAACTCGCCGCAGATGTCGACGCGCCCGGTCGTGGGTCGCATCGTGCTCGACACGTCGGCCGTCGTCAACCTGAGCGGTGTGGGACTGGACGTGGGCTCGGGCGGCGTGAGCGGCTTCGGAGTTTTCCTGAACGGTACGGTGCACCTGGCCGCCACCGGCTACCTGAACGGCATCTTCGACCAGCTCGACGTGGGACAGAGCGGGTCGTGCGGCTTCGCGGCGCCAATGACGGGGTCGCTTCGCACCATCAGTGCGAACGTGATGAATGTGTACTGCCGGACGCGCATCGACTCCACGGGCGCGACGGTCGCCACCCTGAACACGATCCAGAACGGCGGCGAGGGCCGACTCTCCATCACGGGCCCGAACGCGTCCCTGCAGGTCAGCGGCAACGTCGCCATCGCCGGCGATTCGCTCTCCGTGGCCGGCAACATGTATGTGTCCGGTTCAGCCGCCCTCGGCGGCAAGGGCATCAACGTCACGGGCACCGTGCAGGTGCAGGGCAACGCGACGTTCAACGCCGACGCCGCCACGTATGGCAATGCCAGCGTGTATGTGGGCGGGGCGGTCGCCGTGGGTGGTGGCAACGCCGGCGTGCAGCAGTTCTTCGGTGGACAACTCACGGTGCTCGGGTCCTTTACGGAGCTTCCCGGCATCGTGGCCGGCACGTTCCGCACCGGGAGCGATCACCTCACGCTGTTCGCGGGCACGACGCCGCAGACCATCTCGATGAGCGATACGCTCAACAATCACTTCTCCGGATTGCAGCTGCAGAATCCTGCGGGGGTGCAGCTCCTCTCGAGCGTCTCCGTGATCAACGGCACCACGCAGCCCCGGGTCATCCTGACACTGGGCCAGTTGTACATTCCGCCTGGCACCATCATGAACGTGGGCGGCTTCGTGTCTCTGGGCACTGGTACCACCTTGAACGTGGATGGCCAGATGCTCATCGCCGGTGGCACGTGCAGCGGGCGGGCGAATGGCGCGACGACCACCGGCGCGGGAAGCGTGAATGGCGTCGCCATGACGGCCGCCTGTCCCTGAGCGCCCATCCATCATCGTAGTTGCGGGCCGGATCGTTGCTGATCCGGCCCCTTTACGCTTGTAGCCAGCCCCTGTTCAGGGGATCATTCCGTCACGCTCGTACACGACGCGACCACCGACGATCGTCAGCATGATGCGCGCGTCGGGAATGGACGCGGGCGGCACGCGGGTGAGGTCGCGATCAATCATGACGACGTCCGCCAGCATACCGGGTCGCAGCATGCCCACCTCGTGTTCCTGGAAGCCGGCACGTGCGCTGCCGGTCGTGTACGCGCGCAGTGCCTGCTCGACGGAAATCCGCTGCTCCGGAATCCACCCATCGGGATGCGCGCCATCGAGCGTGCGACGCGTGACCGCCGCATAGATGCCGAGGAGTGGCGTTGGGGGCGCGACGAACCAGTCGCTACCGAATGCGAGCGTCGCCCCCGCGTCGAGCAATGACTTGAACGCATACGCGAACTTCGCCCGCTCCGGCCCGATCACGCGCTCGGCCCAGCGGCCATCGTCGATGGCGTGGTACGGCTGCATGCTGGCGATCACGCCCAGTGCCGCGAAGCGCGGGATGTCGTCGGGCGCGATGTGCTGTGCGTGCTCGATACGGAAGCGCCGGTCCCGCGCGCCGTTTTCGCGCTCGACCTGCTCGAAGATGCCGAGTTGTGTCCTGATGGCACGATCGCCGATGGCGTGCACGATCACCTGGAGTCCCGCCGCATCGGCGCTGCGCGTCCAGGCGTGGAGGTCCTTCTCCGTGTTGACGAACAGACCGCGGTCCTGCGGCGCGTCGGTGAATGGCGCGAGCATCGCCGCCGTGTGGGAACCGAGCGATCCGTCGACGAAGCCCTTGAGTCCCCCGATGTGCAGCCAGTCGTCGCCGCGGCCATGCGCCCGCACTTCGTCACGCAGGCGCGCCCACGTGCTCAACGGCACCGCCGCGATGATGCGCGTGCGGAGTGCGTGCTCGGCATGCGCCCGCCGGAACGCCTCGAGGTCCGCCCACGTGCCCATGTGATGCACGCTCGTGACGCCACGTTCCGCCACGTAGCGCATTGCCGCGTCCAGTGCGCGGCGGCGCATCGCCATCGTCGGGTCGGGAATCACGCCCGACATGAGGTCCTGCGCGTTGTCCTTGAGGATGCCCGTCGGCTCGCCCGTCGCGTCGCGCACGATGGTTCCCCCCACGACATCGGCACTCGCCCGCGTGA
The DNA here is from genome assembly GCA_040005695.1 of bacterium. Lineage (GTDB taxonomy): Bacteria > Gemmatimonadota > Gemmatimonadetes > Gemmatimonadales > Gemmatimonadaceae > AG11. The sequence goes on along the minus strand of JBDTYL010000108.1, from coordinate 6,094 downwards.
CCTTCGCCGCAGCGAGTGCCAGGGAGTTCGCGAGGTTCATGTGCCCATCGAGACGATTGATCCACACCGGATTGTGCGGCGTGATCGAGTCGATCCAGCCGCGTTCGGGAAGCTCACCACCCCAGTTGGTGTGGTCCCAGTCGCCGTTGAGGATCCACGTGCCGGCAGGCACCGTCGCAGCGAAGGCCTTGATGCGGCGCACGAACTCTTCCTTCGTCCGCGCGTCGCGCAGCTGCACCGAGGCCAGCGCGAACCCTCCATCGATGAAGTGGACGTGCGCGTCGATGAAGCCCGGCGTGAGCATCATGCCCTTGGCGTCGATCGTGCGGACGGAGGCACCGGCGCGCTTCCGCACTTCCGCGCTCGACCCGACGAGTTCGATGCGTTCCCCGCGCAGGAGGATCGCGTCGGCCCAGGGACGACGGGGATCGCCCGTCCATGCGCGGGCGTTCACGATGGCGAGGGCGGGAAGCGGAGCGGGCGCCGGCGCGACGGACTGCGTCATGGCAGGAAGGGCGATCAGGGGCAGCGCCGCGAGGGCGAGGAGCGCGACGACGGAGGCGGGGCGGGCGCCGTTGACGTTTGTAATCATCCTCCAGATTGCGACGAAACGGCGGCGGGCGAAAGAGGCGGCTTTCGGCTTGACGAATGCAGCCGCGTGCGTCACCGTTCAGGGAGTGGGGAGTAGCCGGCCAGCACGAGCGTGCTGGAACAGCCGATCGTCAAGACGGAGCGCCTGCGCGCTTCCGGTCGGCTGAAGGACAGGCGGCATCGTCCTGGGCGAGACCACTACGACACCGCGTGTGCCGTAGTGGCTCGCCCTGTCGTTTTTTCAGGCCTTCGCACGAGACGAGATGATCGCCACCAACATCTGGTTCTGGGTCGGATTCATCGCATTCGTCCTCGCGATGCTGTCACTCGACCTGGGCGTGTTCAACCGCACGCCACACGTCGTGCGGGCACGGGAAGCGCTCGCGTGGACGTCCGTCTGGTTCGCCCTGGCGCTCGTGTTCGCGGGCGGCCTCGCGTTCTTCGCGGGACACCAGGCGGCGCTGACCTTCCTCACGGGCTACGTGATCGAGGAATCGCTCAGCGTCGACAACATCTTTGTCATCGTGCTGATCTTCCAGTACTTCGCCGTGCCGGCGCAGTACCAGCATCGCGTGCTGTTCTGGGGCATCCTCGGCGCGCTGATCATGCGCGGCCTGTTCATCGGCGTCGGGGCGGCGCTGCTCGCCCGCTTCGAGTGGATCATCTACGTGTTCGGCGCGCTGCTCGTCATCACCGGCATCCGCATGGCCGTGAAGCAGGACGAGGAGTTCGACGGCGAGCAGAACCCGTTCGTGAAGGTCGTGCGCCGCTTCCTGCCGGTCACGGCGGATTATCGCGGCAAGCATTTCTTCGCCATCGAGAACGGCCGGCGCCACGCGACGCCGCTGCTGCTCGTGCTCGTCCTCGTCGAGGCCACGGACCTGATCTTCGCCATCGACTCGATTCCCGCCATCTTCGGCATCACGCGCGACCCGTTCCTCGTCTTCACGTCGAACATCTTCGCCGTGCTCGGCCTGCGCTCGCTGTTCTTCCTGCTGGCCAGCGTGGTGACGAAGTTCCACCTGCTCAAGTACGGCCTCGCGGTCATCCTCACGTTCGTGGGCGCGAAGATGCTCGCCGAGCACTGGATCCACATTCCGACCCTGCTGTCGCTGGGCGTCGTCGTGGGAGTGCTCGCCCTCTCGATCGCGGCGTCGCTGGCGTGGCCGAAGCCGGTCGCGTCCGAAGGCACGACCGGCTCGATGTTCGGGCGCTGAGCGCGCGTCTAGCGGCGCTCGATGGCGTCGCGCACGTCGAGCAGGATCTCGAAGTACAGCTGCTCGCGGCGATAGGCGAAGTCGAGCGATGCCATCTGGGAGTCGTCGCCGGTGGTCTTCGCGCGCTCGAACGCTTCGCGATACATGTCGTCGAGGTTGGCGAGGATGCGGTCGCGAGAGCGGGACATGCGGGCCTGTTGGAGAACTTGTGAAGTGAGGCGCGGGGGTGCGCCGGCGGCATTCTCGAGCTGCTCCTCGGTGGGGTCGAGCAAGTATCGCTGCGCGGCCTGGAGGAGATTGCGTCGGGACGGGAGATTCTTCATTGAGACGTGATCAAGTCTTCGCGCGCGACGGCTACCGGTGCGTGTACTGCGGCGAGCGATTCGAGCCGGAAGCGCTCACCGTCGACCACGTGCAGCCGCGCATGCGAGGCGGTGACCACTCCGGGGGCAACTTAGTGACGGCGTGTGGGGGGTGCAACGCTCGCAAGGGCGCCTTGCGCCTCTCGGAGTACCTGCACGTGGACCAGGTGGCGCGTCACCACTTCTTCGCGCTCGCCACGCCACACGTCTGGGCCCGCATCCTTCGCACCGTGGAAGACGAGCTCGCCCGTGCCGATCGGAGCGCACAGGCTCGCGACCGCTAGCGAAGCCCCTTCTCTCGCATGAGACCGGCAACCATCCTGTCGTCGCGAGCGGGAGGACCCAGTGCCGCGAGCACGTCGGTTTCCGACTCGCCCTCGACGATCATCAGGGGCGGCGGAAATCCGCCGTCGAACTCGCGCGGAGTTCCGGCACGACGATCCACCTCGAGCACCGCGATCACCGGCTGCGTGCCCTTTTCACTGGTGCGGCGCACGCGCACGGCCGGGCCATGCGGGAGCCGGCGGGAATAGAGTATCGAGTCGTCTGGCACGGGACGATTCTGCGCCGACGGAGCGCATCCGGCAAGGCCCGCGCCCGCTATCGAGGTGTCAGGCGATGGAAGACCGCCTCTTCCACCACGCGACCGTCGCGAAGGTGCTCCACGACGATGCGCTCGAGCAGTCCCGGCGTCACGCCGCCATACCAGACCCCCTCGGGATACACTACGACGATGGGTCCGCCGGCGCATACACCGAGGCACGGCGTCTCGCCGCGCTTCACCCGCTGCGGGCCGAAGAGCAGGTTCTCGCGCTGGAGCAAGCGCGCCAGCTCCGCGTACAGGCGCCGCCCTTCGCGACTCGGCGAACAGAAGCTGCCCACGCACACCAGCACATGCCGGGCGTAGGGGTCCATCAGTGGAGCGGGCATCGCGGGCGGGCGTGAGGCGGAGCTGGGACGAAACGGATCGGCATAGTCTACTCAGCGTCGAAGACGGATGCGCGAGAGGCATTGCCGCCCAGTGAGGATCTGTCGATAGTTCGACATCAATGCCGACGACGTCGCCGCCTACGTATCACCTCGAGACCGTCGCGCCCGTAACGCGGACGCGCGCGCCGGTGCTGTGCCTTCCCGGCCTGTTTGCCGGGGGCTGGGTGTTCGAGCGCCTGCTGCCACTCCTGGCGGCACGGGGCCACGTGGCGTCGGCATTCTCGGGTCGCGGACATCCGCCGCTCGCCGAAAGGCCGGACATCGGCCGGCAGTCCGTTGCGGATTTCGCGCAGGATGCCATCGATGCCGCGCGCACCCTTGGCCGCCCCATCGTGATCGGGCATTCACTCGGCGGATTGCTCGCGCTGCTCCTCGCCCAGGCGGATGTGGTGCGTGCCGTCATCCTGCTCTCGCCGGCGCCGCCGCGCGGAATCAACGTGCTCAGCCCGCCGATCCTGGCTCGCATGGCGGCCTACCTGCCGGCGCTGCTGTTCTCGCAACCGTTCCTCCCGAGCGACGCGCATCTCGATGCGCTCGTGCTCAATCGTGTGCCCGTCGAATTGCGCGCGGCGATCCGCGCGCGCTTCGTGCCCGACAGCGGTCGCGCGGCGCGCGACATTGCCCTCGGCGTCCCCGTGCCCGCGGCGGCGATCCGGGTTCCCATGCTCGTCGTGGCATCGGAGCATGACCGCTTCATCCCAATGGGTACGTCGCGACGCGTCGCCGCGAAGTTCGGCGCCACGCTGCATGTCGCTTCCGGACACGGACACTTCCTCCTCTCCGAGCCGGGATGGGAAGAGCAGGCTGCCGTGATCCTCGACTGGATCGACGCGCTGCCTCAATCGGCTGGCGACGTGTCGGCCTCCGGATCCTCGGAGAACCTCGCGGCAGCTGGTGGGATACCTGCGGCAGGGACTCACCGTTCATCGCCAGAGTGACACATGACCGACCAGGACATCGCGGGAAAGCACTATGCACATCCGGACGCACTCGTGACTACGCGGTGGCTCGCGGAGCACCTGGACGACCCGGCGGTGCGCATCCTGGAGAGCGATGAGGACGTGCTGCTGTACGAGATGGGGCACATCCCTGGCGCGCTGAAGATCGACTGGCACCTCGACCTCAATGACCAGGTGCAGCGGGACTACGTGTCGCGCGACGAGTTCGAGCGCTTGCTGCGCCGTCTCGGCATCGACGAGGCCACGACCGTGGTGTTCTACGGCGACAAGAACAACTGGTGGGCGACGTATGCGCTGTGGGTCTTCCAGCTGTTCGGATTTTCTTCCGCGCGCATCCTCGACGGCGGACGCGCGAAGTGGGACGCCGAAGGCCGCGAGATGACGACGGACGTCCGGCCCGTGACGCCCTCGCGCTACGTCGCCCCCGCGCGCAACGACGCCCCGATCCGCGCGTTCATGCCCGACGTGCGCGAGCATGTGGCGAAGCACGGCAAACTCATCGACGTGCGCTCGCCGGACGAGTTCACGGGCCAGAAGCTGCACATGCCCGACTATCCACAGGAGGGCGCCATGCGCGGCGGCCACATTCCCGGAGCGAAGAGCATCCCGTGGGCGCGCGCGGCGAACGGTGATGGCACCTTCAAGAGCGCGGAGGAGCTGCGCGCCATCTATGAGGGCGAGGCCGGACTGACGTCCGGCGACGACATCGTGGCGTATTGCCGCATCGGCGAGCGGTCGTCTCACACGTGGTTCGTGCTCACGTACCTGCTCGGCTATCCCGGCGTGCGGAACTACGATGGCAGCTGGACCGAGTGGGGAAACGCAGTCCGCGCCCCGATCGAGAAATGAGCCAGCCCATGGATACGGTTCGTGTCGTCTGGGCGGGTGGGCACGAGTTCGACACGGGACGCGTGGGCGGGCCTACGGCACGCATCGATGGGAGCGGCGTCACCGCGCAGACCCCTCCCGACGCGCTCCTCAGCGCCCTCGCGACGTGCTCGGCCATCGACGTGGTGGACATCCTCGCGAAGCGACGCACCCCCGCGAACTCACTCGCGGTGGACGTCACCTGGCAGCGGCGCGCCGAGCCGCCCCGCCGCTTCGAGCACGTGGTCGTGACGTATCACGTCGCCGGACCCGGCATCGAGCGCGTGCACGCGGAGCGCGCCATCCAGCTTGCCTACGAGAAGTACTGCTCGGTGTCGGCGTCACTGGCGCCCGACATCGTAGTGGAGACCAGCCTCACGCTGAATGGGGACCCGGGCACCGCGGTCCGTCAGCCGATGTTCACCGGCTGACGGACGTCGCACCCGACTCAAGTCTCGCGGCGCACCTTCTCCCAGCAGCCGCATCCCTGCACCTTGAGCTCGTCCGCCAGCCGCTGGCGAAGAGCCGACGGTGCGCCGATCTCGACCCGCAGCCGGGCGAGCGTGTCGAGAAAGCACGACTGGTAGCCCTCGTACTCCCGGCACTGCGCGCACGACGCGATGTGCGCGCGCAGTCGCTCAGCGCCGCGTGGCGTCATCTCCTCGTCGAGATACTCCCAGAGATGCCGCAGGACGTCGACGCACGTGGACGACAGCCCCATGCCTTCGAGCTGCGCCCGGGCCGGCGCGCTCATCGCGCACCGCCGGCGGACGCCGTCGCGAAGCCGAGATCTTCGGCGACGGTCAGGAGCTTCTCCTGCAGCAGCCGGCGGCCGCGGAACAGGCGCGAGCGCACCGTACCGATCGGCACTCCCATCACCTGCGCGGCGGTCTCGTACGTCATGTCTTCCACGTCAACGAGAATCACCGCGGAGCGGAATGGTTCCGCCAGCTCGTCCAGCGCACTCCGAAGCGCGGGCGCCAGGTCCAGCGCGGCGAAGAGTGGATCGTACCCACGCTCCCGCGCCGCGGCGTACACCGAACCCGCGGCGACGGCGTCCTGCTCACCGTCCTCGAGGTCGACCGTGGGGCGCTGCCGTTCGCGCGAC
>JBDTYL010000107.1:0-8824 GCA_040005695.1 bacterium | reverse complement strand
GACCATTCCGCTCGACGTGCCTGCCGATGTGCTCGACGCCACGCTCGTCGCGCTGGCGCGCGAGCGGGCGGCCGGCAACGTCACCATCCCACACAAGGAGCACGTCGCCGCGCGCTGCGCGCGACTCACGCCACTGGCGGAGCGCGTGGGTGCCGTGAACGTCTTCTGGCACGAGGACGGATTGCTGGTGGGCGACAACAGCGACGTCGGCGGGGCAGAGGTGACGCTCCGCGCCCTGCTCGGCGACGCGATTGTCGGCGCCGACGTGGCGTTGCTTGGCGCGGGCGGCAGCGCCGCCGCGGTACTATGCGCAGCGGAACGATGCGGCGTCGCGCGGGTGCGCGTGTACAATCGCACGATGCATCGCGCCGAACTTCTCGCGTCGCGGTTTCCCGGTTTGGTCACCGTGGCGAGGTCGCCCACGGAGGCCCTCTCCGGCGCCGCCCTCGTGGTCAATGCCACGCCACTCGGCCTTCGAGCAGGCGATCCTCCGCCCGTGGCGGTCGAGGCACTCCCGCCGGGATGCGCGGTGTTCGACCTCGCGTACGCGCCCGGAGAGACGGCGTGGGTGACGGCTGCGCGCGAGGCCGGCCACCGCGCGGCCGACGGTGAAGGCATGCTGGTCGAGCAGGGCGCCATCGCCTTCGAGCGCTGGTTCGGCCTCGCGCCGGATCGCGACGCGATGTGGAAAGCAGTGGCGTAGCCTGGTCCTCCGCGCGTCGCGCGGGCGCCGCCCTGCTCGACCTGCTCCTGCCGCCAGCGTGCGCCGTGTGCGGCGGCTCGCGGACGGAGCGGGAGACTGAACTCGTATGCGGCGCGTGCTGGCTGCGCGCGCGGGAGCTGCCACGTCCCCGGTGTGACCGGTGCGGACATCCACGCAACCCAGTCCGGCCGGACGCGCCGTGTGCGTGGTGCGAGCTGCTGCCACCCTATGTGCGCGCTGTGCGCTCGGCTTACGTCGTGCCCGGTGGCGCGGCGGGCACAATCGTGCACGCGCTCAAGTACCGCGACTGGCCCGCCATCGCGCGGCCGATGGCCCGACGCATGGCGTCACTGCGCTTCCCGCGCGACGTCGAGCAGGAGCGCGCCGCACTCGTCCCGGTGCCGCTCGCGGCGTCGCGACTCCGTGAGCGCGGCTACAACCAGAGTGCCGAGCTCGCCCGGAATCTTTCCGCGTGGTGGGGGATTCCGATGCGTGACGACCTGCTCGTTCGGTCTCGTGCGACGGAGACGCAGACGCGGTTGACACCGGGGGAGCGTCGCCGCAACGTTTCGGGCGCGTTCCGTGCGTCTGCGGAGCGCGCCGCGCTGCGCGGTCAGCATCTCGTCCTCGTCGACGACGTGGTGACGACGGCGGCGACCCTCAACGCGTGCGCTGCCGCGCTCCACGACGGCGGAGCACGCATTCTCAGTTTTGTGACCTTTGGCCGGGCGCCTGCCTCTGGCGACCGGTGGTAATTCACCAGGAGAGAACGATGGCAATTCGGGTCGGTATCAACGGCTTCGGCCGCATCGGACGTCAGGTGCTGCGCGCGGCCAAGCAGGCAGGCATCACCGACATCGACTTCGTGGCGGTAAACGACCTCACCGACACGAAGACACTGGCGCACCTCTTCAAGTACGACTCCGTCCACCGCGAGTATCAGGGCGACGTCTCGGCCGGCAACGGCTCCATCCTCGTGGATGGCGACGAGATCAAGGTGCTCGCGGAGAGGGACCCGGCGAAGCTGCCGTGGAAAGCACTCGGGGTGGACATCGTGCTGGAGTCCACGGGCCATTTCACCGACGCCGCCAAGGCGCAGGCCCACATCGCGGGCGGTGCGAAGAAGGTGATCATCTCCGCGCCGGCCAAGGGCGAGGACATCACGATCGTGATGGGCGTGAACAACGACAGGTACGACGCCGCGACGCACCACATCATCTCGAACGCCTCGTGCACGACGAACTGCCTCGTGCCGATGGTGAAGGTGGTGCGCGACAACTTCGGTTTTGTCCGCGGTTCCATGGTCACGATCCACAGCTACACCAACGACCAGAGCATCCTCGACCTGCCGCACAAGGACCTGCGCCGCGCCCGCGCCGCGGCGATGTCGATGATTCCCACCACGACCGGTGCGGCGAAGGCCACGTCGCTCGTGATCCCGGAGCTCAAGGGGAAGATCGACGGCATCGCCATCCGCGTGCCCACTCCGGACGTCTCCATGACCGATCTCGCGGTCGTCGTGGAGAAGCCGGTGACGGTGGAGCAGATCAACGCCGCCTTCCGCAAGGCCGCCGACGGCCCGATGAAGGGCATCCTCAAGTACACCGAGGAGGAACTCGTCTCGGTGGACTACATCGGTAATCCGTACTCCTGCATCTTCGACTCGAAGTGCACGAACGTCGTGGACGGCCTGCTGCTGAAGGTGTCCGGCTGGTACGACAACGAGTGGGGTTACGCCTCCCGCTGCGTGGACCTGCTGCAGTACGTCGGCGCCAAGCTCTAGCCCATGGCCAAGCTGACCATTCGCGACCTCCCGGCGGAGCAGCTGCGGGGACAGCGCGCACTCGTGCGCGTGGACTTCAACGTGCCGCTCGACGCGGAGCTTCACGTCACGGACGACACGCGCATCCGTGCGGCGATCCCCACCATCGAGTACCTCGTCCACCGCGGCGCGCGCGTGGTGCTGCTTTCCCACCTCGGACGCCCGAAGGCGAAGGTGGAACCGAAGTATTCACTCGAGCCGGTGGCGCGCCGCCTGGGCGAGCTCTTGCCCGGCCGCCGCGTCACGTTCGTGGAGTCCACGGACAGTGACGAGGCACAGAAGGCGACGCACGAGATGAAGGACGGCGAGGTGGTGCTGCTGGAGAACACGCGCTTCCTGCCGGGCGAGGAGCAGAACGACGAACGACTGTCGCGCATCCTGGCCGAGCTCGGCGACCTGTACGTGAACGATGCCTTCGGCACGGCGCACCGGGCGCATGCGTCCACGGAAGGCGTGGCGCGCCAGCTGAAGCCCGCCGTGGCCGGCTTGCTCATGCAGAAGGAGCTCGACTACCTGCAGGGCGCGCTCGAGGCGCCCAGGAAGCCGTTCGTCGCGATCCTCGGCGGCTCGAAGATTTCGGGGAAGATCGACGTGATCGAGGCACTGCTGCCGAAGGTGGACGCGCTGCTCGTCGGCGGTGCCATGGCCTGCACGTTCTACAAGGCGATGGGCCTCGAGACGGGGACGTCGCTGGTGGAACCGGACCGTGTGGACATGGCGAAGGAGCTCATCGACCAGGCCGGCACCGTGCTGATCCTGCCGCACGACGCCACGGTGGCGCCGTCGAGCGCGGCGGCCAGCCAGGCGAAGGCGGTGAGCCGCGAGAACATTCCGGCGGACATGGCGATGCTCGACATCGGGCCGCGCACGATGGAGTCGTATGCGCGCGCGATCCTGAGCGCGAAGACCGTGCTGTGGAACGGGCCTATGGGGGTGTTCGAGACGCCGCCGTTCGACAAGGGCACGCGCGCGATTGCCGATGCGATGGCGCAGGCCACGGCGAAGGGCGCCACGACGATCGTTGGCGGCGGCGATTCCGCGGCGGCGGTGGAGCAGGCCGGCCTGTCCTCGAAGATGAGTCACGTGTCCACCGGCGGTGGCGCCTCGCTCGAGTTTCTCGAGGGAAAGACGTTGCCGGGCGTAGCCATCCTGGACGAGCGCCAGCCATGACCGCCCTCGCGCGCCCGGTGTTCGCGGCGAACTGGAAGATGAACCTCGGCCCCACGGCCGCGGCGGCGTTCGTGGCGCAGTTCACGGCTGCGCACGCGGCCGGCGCGGCGGGCACCGTGGTGCTGTTTCCCTCCGCGCTGGCGGTCGCCGCGGTGCGCACCGGGCTCTCGAGCCGGCCCGACATCCGCCTCGGCGTGCAGAACGTGCACGCGGAGGAGAAGGGCGCATTCACCGGCGAGACGTCGGCAGCCATGGCGGCTGACGCGGGTGCCGGCTTCGTGCTCGTGGGCCACTCCGAGCGGCGGCACGTGTTCGGCGAGACGGACGCGGAGACGGCACGGAAGTGCGCCCGCGTGGTGGAACATGGCCTCGTGCCGGTGCTCTGCGTGGGTGAGACACTCGAGCACCGGGAGCGCGGCGAGACGGTGCCGGTCGTGCTGCACCAGCTGCGCACGGGACTGGCTGCGCTGACCCATGAGGCGGTGCGCGGCGCCATCATCGCCTACGAGCCCGTGTGGGCCATCGGGACGGGCAGGACGGCCACCCCGGACGACGCAGCCGCGGTGCACGCGGTAATTCGTCGAGCGCTCGAAAGTCTGGTGGGCGCGGACGCCGGTGCCATGCCCATCCTCTACGGCGGCAGCGTCACGCCGGCGAATGCGGCGGTATTACTTGCGGCGGCCGAGGTGGACGGTGTCCTGGTGGGCGGCGCGAGCCTCGACCCGGCCAACTGGGCGGCGATCTGCGCGGCGGGGCAGCGGTAGAAGCAGATCCTTCGCTGCGCTCAGGACGACAACGGGCAGATCCTTCGCTCCGCTCAGGACGACAACGGGCAGATCCTTCGCTTCGCTCAGGACGACAAGGCTTCTGATGACACGCATTCGGCGGCGCGCGGCTTGACTGGAGGGCGTAACTCCCGTCATATTTACGGTTTACCCCACCAGACGACACTTCAAACACCGCCGGCTGAATGTTCACGTTTCTCCTCGTCCTGCTCATCATCGACAGCCTCGTGCTGATCGCAGCAATCCTTTTCCAGAACGGAAAGGGAAGTGGGCTCGCGGCAAGCTTCGGCGGCGTGAGCAGCTCGGCGGACTCGCTCCTTGGCACGCGTCAGGCCGGCAACCTGCTGACGAAGGCCAGCTGGTGGGGCGGCGCGATCTTCCTGTTTCTCGCGTTCGTGCTGTCGCTGGCGTCCAGCCGGCAGCGCGCGCCCAAGTCGGTGCTCGACGACGCCTTCACGCAGCCGCCGGTCACGGCTCCTGCGCCCGCGACGAGGGCTCCCTCGCCGGCAGCGGCCGGCGGCGTGAACCTGACGCCTGTCACGCCGGCCCCGGCGGCAACCCCCACGGGCAACGCTCCGGCGACGCCCGCGCCCAAGAAGCCGTAACGCGGTGAACGAGCGCGCTATTGCGCCGGGGTTCCTCCTCCTCGAGGACGGAGCCCTGTTTCGTGGTGTCCTGCACGGCGGCATCGCGGCGACCGTGGCGGAGGTGGTGTTCACGACCAACATGAGCGGCTACCAGGAGGTCTTCACCGATCCCTCGTATCGCGGCCAGATCGTCGTGATGACCGCCCCCATGATCGGGAATTACGGCGTGAACCCCGCCGACCCCGAGTCAGGCTCCGCCCAGGTAGCGGGGGTCGTGTGCCGCGAGCTCGCGAGGCAGTACTCGAACTGGCGCGCGGAGGGCGATCTCGGTAGCTATCTCGAGGCCGCGCAAATCCCACTGTTGGAAGGTGTTGACACGAGGCGCCTCACGCGTCACCTGAGGACAGCTGGCGTCATGCGAGGTGTCATCGCCGCGGGTGATGCACCCACGGTCGAGGTGCAGGCGGCGCTCGATGCGTGCCCGTCGATGGAGGGACTGGATCTCGCCTCCCGCGTGACGACGGCGCAGCAGTACGAGTGGGGCAACCCACAGGCGCCGCATCACATCGTGGCGTACGACTACGGCATCAAGCGGAACATCCTTCGCCTGTTCGACGAGGCGGGGTGCCGGGTGACGGTCGTTCCCGCGCAGACGCCCGCCGAGGCCGTTCTGGAGATGCAGGCGGACGGCGTGTTCCTGTCGAATGGACCGGGTGATCCGGACGCCATCAGCTACGCGCCGCAGACGGTCCGCACGCTCGCGGAGCAGGAGGTGCCCATCTTCGGCATCTGCCTGGGACACCAGCTGTTGGGCCTCACATTCGGAGCCACGACGACCAAGATGCCGTACGGCCATCGCGGCGGAAATCATCCCGTCCGCGAGCTCGAAACGGGTCGCATCCTGATCACGTCGCAGAACCACGGGTTTGCCGTTCAGGGCTCGGAGGCGTCGATCCCCGGCGCTCCGGCACTGGAGGTGACCCACGTGAACCTGAACGACGGCACCGTGGAAGGGATGCGGCATCGCGAGCTGCCCATCTTCGCCGTGCAGTACCACCCGGAGGCCGCTCCAGGCCCGCACGACGCCCGTCCGCTCTTCGAGCAGTTCATGGAAACCGTTCGCAAGTCACGTGGCTGAAGTGCTTTAAGCTCTTGACACACAAGAGTTAACGCGGATAAGTTCGATCTGCTTCCACCCCTCCGCTGCCCCGCTCAGAGGCACTTCTCATGACGAAAGCTGATCTGGTCGAGCGTGTGACCGCCCAGATTTCCCGCACGGCCGGTCCGATGATCTCGAAGAAGGACTGCGCGCGCGTGGTTGATTCGTTCCTCGACGCCATCAAGGAGGCGCTCCAGGAGCAGAAGAACATCGAAGTGCGTGGATTCGGCACGTTCAAGATCCGCCACCGGAAGACCCGCATGGCGCGCAACCCGCGCACCGGGTCACCCGTCGAGGTGTCCGCGCGCCCGGTGCCCGTGTTCAAGCCGAGCAAGGAGCTGCGCGCCATGGTGGCGAACATCTCCATCGACGAGCTGGAACACGAGAACGAGTACGAGGAGACGGACGTCTAACCGCTTCGCCCGCCGTCGTTTGAGCCCCGGCCTCGCGCCGGGGCTTTGCGTTTCGTCGCTATGCGACGGTCACCGGCCGCTGAATCCGACACGGAACTTCCATCGCGAGCCGCGGTTCCTTAGCATGCAACCATGAGCGTAACCGTCCTTCTCTTCGCGTCCTACGCCGATGCACTCGGCGCACCGAGCGTGTCGGTCGAGCTGCCAGCCGACGCTACGGTGGCGGACGTGCTCGCGGACATCACGCGGCGGCCCGGCTGGGGACGACGTCCCACGACGCCGCTCGTGGCAGTGAACCAGCGGTACGCATCGCGGACCACGCGCATCCGGGAAGGCGACGAAGTGGCGCTCATCCCCCCGGTGGCCGGCGGATGACGGCGACAGGCGTTCTCACCCGGGACGCGGTGGATCCGTCCGCACTCGTCCGTCAGGTATCCGCCCCGATGCACGGCGCGGTGTTGCTGTTCCTCGGCGTTGTCCGCGACGTGAACGACGGGCGAGGCGTGACCGGCATCGAGTATTCGGCCTACGAGGCAATGGCCGCCGCGGAGCTGCAGGCGATCGCGGAGGAAGCGGCGGCGCTGGTGGACGATGTTGACGTGGCCATCGTCCACCGACTCGGCGCGCTGGCACAGGAGGAGGCGAGCGTTGGCATCGCCGTGGCGCACGCGCATCGCGACGAGGCATACCGCGTGTCGCGCTTCGTGATCGAGGAGCTCAAGCGCCGCGTGCCCATCTGGAAGCGCGAGCACTACGTGGACGGTACGCGCGACTGGGTCGATCCCTCGGGACGACCCGTGGCCGAGGTGTCCCCATGACCGCGCTGCTCGACCAGTTCGGTCGCTCGATCGAGTACCTCCGCATCTCGGTGACCGACCGGTGCAATTTCCGGTGTCGCTACTGCATGCCGCTGGAAGGACTGCCCTGGCTCCCGAAGGCCGACATCCTGAGCTACGAGGAGATCCGCGAGGTCGTGACGCAGCTCGCGCCGCTGGGGCTGCGTCGCATCCGGATCACGGGCGGGGAGCCCACCATTCGGCCCGCGCTTGCGACGCTGGTGCGGTTCATCCGCGAGGTACCGGACGTGGAGGACATCGCGCTTTCCACGAATGGCGTGAAGTTGCCGGCGCTCGCTGCGCCGCTTGCGGCCGCAGGGCTCGACCGCGTGAACATCTCGGCGGACAGCCTCCGCGCGGACCGCATCGTGGCGATCGCGCGGCGCAACCTCGGGTTCGACCCGATTACCGCCGCACGCGCGGCGCAGGCCGCCGGCCTCGACCCGATCAAGCTCAATGTCGTGGTGATGCGCGGCGTGAACGACGACGAAGTCGTGGACTTTGCGCGGCTCACACTCGAGCATCCGTGGCACGTGCGGTTCATCGAGCTCATGCCGGTGGGCTCGCTCGAGCCCATGACCGAGGAGATGGTGGTGCCGAGCGACGAGTTGCTGGCGCGCATCCAGGACGCCCTCGGCCCGCTCACGGCCGGCGGCGGTCCGCCGCGTGGCAACGGACCGGCGCAGTACTACACGCTGCCCTCCGCGCCCGGCAGCATCGGCGTGATCACGCCCATGACGCACACCTACTGCGGCAGCTGCAATCGCGTGCGCCTCACCGCCGACGGCCGGCTGCGCACCTGCCTGTTCGGCGACCACGAGGTGGACCTCCGCGCGCCGTTGCGCGCGAGCGAGCCACTCGCCCCGTTCGTCCGCCAGGCCCTGGCCGAAAAGCCCGAGGCGCACGCGTTGCTGACGCATCGCGTCGGTGGACTACGCGCGCTCTCGCAGGTCGGAGGGTAGCGTCAACAGGGACGTGCGATAGCTTCAATGTCGTCCCGCGCAGTGCGCCGCGTCGCATTGTCTTGCTGGGCACAGCGTTTGGAATGTCATCCTGGGCGCAGCGGTGGACGGTCATCCTGAGCGCAGCGACGGATCTGATTTCAGGCACGCGGCGACACATCTACCCTCACACATTCGCTCTCATGGTCAATAAGATCACCGTCGTCGGCGCCGGGAACGTGGGCGCGACGACTGCGCAGCGTGTCGCGGAGAAGGAGCTGGCGCGCACCGTCGTCATGGTCGACGTCGCCGAAGGCATTCCGCAGGGCAAGGGGCTGGACCAGTGGCAGAGCGCCCCCATCGAGGGCTATGACTCTCGCATCATCGGCACCAACGGCTACGACGAGA
>JBDTYL010000106.1:0-7324 GCA_040005695.1 bacterium | reverse complement strand
CATTCCGCCGCAGCCGCATGGACGACACATTCACCAGATCCGCGCATTGGTCGCAGACTCCGGCGCGCCGGAGCCGGTTCGCGCGCGCGCGGACACGGCCTTCTGGGCCATCGCCGAGGCCGAGGGCGAGATCCACGGCATGCCGCCGGAGAAGGTGCACCTGCACGAGGTCGGCGCCGTCGATGCCATCCTGGACATCGTCGGCTCTATCTGGGGCTTGGCGGAGCTCGGCGTGGAGGACGTGCGCTGCGGGACGATCCGCACGGGCGACGGCACCGTTCGAGCCGCGCACGGACTGCTTCCCGTGCCGGCGCCGGCGACGCTCAAGCTGCTCGAAGGCCATCCCGTCAGCCCGGGACCCGAGGGAGCGGGGGAGCTCGTGACGCCCACGGGTGCGGCGCTGGTGCGCGTCCTCTCGTCCGGTGCACCGCCGGCAACGTACACGCCCGTGCGCAGCGGTTTCGGTGCCGGCACGAAGGATTTTCCCGGGCGTGCGAATGCCCTCCGGATCATTCTCGCCGATGTCGCCGCGACCGCGATCGCCCGCCAGCACGAAACGCTCGTGCTCCTGGCCTGCGACGTGGATGACATGTCGCCGGAGTACCTCGCGGCCGTGTCGGACAGGATCCGTGCGGGGGGAGCGCTCGACGTGGTCCTCCTCGCGACCACGATGAAGAAGGGCCGGGCCGGCACCCGCATCGAGGTCCTCTGCGGCGCCCAGGATGCGGAGCGATTCGAGCAGCAACTGGTCACGGAGACGACGTCCATCGGAGTGCGGCGCTCGGACGTGAGCCGCATGGCGCTGCCACGCTCCGAGGTCACCGTGGATGTGCTGGGCGAGGCCGTTCGGCTCAAGGTCGTCGCCCTGCCGGGCGGTGGCACACGCACCAAGCCGGAGTTCGATGACGTTCAGCGCGTGGCTCTAGCGACCGGCCGCCTGCCCGCAGATATTTACCAGCTTGCACTCGGCGCGGCGGAACGGCAGTAAGCCGGCCGGGGTACCCAGCGCTACGCCGGCTCGTGCGCCGGCTTTCCGCTCGATTTTCCAAGGAGACTCTGATGGCTCTGTTCGCTAGGAAGTATCTCGCGGCGGGTGCGCTGCTGCTCGGCTCCACCGTGGCGGGCGCGCAGGCGGCCGCGAAGTCGGCATGCGACATCGGCGAGAGCGCGACCGGCAATGCTGCTCGCGCAACGCTGAGCGTGAACCTCGCGCGTGAGGCAACGACGCCGGCCGTTGCGGCAACGAACCTCAGGAACGCGGTCAAGGTGCTGGAGACCACCGACAAGGCTGACAACGCCACCACGAACGCATATGTGCTCGGGACGGCGCTCAGCCTCTGGGCAAACCAGCCCGGGATCGGCCTGCGCCCCACGCGCGGCGCACTCGGCTACGTCAACAACCCGACCGGCACCATCGACATCCCGATGACGCTCGATTCCCTGTTCCGGATCGTGGAAACGGAGAAGCCCGTCTGCCTGGACTACACGGCCTACTGGCGCGCCGGGCAGAAGTTCTACCTGGATGTCGTGAACGGCGCCATCAACGCCCTCAACAGCGACAAGCTCGACTCTGCCGAGTACTACGCGACGCAGGCCAATCGCCTCTATGCGCTGTCGCCCTATGGCACCATGATCCTCGGGGGCGTGGCATCGAAGCGTGGCAATACGGCCAAGGCCATCGAGTACTGGACGGAGGCCGCCGAGGCGGCCAATCGCGACACGAGCTACCGGGACGTGCGCCGTCAGATGCTCGCGAACGTGGGCAGTGCGTACATGGACCAGGCCAGCGCGGCCAGTGGAGCCGAGCGCGTCGCGGCGGCACGCAAGGCAGCTGGCATCTACACGCAGCTCATCGCCGTACCGGGCACGCACGGCCAATATCTCAGCGGCGGACGCCAGCAACTCCAGACGGCGTACATGCTCGCCGGGGACACGGCGTCCGCGGCCAAGACGTGGGAAGGAATGATCTCGAGCCCGTCGAGCTACGAATACCAGGACCTGCTGAACTCCGCGGTCAATGCGGCCCGCGCCAACCGCAGCGCCGACGCCGGGAAGCTCTTCGAGGCGACCTTGGCGCAGAATCCGTTCAATCGTGACGCGCTGTTCAACGTCGCGGTGACCTACCTGTCCATGGAGCAGAACGACAAGGTCGGGCCGATCGTCGAGCGCCTCGTTGCGGTGGACCCGGGCAACCCGGAGAACTACAACCTCGCCGCCCGCGCCTACATGGCGTTGGGGAAGGCCGCGCAGACCGCGAAGAAGACGCCTGTCGCGGCCGCATACAACGACACGACGGTGACGTGGTTCAACCGCGGCAACAGCCTGCCCATCGAGGTGACGTTCACCGAGTTCTCCCCGGGCGAGAAGGCGGCCACGATCGGCGGCAGCATCCTGGATCGCCGCGACAAGATCGAGGCGAACGCGGTGCAGCAGACTCCGGCCAAGGGTACCAAGGGCGCCAAGACCAAGCCCGCCGCGAAGGCCGAGGCGAAGACCCTTCCGCCGAAGCCGGTGACCCTGGCCTTCAGCGCGCTGGACAAGGCCGGGCAGGTGGTCGGCACCGAGTCCGTCACGACCGAGCCGCTCACGCCGGGCCAGAAGGCGAAGTTCAAGATCACGATCAACGCGCCCAACGTCGTGGCGTACCGCTACAAGATCATCGACTGAGGTAGGATGAAGGACCGCACGGAAAGCGCCCGCCTGACGGCGGGCGTTTTTCGCGGAGGGTGACAAAACAGGACAGTAGCGAGGCCGGAAGTGCTGGATTCTGCTTGATTTCAGTGCCTGTAGCTCTTATCTTGCATGAGGGGCCACCGGATGTGGTTCCCGCAGCATTCGCAGGGGGAAGCACCACTCGCGTGGTCTTCCCCCGTCGCTTCGGTAGAGGTCGAGGTCATTCATGGTTCGCGTCAGTCGAGTACTCCCCGGCAGCATCTGTGAAGAGATGGGAGTCGTCGCCGGCACCGAGCTGATGACCGTGAACGGGCGGGAGCTGGCCGACTTTCTCGACTGGGAATTCCTCACCGCCGACGACGAGCTCGTGATCGAGGCCCGCCTGCCGGACGGCGAGGCGGTGGTCTACGAGGTGGAGCGACCGGAGGGAGAAGGGCTGGGCGTGGAGCTCGAACCGCCCACCGTTCGCCGCTGCGCCAACCGCTGCGAATTCTGTTTCATCGAAGGGCTGCCCAAGGGCCTGCGCAAGAACCTGTACGTCCGCGACGACGACTACCGGCTCTCGTTCGCCTACGGCAACTTCGCCACGCTCTCGAACGTCAAGGAGCGGGACATCCAGCGGATCCTCGAGTATCGGCTGTCGCCGCTCTACGTCTCGGTGCACGCGACGCCGTGGGAAGCGCGGAAGGTTCTGCTCAACAATCCGCGCGTGCCGAACATCGTCGAGCAACTCACGCGGCTCGCCGAGGGCGGCATCCAGTTTCATGGCCAGATGGTCATCGTGCCCAAGCTGAACGATGGCGATGTACTGGAGCAGTCCCTCACCGACTTGTGGAACCTTGGCGATGCGGTGCTGAGTGTCGCCCTCGTGCCCGTAGGGGTAACGCAGTTCTCCCACCTGTACGACGGCAAGCCGATGGATGCGGAGAACTCGACGCGCATTCTCGACGCCGTGGAGCGCTGGGAAGCCCGCGCACTCGCGGAGCGCGGCGACCGATGGGTGTTCGGCTCCGATGAACTCTACCTGCTGGCCGGCCGCGCGCTCCCGGATGTCGAGCACTACGGCGACTTCTCGCAGATCGAGAACGGCGTGGGCGCCGTCACCTCGCTGCGCCAGCGCGTCCAGAACGGGCTTGCCGACCTTCCGCGGCTGGACGGCAGGAAGATCGGCGTCGTTACGGGTGTGTCCATGGCGCCCCTCATGCCCGCGCTGCTCGACGCGATCGCCGAGCGCACGGGTGCGCAGTTCTCGCTCATCGTGATGGAGAACTCGCTGTTCGGACCCACCACCACCACCGCCGGGTTGCTCGTTGGCGCCGACATCCGTCGCGCGCTCGCCGACCGGGGGGACCTCGATCTCGCGCTCATTCCAGCCGAGACGATCAATGACGATGGACTATTCCTCGACGAGGAGCGTTTCATCGCACTACGTGAGACGCTTCCAATGCCGGTATATCCGTCGTACGACTTCATCGACGTCCTGACGCTCGAGGGCGAGCGGGGCCTCACCGGGAGGGAAGCCGCATGAGTGCCCCGGTCGTGGCCATCATCGGTCGCCCCAACGTGGGGAAGTCCGCGCTGTTCAATCGCATCATCGGCGACGAGGAAGCCATCGTCTCGGATGAAGCGGGCACCACGCGCGATCGCCACTTCTCCAAGGCCGAGTGGAACGGGCGCGCCTTCTGGCTCGTGGACACGGGTGGGCTGTCGGACGATCCGAATGCCCCGATGGACAAGGAGATCCGGCAGCAGGTCGCGACGGCGGTCGAGGAAGCGGACATGATGCTGTTCGTCGTGGATGCGAACGTCGGCCTGCACCCCAGCGACCATCGCGTGGCAGAGATGATCCGCACCACGGGCAAGCCATGGCTGCTCGTCGCGAACAAGGTGGACGATCCGAGCCGCACCGACTTCTACGATTTCTACAAGCTCGGCGCAGGGGACCCGTTTCCCGTGTCGGCGCAGAATGGCAAGAACTCCGGCGACCTGCTCGATGCCGTGATCGAGCGCCTGCCGGAAGCCGTTCCGGAGGACGAGGAGGCGCTCCGCGTCGCCGTCGTCGGACGCCCGAACGTGGGCAAGTCCTCGTTCGTCAACCGGCTCCTCGGCGAGGAACGGCTGGTCGTGAGCGACATCGCGGGCACGACGCGCGACGCGATCGACACGCCGATGGTCTACCACGGCCGCGACATGATCTTCATCGACACGGCCGGCCTCCGCCGCCAGACGAAGATCGAGGACGGCATCGAGTTCTATTCGTCCCTCCGCGCCCGCCGCGCCATCGAGCGCGCGAACATCTGCGTCCTCCTCATCGACGCCACGGAAGGCGAGTTCCACCACCAGGACCTCAAGATCGCGCACCTCGCGTGGGAAGCGGGCAAGGGGCTGATCGTCGTCGTGAACAAGTGGGACCTCGTGGAAAAGGACGACAAGGCGACGCACAAGTTCGAGAAGAAGGCGCACGAGAAGGCGCCTTTCCTGAAGCACGTGCCCTTCCTGTTCACCTCCGCGCTCACCGGTCAGCGCGTCTCGAAGATCCTCGACGTGATCCAGCTGGTGGACGAGCAGTCGCGCGTCCGCATCTCGACGTCGGACGTCAACGTGCGCCTGGCGGAACTGCTCGCACGCCGGCAGCCGAACCAGGCCGCGGGCCGCGAGGTGAAGCTCAACTACGCCACGCAGGTGAGCGTCGCACCACCCACGATCGCCTTCTTCGGCAACCATCCTGACCTGGTGGAAGAGCACTACATGCGCTTCCTGCACAACGGCTTCCGCGAGACCTATCCCTTCACGGGAAATCCGCTCCGCATCCTGATGCGTCGCAAGAGCGGCGCGAAGGCGGAAGCGTAATCGTGCATCCGGCCATCGCGCTCGCGTTGGCATACCTCTCCGGCTCCCTTCCGTTCGCGCACCTCGCCGGACGTGCGAGTGGCGTGGACCTGCGCAAGCAGGGCTCCGGCAACCTCGGCGCAACGAACGTGCTTCGCGTCCTCGGCTGGAAGGTCGGGCTGCTCGTCTTCCTGGCCGACGCGGCCAAGGGGGCGCTGCCGGTTTTCCTCCTCCCGCCGCGGATCGTGAGCACTCACGATCCCGTGTTCTGGGGCATCGCCGTCGGGATCGCCGCCATCGCCGGGCACGTGCGACCCTGCTTCCTCAGGTTCCGGAAGGGCGGCAAGGGAGTCGCCACCGCGGCGGGCGTCTTCTTCGCGCTCGCACCGATCCCCATGTTGATCACCTTCGCGATCTTCGTGGCCGTGGTGTTCGGCACGGGCTACGTGTCCCTGGGGAGTCTCGTGTCGGCCGTGCTGCTGCCCGCGCTCCTCGCGTTCACGGCGGGCGTGTCGTCGCTCCTGTTCCTGGTGAGTGTCGTGATCGCGTCCTTCGTCTTCTGGACGCACCGCGCGAACATCGGCCGGCTGCGGCGCGGTGAGGAGAATCGGTTCGGGAAGCGGGGGCGCGCATGACGCGATGCGCCGTGATCGGTGCCGGTGCGTGGGGCACTGCCCTCGCGGACGTGCTCGCGCGCAACGGTCATGAAACCGTGCTCTGGGCGCTGGAGCCGGACGTCGTCACGTCCGTGAACGTGTCGCATCGCAACGACAGATTCCTGCACGGGGTCGCCCTCGCCCCGTCGCTCCGCGCGGCGACGTCCCTGTCCGATGCGCTCGACAACGCCTCGCTTGTGTGCGTGGCAGTGCCGTCGCAACACGTGCGCTCCGTGCTCCGGACATGCGGCGTCCTGCGCGACGATGCGATCATGGCCGTCGCGTCGAAGGGGATTGAAGGTGGTACGCTGGCACTGATGAGCGACGTGGTGGCCGAGGAGGCCGCGGGCCATGCAGTCGTCGCCCTGTCCGGTCCGAGCTTCGCCGCCGAGGTCGCGGCGCAGCAGCCAACCGCCATCGTCGCCGCGTCGGACGACCTGACGGCCGCGGAGTCCGTGCAGGAGGCGTTCAGCAACCACCACCTCCGCCTCTACACGCACGACGACGTCATCGGCGTGGAGCTGGGCGGGTCCCTCAAGAACGTCATGGCAGTGGCGGCGGGACTCGTGGAAGGCGTGGGGCTGCGCTTCAATTCGCGCGCGGCGCTGATCACGCGCGGGCTCGCGGAGATGACACGCCTCGGCACCGCGCTTGGCGCCCAGCCGGCCACGTTCGCCGGACTCGCCGGTCTCGGGGACCTCGTGCTCACGTGCACCGGCACGCTCAGTCGCAACCGCGCGCTCGGCATGGACGTGGGGCAGGGGGCCACGCTCGAGGAAGCCCTTGCCGGCAAGGAGACGGTGGCAGAGGGCGTGGCGACCACGCGCAGCGCCCTTGCGCTCGCCGCCCGCGAGAATGTGGAGATGCCGATCGTCGAGATGGTGCACCGGATCCTGTTCGATGGGCATCCGGCCCGCAGCGCCGTGGCCGAGCTGATGGCGCGCGAGCTCCGGTCGGAGCAGGACGCATGAGCGCCGTGGAGCCGGTCCAGGAGTTCTACAGCATCGGCGAGGTCTGCGACCTCACCGACCTCAAGCCGCACGTCCTCCGATACTGGGAGAGCCAGTTCCGGTTTCTCAGCCCGGCAAAGAATCGGTCCGGCAATCGCGTTTACCAACGGCGCGAGATCGAGCTCATCCTGCTCGTGAAGCACCTGCTGTACACCG
>JBDTYL010000105.1:0-2935 GCA_040005695.1 bacterium | reverse complement strand
AGTCCGACCCGTCGCGATTCTTCGCGATCATGATGTTGTCGGGCTTGAGGTCGCGGTGCACGATCCCCATGTCGTGCGCCACGGCCAGCCCGTCGGCCGCCTGCTTCGTGATGTCCGCCGCGCGGATGGGCGTCAGCGCGCCGTTCGTCTCCACGAGCGACGTGAGCGACTCGCCCTCGATGAACTCCATCGCCAGGTAGATCAGCCCTTCGGGCGTCTCGCCGAAGTCGTAGATCCCCGCAACGTTCGGGTGATTGATCCGGCTCGCGTTTGCCGCCTCGCGGTTGAACCGGCTGATGGCGTCGGCGTCGTTCACCATCCCCGGATTCATCACCTTCACCGCACTCTTCCGCCCCATCTTCACGTGCTCGGCCAGGTACACCTGGCCCATCCCGCCCTCGCCCAGCTTCTTCAGCACGTGATACCGCTCGGCGATGATGGAGCCCACGAGATCGGTGCCGCCCCCCTGCGACCGCAGTGCCGTGCCGTCAGCCGGACAGAAGCGCTCGTTGGCCGGATACTCCCTGCCGCACGTGGGGCAGATCTTTTCCTGGCTCACAAGCCGAGACTCTCGACGCGCAGCACCTGGTCGCCCACGAGGATGCGCTGCCCCTTCCTCAGTGCGCGCTCACCGCGCACGCCGAGCGCGACACCGTTGCGGCTCTCGGTATCGTGCACGAAGAATTCCGCGTCTTCACTCCGTATTTCGGCGTGCCTGCCACTCATGGTCTGGTCGTAGGGGAAGACCCAGTCGCCGGATTCGCGGCCGAGCTGCACGGTGCGCGCCGGGCTGAGGTGAAACGTGTCGCGCACGCTGCCGTCCGCGCGGAGCTGCTCGAGCACGGCGACGTCCGCCGACGGCACCAGCGACCCCATGCGACGTGTCGCGTCGGCCTCCGGTGGATGCGGACCCGGGTAGCCGAGCCGCCGGAAGCGGAGCAGTTGCGAGCCCACGAGGATGATGTCGCAGTCGGCGAGCCGCGTGGGCGCGTCGATGAAGGTCCACGTGCCGTTGCGCGAGCCCATGTCGCGCACCCACAGCTCGCCATCGCGCTGCTCGATGCGCGCATGGAGCGGCGAGAGGAACACGTCGTCGAACCGGATGTCCGCGTCGCCGCGTCCCACCACCGCCTCGCCGCGGTCGAGCGTGAAGCTCGACGTCGGCGTACCGCTTTCGTCGAGCAGCGACAGCCGCGGCGCGGTCTCCCGGCTCTTCGCGCCCATCACCAGCGTGCCGAAGGCGTTGTTGATCTCCACGCTCACCCGCTGTCCCACCCGCGTGCCACATCGGGCGCAGAACAGGTCCACACCCTCGGTGTACGTCGCGCCGCAGGTCCAGCAGCTGCCGCTCGCCACTTCGTTGGTGGCCTTCGTGCCGCAGAAGCCGCAGAACGGCATGCCCGCCTGCACGGACTTCGCGCACTTGGGGCAGGGGTTGGAGCTGGCCAGCGGCGACATTCTCGATGGCGCCTTGAGCGGCCCCGTGCCCGTCCCAACGGACGGCTGGGGAGCCGCCGCGGGCTCCGCACCGGCGGCGCCGAGCGACGCGCCCGCCGAGTACGCCGGCACGATGCGCGCGGCGGACGCCGACATCGGCTTTCCGCAATCGATGCAGAAGCGCGACATCGGCTCGTTCTCGCGGCCGCAGAAGGCGCAGGAAACGAGGGGATTCACGGAACGGAGGGCGATGCCATTGAAGCGCGAATATACGGGCCGCGAAACAGGGCCGTCAACAAACCGAGCCGTATTCGTCGCCGACGCCACGATTCCCCATTAGCTTCTCGCCATGCCACTGCCCCGTGACCTCCGCGCCGCGCTGGCGCTCCCGCTGCTCGCCGCGGCCGCCTGCGGCGGCTCCCGTCCCGCGCCCGTCACCGTGCCCGCGCCCGTGCCGGCGTCCGGGGGAACGCGACCCGCGCCCGCGCCGCCGCTGCCAGACATTCCGCTCGTGGACGGGCCGCTGGCCGTGCGGGTCCAGTACCCGTCGCCCAACCAGCAGATCACGTCGCGCGACTCGAACTTCATCTTCGGGTCCATCGGCAGCGGCCGCGCCACGCTGAGCGTGAACGGCGTGCCGGCGCGCGTCTACAACAACGGCGCCTTCATGGTATACCTCGTCAACCCGCCGGCGTCGGCGCCCCGCTACGAGTTCGTGGCGGCCCGCGGTGCCGACACGGCGCGCGCCACCCTCGCGGTGCGCTTTCCCGCGCCCGCCGCGGCGGTGCCGGTGCAGGCCGCCGCACTCGCCAAACCGGAGAATCAGCCCACCTCGCGCGCCGACACACTGGCCGCCCTCGCCGGCCGCATCGACTCGCTCCGCACACAGCTCGGCCGCAATGATCCCATCGGCGTCGTGCAGCTCGGCCAGGCCGGTGCGGATACCGACCGCACCATCATTGGCCGCCCCACGCCGGGCGGCACGTACAAGTGGTTCTTCACGCCGGGCACCATCGTCCCGCTCATCTCGAAGGAGAGCGGCTTCTCGCGCGTCCGCCTCGACAGCGGGCTCGATGTGTGGGTGGATGACGGCGACGTGATGCCCGTTCCGGAAGGCACGACCGTCCCGCGCCGCACGGCGTCCAACATGAAGGTCCGTGGCAGCCCGCACGGAGAGGACGTCGTCATCCCCATCGGCGCGCGCGCGCCGTACTTCGTGGAGGAAGGCCCGCGCTCCATCGCGCTCACGCTCTACGGCGTGCGCGGCAACACGGACATCGTGAATTACGCCACGTCCGACTCGATGATCCGCACGGTGGAGTGGACGCAGGTCGCGGAGGACCGCGCGCGCGTCACCGTCAACCTGCGTGCTGCGCCGTTCGGCTACCTGGTGGTGTGGGAGAACAACGCCCTCGTGCTCAAGCTGCGCGGCCGACCGGCCATCGACGCATCGCGACCGCTGGCCGGCCTCACCATCGCCGTGGATCCGGGACATCCC
>JBDTYL010000104.1:0-8460 GCA_040005695.1 bacterium | reverse complement strand
GGGGGCGCCGGTACCGGCTTTCCGAGCAGGTGTGCCACGATCCGGTCGCCATGAAAGCGGCCGTTCTCGATGAACACCTTGTTCGCGTCGAAGCCGGCTACCACCACCCCGGCAATGAAAAGCCCGGCCAGGCTGGTTTCGAGCGTATCGGGATCGTGCTTCGGGATGCCCGTAATGGGGTCGATGGGCACTCCGGCCGCGCGCAGCAGCTCCGTGTTGGGTGCGAATCCGGTCATCACGTAGACGAACCGAGCGGCGACGGTCGTCTCCTTGCCGCGCCCGCTGCGCACTACCACCGAGCCCGGCGCGATGCTCGCCACGCGGCTGTTCCACAGGAGGGCAATGGCGCCTTCCTTCGCGCGGTTCTGCACGTCGGGCAGCACCCACGGCTTGATGCGCTTGTCGAAGTCGGGGCCGAAATGCACCAGCGTGACCCGCGCCCCCGCGCGCCACAGGTCCAGTGCCGCCTCCGCCGCCGAGTTGCCGCCGCCGACGACCACGACATGCTGCTGGAACGCCTCGTGGCCCTCGCGGTACACGTGCCGCACGTGGGGAAGCTGCTCGCCCGGCACGCCGAGGTAGTTCGGTGACCCGAAGTAGCCCGTCGCCACCACCACAGCGCGGGCAGGCGTCGCCCGCGCCACGCCTTCCGCCGTCACGGAGTGCGCGACCCATCCGGCTGCGGTGCGCTCGAGGCGCGACACGCGCTCGTACTGCCGCACGTCGAGGCGGAAGTGGCGCACGATGGCGCGATAGTAGGCAAGTCCGTCGCGTCGTGAGGGCTTGTCCGCGGCGACGACGAACGGGATGTCGCCCAGCGACAGCTTCGACGCGGTGGAGAAGAAGCTCACGTAGTAGGGATACTGCGTGATCGTGTTGACCACCGGCCCTGCGTCGAGGATCACGGCGGACAACCCGGCGCGTTGCGCGGAGATAGCCGCCGCGAGCCCGCACGGTCCCGCGCCGACGATGAGGAGGTCTAGCACGGGATCAGTCCGGGCGACGTGCTGTCTTCATCCCGAGCGAGCCATTCGACGTCGTTCGCGCTGGGTCCAGTGAGTGGAAGCCGCACCTATTGGCCGATGATCTGGTCGCGGCGGGTGCCCACGCTCACGTACGTGATTGGCGCCTCGCACAGCGCCTCGATGCGATCGAGGTACACGCGCGCCGCAGCCGGCAGGTCGGCGAGCTTGCGCGCCTCGGCCGTGGACTGCCGCCAGCCGGCGAAGGCCTCGTAGCGCGGCACCACGCGCTCCAGTGCGAGCAGGTCGCCCGGGAAATCCTCGTGCAGCTCGCCGTCCACCTCGTAGCCCGTGCAGATCTTCAGCTCGGGCAGCGTATCGAGCACGTCGAGCTTCGTCACCGCGAGGTCGCTCAGGCCGTTCACGCGCGTGGCGTACTTCACGACGAGCGCGTCGAACCAGCCGCAGCGCCGCGCACGTCCCGTCGTCGCGCCGAACTCGTTACCGAGCTTGCGCACTTCGCTCTGCAGCGGTTCCGTGAATTCGGTGGGCAGGGGCCCGTTGCCCACACGCGTGGTGTACGCCTTCACCACGCCGAGTACACGGTCGATGTCCGTGGGCCCGATGCCGACGCCCACCGCGGCGCCGCCGGCCGTCGTGTTGCTCGACGTCACGTAGGGATACGTGCCATGATCGATGTCGAGCAGCGAGCCCTGTGCGCCTTCGAGCAGCACCGCCGCGCGCGCCTTCACGGCGCGGTGCACCGTGAGGCCCACGTCGTCGGCGAGCGGCAGGAGCCGTTCGGCAAGCCGCTCGAGTTGCGCCACCACTGCATCGACGTCGATCACCTTGTCCGATCCATACGCCACGAGGCGGCGCTGCGCGTTCTCCGCGCCCTTCGCCACGACTTCGCGCAGTCGCTCGGGATGGCGCAGGTCGAGCACGCGCACGCCGCGCCGCGCGACCTTGTCCTCGTACGCGGGCCCGATGCCGCGACCGGTGGTGCCGATGGCCTTGCTCGACGCGCTCTCGCCGTCCACGAGCTTGTGGTACGGCAGCACGAGGTGGGCGCGCTCGCTCACGTAGAGCCGCCCCTCCACGTCCACCCCGGCCTTCACGAGGCCGTCGATCTCGTCGAACAGCGTGTCGGGGTCGAGCACGACGCCGTTGCCAATGGCGCAGCGCACGCCGGGGTGCAGCATGCCGCTGGGAATCTGGTGCAGCACGAACGTGCGGTCGCCGAGGTCCACGGTGTGGCCTGCATTGGCGCCGCCCTGGTAGCGCACGACCCAGTCGGCACGCTCGGCCAGCACGTCCACCAGCTTTCCCTTGCCTTCGTCGCCCCACTGTGCGCCCACGACGACGACGACGCGCGAATCCGGACCGAACATGGGGCTCCCGAGCAGGTAGGGCGACGGACACAAAAAACGCCCCGCTGGTGCGCGGGGCGTTGTTCGAATCTATCTGGCGCCGGGATGAAGTCAAATCACGGAGTTCCGTTTCGCAGGGCAGGCCTCTTGCGCTAAGTGATATAGTGTTATATATCACTTTATGCTCTTCGTAGTGAACCCATCCGACGACCTGCCCATCTATCGCCAGATCATGCGACAGGTGATGGATGCGATTGCCGGTGGGCGATTGACGGCGGGCGAACGCCTCAGCTCGCACCGCGAGCTCAGCGAGCAGCTGGTGATCGCGCCACTCACGGTGAAAAAGGCGTACGACGAGCTCGAGGCGCTCGGCTACATCGAATCCCAGCGCGGGCGCGGCACCTTCGTGGCCGCGCGCGCGCCGGCGGCAATGCGCGGCACGCAGCAGGCCGTTCTCAAGACCGCGGCGCGCGCACTGCTCGCACAGGCATACCTCGGCGGCCTGCGGCTGCCGGACGTCCTTCGGCTGGTAAAGGACGCCGATCGCGAACTCACCGATGGACCGGTGCACGCGCACCCCAGGGAGAATCCATGAGCGAAACGCCCGTGCTCGAGTTTCAGGATGTCACGCGCGCGTTCGTGCGCGGCACACCGGTCCTTGCCGGCGTGACCTTCGCCGTCCGCGCCGGCGAAGTCGTCGCGCTCCTCGGTCGCAACGGCAGTGGCAAGACGACGCTCGTACAGATCGCGATGGGCATGCTCTTTCCGCACGGCGGCACGGTGCGCGCGTTCGGGCTCGTGCCCACGGAGCACCCCGTTGCCGTGAAGCGACGCATCGGGTACGTCGCCGAGGACCAGGTGCTCCCACCGGGATGGAGCGTGCCGGATCTCCTCGCGTTTCACCGGCGTGTGTTTCCGTCGTGGGACAGCGCGCTGGAGACAGAGCTGCTCGAACGCTTCGGGCTCGCGGGCGTGGGGACGAAGATCGGGCAGCTCAGCAAGGGGCGCGCACGGCAGGTCGCACTGGTTGCGGCCGTCTGTCATCGACCGGAGCTGCTCATCCTCGACGAACCGGCGGGAGGCCTGGATCCCGCCGCGCGGCGCGAGTTCCTGGAGACATCCATCCAGCTGCTGAATCGCGAAGGCACGGCGATCCTGTTCTCGTCGCACCACATGCCGGACGTCGAGCGGCTGGGCGGACGCGTCGTGCTGCTCGACGATGGCAAGGTGCGCATCGACAGCGACATGGACAGCCTGCGCGAGGCGCACTGTGTCGCGATCATTCCCACGTCCGCCGAGCGAGACGCGCGTCGGCTTGAAGCGATTCCTGGCTGCCTGCATGTGCGACGGGTCCGCGGTGAATGGCGCGCGGTGTTTCAGGGTGACGCGGCGTCCGTGCGAGCGCAGCTGGGCGACGCGGGCGTTGCGAACGCGCAGTGCGTGAGTGTGCCGCTCGAGGAGCTGTTCATCGAACTGGTCGGCGGTGAACGGCTCGCGGAGGCCTCGTGATTCTCACACTTGTGTGGTGGCGAACACGTCAGCCGGGCGTGCTGCTATTCGCAGGTGCTGGCGCCGCGGCACTGGCCCTGTGGCCTGATCTTGGGCCACTCATGCTCGCGCCGTTGCTGCCGGCCCTGTTGCGGGCATTTACGTTCCGCGCCGACTCCTTCGAGGCCGCCATGCCGATCCGCGGGCGGGACGTGATCCTCGCGCGGATGTTGTCCATGCTCGCGATGGTCCTGTTGCCCCTGCTGGTATGGATCGCCGCGGCGCTCGCGCATGGTGCGCACCCCTGGCCGCTCGCCCGCATGCTGGAGATCGTGGCCATCATCGCGCTCGTGGTGATCGCGCCATTCACGGTTCGTCCCGGCGACCTACAGGCGCCGCCCCTGGCGCTCCAGGTCACGCCGTGGGCCATCCTCGGATCCGTCGCCGCGCTGTCCCTCTGGCTGCTGTCGCCGAACGTCGGGCTCGTGTTGTTCACCCTCGCGATTCCCGGCACGCTGCTCTTTGTCTGGCTCACGACGCCTGCGTCGCTCGTCGTCGCGCCGGCGTGGGAGCGCGCAAGTAGCAACGCGCGCGCGAACGCGGCAGACGCACACGCACCGCCACGCGCACCGCGTCCGTACCGGGCGCTGCTGCGACTGGTGTTCCCGCCACAGGTACTGCTCTTCGTCCTCATTCTCCTCGTCGCCGCCACGAGCGGATCATGGCTCGTGATGCTCGGACTCGCCGTGCTGATCGGCTCGGCGCTGCTTCGCGAGCGCACGCGGTGGCTCCAGGCCTTCCCGCTCTCCAATCGTGCGCGGCTCCTGCTCATCATGGTTCCCGGCGCGCTCACGATGGCGGCAACCGTCGGCATCACGCGCGCCGTCGTCGTGTGGCCGAGCCGGTCCCTGCGCGGCATCAACATGGCCGCCCCGCGCACCTCGAAGACCGGCGAATACTTCGACAACTACACGCAAGTGTCGCTCGAGTACTGGCGCCGGACACCAGGCGGCGTACCGCTGGTCACGGCGCCGTGGGGCGAATCGGTTCCGGCCGACACCCTCTCCGTGCTCGGCATGACGCTGTTCAATCCGTACACGACGTCGAGCCGGCAAACCCCGCGGTTCATCGAATGGCAGTTCGAGCGCGCGACCACTGAGGTGTATGGACGTCCGATGACACGCGCATCGTACGACCTGTGGCACCCCCCAACGCCGCCGATGCCGCCGTCGGTCGTGATCATCAACTACTCCGCGGTGCTCGTGTTCGTCCTCGCGATTCTGTGTCTGGGGGAGATTCCGTTTCGCAGAAACACAGGCGCCTACCTCCGCCATCCGATCGCGGCCGGCTTTCTCCCGGCCCTTCCCGTCTTCACGGTGATCGTCATGGATGCGTACTACGGCGCGCGGAGAACCACCCAGATCGTCGTACCACTCGCGGAAGGCGCGATCCGCACGCTGGCCGGCATGCTGTCCCCCCATCCTTTCCTCCTCGCCATCGTCACGGCGGGGCCAATCGTCGCCGCGTATATGCTGCTCGAGTGGCAGTTCGCACACTCGGAGACAATCGGCGCCAGGGCGAAGCCCACCGCGTGATGCACGCGGCGCGACGTCGCGCCGCGCGAACTACACGATGGCCCGGAACAGGATCCACGCCGCCATCGAGAACCCGATGCCGATCTTCACCCCCGCGGCCACCACGCGGCCCACCAGGGCGCCGGTCGCCACCTTCGTGGACGTGCCGCCGCTGCTGCCGCGCGACATCTCGAACACGAATGCGCCCACGAACGCGCCCACGAACGCGCCGATCACGGAGCCGATGAGCGGAACGGGCACGCCCATGATGGCGCCCACCATGCCGCCGATCACCGCACCCCAGCTCGCGCGGCGTGAGCCGCCGTACTTCCGCGTGTACTTCGCGGTGAGCGTGAACTCGATCACCTCCGCGATGATCGCGAGGATCGTCACGACGACGACGGTGATCATCCCCACCGTGCCGGGCACCAGGATGGAGTAGCCGAGCGCCGCGCCGGCGATGATCCACGTGCCCGGCAGGCCGAACGGGATCATCAGGAGTCCGAGCGCCAGCACGGCGGCGAGCAGCAGCACGTTCATGTGGCGAGCGCCTCCGCGGCGCGGGCAAGAAGGTCGGCGACCGCGTCGATCGACGTGCCGCGCAGGGCGAGCAGGTTGTCCGCCGGCCGGTGGATGCGGCGCAGCGTGGCGAGC
Organism: bacterium; assembly: GCA_040005695.1. Lineage (GTDB taxonomy): Bacteria > Gemmatimonadota > Gemmatimonadetes > Gemmatimonadales > Gemmatimonadaceae > AG11. The sequence continues at coordinate 2,412 of JBDTYL010000104.1, read as the reverse complement.
GAGCCGTGACTCACCGTCACCGCGCGCCACCCGTTGCTGGCGAGCGCCGAGGAATCGGTGAGCAGGCCCAGCGGCATGCGGCGCGCGCGCACCGGCGTGCCGATGGGCGCAGCGGCTCGCACCGCGGCGATCACCTCGGCAGGCGCCGGTCGATCATGCATGATCACGAATGCACCGTCATCGTCGACTCCGTCACAGTTGAGGGCCACACCGGGCGCGCGCGCTCGCGCCCACGCGCTTGCACCCGCCAGGCCCAGCTCTTCCGCGCTCGTCAAGAGTACCCCGCACGCGGCAGTCCGGTGCAGCCGCTCAGCGGCCGCGAGCACGGCGGCCACGCCCGACGCGTTGTCCACGGCGCCGTCGGACTGCGCTCCCACCACGCTCGCCATCACCGGTAGTGCACCGACCACGCCAGCCGCCAGCGCGACATACCACGTCGTACGTGCGCCAACGCCGAGGAGTGTCAGCGCCACGGCGACCACGGCGAGCATGAGCGCGGCAGCGAGCGTCGCGACGCCCACCACGCGCAGCGCGGACGGCACCGGCTGCGACTTGCTGTCGAGGTGCGCAACGAGCCACACGCGCGGTTCCACGCCTGGTCGTGTGGCGACGAGATTGGTGCCCTCCGCGCGGAGCAGCGGCGTCGTCCGTACGCCCCACGTGAGCATCACGCGCGCGAAGGCGATTGTCGTCCCCGCACCGACGGCGAGGATTACCGCGGGCGCGAGCGCACCACCCGCAACGAGCGCGCGCACGCCCGCGAGCACGATGGTGGCGCCGAGTGCGGCGCCGCCGATGGGAGTGGCGTAACGCCCGGGAAAAGCCGAGTAGGAAAAGGGTTCTTCGCGAACGGTGAAGCCGACGGACGTGAGCACGCCCGCGGCATAGTGGCGCGCGTCCCGTTCGGCGTCACTGCCAGCGGGACGCGGTCGCCGCGCGAGCTGCGCGAGGTGACGCAAGCCGCTCCCCAACTCCGGTCGTGCGGTCATGCGAGCCGCGCGCGGACGAGCGGCCGCGGCGCCGCCGTCACGCCGCGGGCGCCAGCTCCGCTGCGCGCAGCAGGTCGGCGAGCTGCGTTCGCGCCGGCTCGCTCAACGGGCGCAGGGGCGGGCGCGGCGCGCCGCCCGCGAGACCGACCGCATCGAGCGCCGCCTTCACGCCCGCGACCCCCATCGCCCCAACGATCGTTGCCGCCAGCGGCGAGAGCGCGGCCTGCGCTTTCTCCGCCGCGTCCGCGTCGCCGTTCGCGCGCGCATGCCAGATCTCCAGGCACAGCTCCGGCGCGAACAACGCCACCGCGAGGATGCCCCCGCGCGCGCCCATCCGGAGCGCCTCGCCGAACAGCACGCCGCTGCCCGTGAGGACGTGGAACGATGCGCTCTGCACCGCGAGGTATTGTGCGAACAGCGCCGCATCGCCCGAGCTGTCCTTCATCCCGAGGATGTTGCCGTGCTGCGCCAGCGTCGCCACCACCTCCGGCGAGAGCGCGAAGTGCATGTACTTGGGAATGGTGTACAGGAGCACGGGCACCGGACACTCGTCCGCGACGCGCCGATAGTGCGCCAGCAACGCGTCGGGCGTCATCGCGTCGCCGTAGTAGTGCGGCGCCACCACGAGCACCCCGTCGGCGCCGCGCGCGGCGGCGGCCTTCGATCGCGCGATCGTTGCGCGCGTGGACTCCGCACCCGTACCCACCAGCAGCGTGGCATCACCAACGTCCACACGCGCACGCTCGACGAGTGCGTTGCGCTCCGCGTCGTCGAGCAGCGCGGCTTCACCCGTGGAGCCGGTGACGACGACGCCGCTGGTGCCCGCCGCCACATGTGCACGCACGTTGCGCCCGAAGGCGGACAGGTCCACCGCGCCGTCGCGATCGAACGGCGTGACCACCGGTGCGAGGATGCCGTTGAGCGCGATCATGAATTCAGGAAGTCGAAGCCGCCCGTCGTGATGCCATCCATCCCCGCCGGCGGCGAGTTGCCCCCGGCCGACGCCGCGGCAGCCGCCTCGGCCGCCGCAACCTGCGCCGCCGTGATACCACCGGAACTGCGGCGGAACATGTTCATCTTCAACTGGAAATCCGACGGGTTCGTGGCCGCGGCCATCGCCGTGTCGAACGTCACCGTGCCGTCCTGCACCAGGTCGGACAGGTGCTGGTCGAACGTCTGCATGCCGTACTGGTCGCGACCATCCTCGATGTAGTCGCGGATCTCGCTGATGCGGTTTCCGTCGGCAATCATGTCACGGACCGCCGGCGTGACGATGAGGATCTCCGCCGCCACCGCACGACCGTTGCCGTCCGCGCGCGGCAGCAGGCGCTGCGACACCACGGACGTGAGCGTCTCGCTGAGCCGGATGCGCACCACGTCCTGCTCCTCGGGCGGGAACATCGCCATGATCCGGAGGATGGTG
>JBDTYL010000103.1:0-5687 GCA_040005695.1 bacterium | reverse complement strand
ATCGCGCACGCGCCCTTGTCATCCTGAGCGCAGCGAAGGATCTGCTTGCGGCACACAAGCAGATCCTTCGCTGCGCTCAGGATGACAAGGGGCGCCGACCTCGCTCGCCAGCGCACTCGCCGTCGCCTGCACCGCCTCGGCGAGTTGCGCATCCGTGTGCTCGCTCGACACGAAGAACCTCAACCGCGCCTGGTCATTGGGAACGGACGGGCTGATCATCGGCTGCACGTTGATCCCCTGCTCGAACAACGTCTGCGACATCCGCACGGCCCGCATGGAATCGCCGACGATGACAGGGATCACACCCGTGCCCGCGCTCAGGCCGATGTCGAGCCCGGCCTGCCGCGCCAGTTGCCCGAACTGTTCGGCATTGTGCCGCAACCGCAGCACCCGCTCCGGTTCGGCCTCGAGCAGGCGTAGCGCCGCGAGCGCCGCAGCGGCATTTGGCGGCGTGATGCCGACGCTGTACACGAAGCCGGGCGCCGTGTACTTGAGGTACTCCACCAGCCCGGCGCTGCCGGCGACGTAACCGCCGCAACTCGCGAGTGCCTTGCTGAGCGTGCCCATGAGGATGTCGACGTCCGCCGGATTCACGCCGGCCCACTCGACAATCCCACGGCCCGTCTCGCCGAGTACGCCGAGCGAATGCGCCTCGTCCACCATGAGCATCGCGGCGTGGCGCTGCTTCACGGCAACGAACTGCGCCAGGTCCGGCACGTCGCCGTCCGCGCTATAGGCGCCCTCGATCACGACGATCGCACGCCGATGACGCGGGCGCAGCTCGCCGAGCATCGCGTCGCACGCGGCCCAGTCGTTGTGCGGAAAGGTGAGCCAGCGGGCACCCGAGAATGCCGCGCCCTGCAGCGCACTGTTGTGGATCAACGCGTCGCACAGCACCAGGTCGCCGGGCCCGAACAGGTGCGAGAGCACGGCGACGTTGGTTGCATGACCGCCCACGAACACGAGGGCATCCTCCGCGCCGACGAATCGCGCCAGTTCGCGCTCGAGGTCGGCATGCAGCGGACGCTCGCCCGACGCGATCCGGCTGGCCGACACCGACGTCCCGTACTGCTCGGCCGCATCCTGCGCGGCGAGCGTGACGTCCGGATGCCCCGAGAGGCCGAGGTAGTTGTAGTTGGAGAAGTTGAGCAGCTCGCGGCCGCCGACGCGCGCCGTTGCACCGGACACACCTTCATGCACGGCGAAGTACGGGTTCATCGTGTCGCCCGCGGTGGCCTCGGCGAGCCGCCCCACGAGCGTGCGGTACTCGGGCCACTGTTCGATCGACAGCGCCTCGGCGTGCGCGTCGTGCTCGTGCGGCGCGGGAAGCGGAAGCGTCTCGGGCGCCACCCCATCGACCGCGCCCGCGAACTCGCCGATGGTACCGGAGCGCCAGAGGAGCGACGCATCAACGCGGCGACCGAGGTGGCTCTCGAGCGCCACCACGAGCCGCGTGGCGGCGAGCGAGTCGAGGCCGTGGTCGCGAAGGCTCGTCTCCGGCGTCGCGGCGCCCGCAGCCAATTGAAATTCGTCCGAGAGCCACTCGAGGATGAACGCCAGCGACGGCGACGCCGGCTCGGCGGGCGTGCTGTCGCCGTGTACCGGGCGCGGCACGCGCACCGCCGGCACGGCAGACTCCGACCAGTCCGGCTGCAGGAAATGGTCGAGCGCCGTGTTCGACCGCTGCTCGACGTCGCCCACGCCATCGTTGGCCCACGCCACCGCGGCCGCGAGATTCTGGCCAAGCAGCGCGGCGCGCTCGTCGGCGTGCGCGGTGCGGCAGCGCGCGAGCGCCGCGTCGAACCGCTCCTCGAAGCGCGCAATCGCCAGGTCGCAGCCCGACGTGCCGAGCGTGCGCGCAATGCGCGCGGCGGCGAGCATGACGCCTTCCGTCACGGCGCCGCCGAGCAGCAGCGACGCCCACTGGTGCGCGGCGGCGCGCGTCGCCCCATGCGCAGAGAGCCGCTGCGCCGTCTGCTCGGCCGCGCGAGAGAGATGGTCCGCAATGTCGGGCGCGCCCAGCCGGTCGGAGAGCAGCGCACGCTGCGCGGCGGGATCGCGCATGGCGCGGGTGCCGAGGTGCACGAGCAGCGGCTCCGTGGGTCCCTCGAAGATGCGAAGCAGGCGTGCGTCACGGAACAGCTGCGCGAGCGGATTGCTCTCGACGTACCCGCGACCGCCGAGGAGCTGGAGCGCGCCGTCGGCCGCTTCCCACAGCAACTCGGGTGCGGCAGTCTTGCAGACGATGTATGCGTCCTCGGGCAGCGCGACACCCGCGTCGAGCAGCTCGGCAACCACCGACAGGTACGTGTCCAGCGCCGCGGCGGATGCCGCCATGCCGCCGAGACGCGCGCGCGTCGCTGGGTGATCGACCAATCGGCCCGACGCCACTTGGCGTCGGGATGCGTAGCGATGCGAGAGCTGGATGGCGCGCTTGATTCCGCCAAGGCACATCGCGGCCACGCCGAAGCGCGCATGCAGGAAGGTGTCGTGGGCCACCGCGATCCCGCCGCCCACCTCGCCGAGCACCGCGCCGCGCGCGACGAACGCGCCATCGAGATGCACCGTGTTCTGCAACATGCCGCGCATGCCGAGCGTCAACGCCGCCTCACCGATCCGGAGCCCGCGCGTGCCGGCGTTCAGTACGAATGCCGTGATGCCCCCATCGTCGCCGGGCACGCGCGCGAACACCGTGAAGACGCCGGCGACGCCCGCCGACCCGATCCAGCTCTTCACGCCGTAGAGCTGCCAGCCGCCTTCCACCGGCATGGCGAGCGCCTCGATGGCCCAGGGATTGGACCCCGCGGCGGGCTCACTCAGTGCAAGCGCCGCAATGCGCTCACCGCGCGCGAGTGACGGCACGAGTGCATCGCGCACCGCGGGCGCCGCGTGCTGCAGCAGGGGGCGAATGCCGAGCGAATTGTGGCCGCCCACGAACGTCGCAAGCGTGAGGTCGATCGACGCGAGCTGCTCGACGACGCGAAGCACCTCACCGTACGAGAGCTCGAGGCCGCCGAACGCCGTCGGGGTCTGGAGGCCGAACATGCCCTGCCGCGCAAAGTCGCGCGCGACGCTCGTCGGCATCTCGCGGCGTTCGTCCATCGTGCGCGAATCGAGCGTCGTGCGCGCATAATCGCGCAGCCACGCCCGGAGCGCAGTGGCGCGCTCGGCGCTCGTCGTGTTGGCGACAGGGACTGGAGGCGCGGCATGCCTGGCGGTAATCGCCGGCGCTATCACCGACAGCTGCCCCGATTCGTACAGCTCCCGCGTGCGACGCCGCTGCAGCTTGCCGCTGGACGTCTTCGGCAGCGTGCCCTGCCGGATGAGGACGACGTCGTCGATGGTGACGCCGAGCGCGTTGGCCACCGCGCTGCGCACTGCGCCCACGACGGCACTGGTGGCGGACGGCCGGTGATGGCGCGCCACTTCCGCGACGACGACCACGTGCTCACGCCCACGGAGCCCTGTGCTGAACGCCGCCACCGCGCCGCTGCGTACGTCGGGATGCACGTGATCTGTGGCGCTCTCGATGTCCTGCGGATAGAAATTCCGCCCGCCCACGATGACGAGGTCCTTGAGGCGTCCGGTCACCACCAGCTCGCCGGCGTGCAGCGCGCCAAGGTCGCCCGTGCGGAGGAAGCGCTCGGCGCTGCCCGCGATGCGCGCACCGAACGCCGCCGCGGACTCCGCCTCGCGACCCCAATAGCCCGGCGCGACACTGCCTCCGGCGATCCAGATCTCGCCCACTGCGTCGGCCGCGCATTCCTCGCCGGTGTCCGGATCGACGATGCGCAGCGTGAGCGCGTCGGGCGGCGGGCCGGCGGTAACGAGACGTGTCGCGTCGTCACCGGTGGCCGGCTGCAGCCGCCGGGCCTCGAGGCCCGCGCGGTCCACCGAGAGCACCGTCGGCACCTGCGCGCGCGACAACCCGGAGGCGAACAGCGTGGTCTCCGCCAGGCCGTAGCATGGGAGGAACGTCTCCCGCTTGAATCCGCATGACTCGAACGCCGCCGCGAACCGGTCGATCGTGTCCGCACGCACCGGCTCGGCGCCGTTGATCGCGATGCGCCAGCGCGAGAGGTCGAGCGTCGCACGCTCCGCGTCCGACACGCGCTCCGCGCAGAGGTCGTACGCGAAGTTCGGCGCGCCGCTGGTCGTCGCCTTGTAGCGCGACATCGCCTCGAGCCACCGGAACGGGCGCTGCGAGAACGTGGACGGCGTCATCAGGTTCACGGGGAACCGGGCGTACAGCGGCTGGAGGATGGCCCCGATGAGCCCCATGTCGTGATACGGCGGCAGCCAGAATACGGCCTCGTCGCCCTCGCGCTGGCGTGCCGCACGATGGATGACGCCGAGGTTGTGCATCACGGCGCTGTGCGGGAGCATCACACCACGCGGGTCGCCCGTGGAGCCCGACGTGTACTGGAGAAATGCGAGGGCGTCGGGCGTGGCCGGCCGCACCAGCGGCTCTGCCGCGCCGGACAGCGATTCGACATCCAGCCACTCCACATGCGCGAGCGTGGGCGATGCCTCGATGTACTGTGCGAGACGGTGATGCAGTGCCGAGGAGACGACGGCGACGCGCGCGCCGCAGTCGGCGACGATGCGGGCCACGCGCGCATCGGGACGACGCGGGTTGGGCGGGTAGGCCGGCACGGCCACCACGCCGGCGTACTGGCAGGCAAAGAGCGCCGTGATGTAGTCGAGCCCCGGGGGCAGCAGCAGCACGACCCGGTCGCCGGGCGCCGCAAACGCCGAAAGGTGCCGCGCCATCTGCGCAACGCGCTCGCGAAGGTCCGCGTATGTGAACGTCCCGTCCTCGTCGCCGGATGAGGACAGGAATCGGTACCCGACCGCATCGCCATGGTGGGCGGCGCGATACTCGAGCACGTCCACGAGCGTGCGGCAGCCCGCGCGCTTCGCGTCATCCTCCAACAGGGGCCTCAGACTGTATCCTCCGGTGTGGCCACGACGTTGGCGTTGGCTCGTATGCGTCGTCGCAACCAGCCAGCCTCGAGGTACCAAAGATACGTCTCGCGCAGGCCCTCCTGCAGCGGCGTGGAGTCACTCCAGCCGAGCTCGTCCCGGATGCGGGACGAATCGCACAGCCACCACTTCGGCCTGGCCAGCGCCACCTTGTTTGCATTGATGAGGAGCGGACGTCCGGTCACAAGGGTGAACGCGTTACCCACCTGACCAGCGAAGCCGAGGATGGCGCCCGGCAGCTGCACGCCGGTCGAGTGGGTGCCCGACAGGAGTGAAATCGCCGCATACAGCTCGCTCCACGAGACCGGCGCCTGCGAACCGACGAAATACGTGCGATCCCGAGCGGCCGGCGCGTCGGCGGCCAGCAGGATGGCGCCCACGAGGTCGCGGACGTGCACGATGGACATGACCTGGGCGCGCGGCGCCGCGAACACCGCAACCCGTTGACCCGCCTGCTTGAAGACGTTCAGGAAATCGCTGTCCCTTGGGCCGTAAACAGCACTCGGACGGATGATCGTGATCGGGATCGTGCTCGCGAAGCGTTGGGTGGCCTGCTCGGCCTCCAGCTTGCTGCGGCCGTACGATTCCACCGGGTGCGGTGCGTCGTCCTCGCGCACCGGACGGTCCGCGGCGGTGGCGGGTCCGGCGGCAGCCTGTGACGACACGAGCACCACCCGCTGCAACGGGACCGAGCGCGCCGC
>JBDTYL010000102.1:0-14003 GCA_040005695.1 bacterium | reverse complement strand
TCTGCCGCCGTGTCATCCTGAGCGGAGCGAAGGATCTGCCGCCGTGTCATCCTGAGCGGAGCGAGGGTTCTGCCCCCGTGTCATCCTGCGCGGAGCGAAGGATCTGCCTCCGTGTCATCCTGAGCGGAGCGAAGGATCTGCTTCTCGGCCCTCGGCCACAGGCAGTTCCTTCCCCGCGCTCAGGTTGGCACGTCGACTACATCGCGTGGCGCCTGCGCCCGCTCAATCGCCGACCGCGCCTACCCGTCCCGCGGGCCTTCCGGGTAGATGCCGAGCAGCATGTCGGCCTCGGCGTCGGCCTGCACGTCGTGCCGTACGCCTGGCGCGAGCGACAGGAGCGCTCCCTCGTGAAGCACGTGGCGCGCATCGGCCGTGCCCACGGTGAGCGAGCCGCGAAGGGACTGGATCGTCACCCAGCCCGGCGCCGAGTGTGCGCGCATTGCGCCCCCCGCCTCGAAGGCGAACAGCACGAGGCGCACCGGACCCTGGTGGATGAGGGCGATCTGTCGATGGCCGTGCACGCCGGCCTTGCTCTCGGCCCGGAGTGCCCGAAGCTGCGCGGGGATGTCGAGCAGGTGCTCAGCCCCGGCGAACCGGTCTGCAGGATGTGGCCGAAGGCGATCCGATGGTGCGGTCATGGTTCCTCGAGCGTGTCGCTGGCGCGCCAGCGGCGTGGCGAACGAAAGCGTGCAATGCGCCGGCATGCATCAATTAGCGGGCCTGCCATCGCGCACGCGAGGAGGAATCCCCGCCAGTCACGCGGAAACGACAAAGTCGAGGAGCGGTGGCGGCTCCCGACGGCGCGTCCACCAGCACCCTCGCCTCGTCCAGCCGACGGCGCCCAGGCGCGGCCACGCATGAGCCATCGATGGGTGATTGTGCAGGAGCACTTGTCCGACCTGCCGCAGGCGATGACGATGCCCTAGCGTGCACAGTGTCTGCTGCGCTGACTGCGCGGAACCCGGGCACGCGATCCGGATGCTCCACTCGAATTTCACTCCCGCCCGACCATGAGCCGACAGTTGCGGAGTTCCCGGCACGCACCGATTGCGACATGTGCCTTGCCGACTCGTTCACGGTACGTCGTTGACCTCCGCGGGCGATGACGCTCCTGACCATCGTTCGCCAGCCGTGGCCGTGGTACGTGGCCGGCCCGATCATCGGGCTCATCGTGCCAGCACTCCTGCTCGTTGGCAACAAGTCCTTTGGTATCTCGAGCAACCTGCGGCACATCTGCGCCGCGGCGCTCCCGGGTCGCGTGCGGTTCTTCCAGTACGATTGGCGCGACGCGGGCGGGTGGAACCTGGCCTTCGCGCTCGGCATCGGCATCGGCGCGGCGCTCGCGATGCGATGGCTCGTGGGCAGCGACAGTATTGCGATAGCGCCGTCCACACGCGCGTCGCTCGCGGCACTGGGCATTCGTGACTTCAGCGGCCTGGCGCCGCACGAACTGTTCACCTGGCACGCGCTCGCCACGTGGCGAGGCGCGCTGCTCCTTGTGGGTGGCGGCTTCCTCGTCGGCTTCGGCACGGCGTACGCAGGAGGCTGCACGTCGGGCCACGCGATCGCCGGGCTCGCCGACCTCCAGCTTCCGTCACTCGTGGCCGTCGTGGGCTTCTTCGCCGGCGGCCTGCTCACGACGTGGATCATCCTGCCGAAATTGCTGGGGGGGTGGTGAGCGTGCGTACCCTTCGCGGCCTGCTGGCCTACCTCGGCCTCGGTATCGTGTTCGGCGTGGTGCTCATCAAGTCGCAGGTCGTGTCGTGGTTCCGCATCTACGAGATGTTCCGGTTCCAGGCGTTCCACATGTACGGCGTCATGGGCACCGCGGTGCTCACGGCAGCTATCTCGCTCTATCTCATCCGGCGCTTCGCGCTCCACGCTGCCAGCGGTGAACCGATCGTCGTCGCGCCCAAGGTGCTCGGCCGTGGCACGCGCTACTGGCTGGGTGGTACGCTCTTCGGCCTCGGGTGGGGACTCGTTGGCGCGTGCCCGGGCCCCTTGTTCGCGCTCATCGGCGCCGGCATGTCCGTGATCATCGTCGTGCTCCTCGCCGCCGTCGCAGGCACGTGGGTATACGGCGCCGTGCGTCCTTCCCTCCCGCACTGAGCACCAGCCGCCACGAAGCGGCGGGGTAGCATGCGGGCGTCCCCGCGCCCACGTTTCTGGGATGTCTGTCATGCCCACCCGCTGATGCGCGCGCGACATCTCGCCCTGCCGGCACTGCTGCTCTCCTTCGCGTGCCACGCGACGCCCGACGAGCCCGTCGACGCCCTGCTGCCCGAGCTCGCGGTGCCGGACGATCCGGCCTCGGGCGCCACCGACCAGATCGTGGATCCGCTCGCCCTCGCCGTGGTGACATACGACGGCAGCGGCGAAATGGTGCATCCCGACGCGCTGGTGTTCCCGCACGACTGGCATGGCAATCGGTACTGGTTCGCCGGCACGCCGTATCCCTTCGGCGATCCGTCGTTCGAGAACCCGTCCGCCTACGCCGGCAACGAGGCCACGGAGTGGGCGTCCATTCCAGGGGTCGCGAATCCCGTGGCGCGACCCGCGGCATCCGCATACCTGTCGGACCCCGACCTCTCGTACGATCCCGCACTGGACCAGCTCCGCCTCTACTATCGGCAGACGACCCCGATGGTGGACGAAGTCTGGCTGCGAACGAGCCGGACCGGTTCGGAGTGGAGCGAGCCCACGCTCGTGCTGCAGGACGTGCGTTACGGCCTGATCTCGCCGGCACTCGTGCGCGAACCGGACGGCTCGTGGCGTCTGTGGTCGGTGAGCGCCGCGGCCGCCGGCTGCCGCAGTCGCGTCACGACGGCAGCCCTCACCCAGCGGCGATCACGCAACGGCGTGCAGTGGGACGCACCGGCGCCAGTGTCGCTGCTGATCCCGGGCCATGTGGCCTGGCACCTGGACGTGCAGTACATCCGCTCCAGGTCCGAGTACTGGGCCCTGGTCGCCGCGTATCCCGATGGGAGCGACTGCAGCCACACGGCGGTATACTTTGCCCGCAGCAGCAACGGCACCACGTGGACGCCGTCTCCGACGCCGCTGCTGGCACCGGGCGCGATCCCGGCAATGAGCGACCTGGTGTACCGCTCCACGTTCCGCTACTTCCCCAACAGCGACGTGGTGACGGTATGGTTCTCCGGCGCGCGCGTCGAGCATGGCCGGTTCCACTATTCGCTCGCGACGGCTCGTTATCCGCTCGCGGAACTCCTGCGCCGTGTATCGGCGTCGGCCGTGATCGCGCCCGCCATCGCCACGGTCAAGCGCGGCCGGCCCGATCCCACCGATGCGGCGCGTCAGGCCTTCATCGAGGCGTTTCCCTGAGCGATTCGAGCGCGCTCACGAGCTTCCGGCCCACGCTCGTCCAGTCGTAGCGCTCCTGCGCCGTGCGGCTCAGGACGTCCTTGTAGCGCACCCCGAACCTGAGCGCGGTGGATACGTTGGTCGCGATGTCCGCCACGGTGTCGAACGGATTCAGCTTCATCGCCGCCACGATGTCCGGCGGGAGCAGGTCGGCGATGGCGTCGATGCTCGCCTTCATGCCGCCGAAGTAGGTACCGAGGGGGAAGCAGCCGGAGGCGAGCGCCTCGAGGAATACCAGCGGCCCCGCTTCCTTCACGATCGACGGGAAGATCCCGGCGTCGCAGCAGGGAAAGAGGTGCTCGAGTTCGTGGTGCGTGAGGTACCCGGTGAAGATCACGCGGTCGCGCCGCACATGCTCGCGCGCCAGGGCGAAGTAGTGGTCGAGCTCCCCGCGCGCATCGAGGTCCTCGAAGAAGAGCCTCACCTTGCCGAGCGACTGGTTGCCGCCCGCACCGTCCGGGTCGCCCTCGAGCATGCGGCCGCTGTCCACGATGCGCTGCACGAGCGCGCGGTCGCCGTGCTCGAGTCCCCACACGAAGGCCTCCATGGGCTCGCGCAGTGGCCCGTGGCCCACCAGCAGCAGGCGCACGCCGGGATCCTCCGCGAGAATCAGGGGCAGCGCCGCCAGCCCTGCCTGGACTCCCTTCGCGGAAATGAGGCGACCGACGTACAGCAGCACCGCGTCATGCTCCCAGTCGATCTGCTGGAGCTTCTCCTCCACGTCCTCGTCGGGCGCCTTCGTCTCGTACCGGATGCTGCCGAACGCCGCGCGCAGGGACGCCGCATCAGGCGCGTTGCGCGCGCGCTCGAGCATCGCGTCGAGCTGCGCGGCGCGGCGGCCACGCGGCAGCGGCGAAAGCGCATTCCACAGCCGACCCATCTTCTCGCGCCGCCGCTCGCGCGGCACCGGCGCGAACTGCGCCGTGTGCACGCCGAGCGGCAGCATGCTGAACTTGGTGTCGAGATCCGTCACGCCAGGCAGGATGGTGGCCACGCGCGAGCGCATCTCCTCCCCGAGCACGAAGATGTGGCGCGCGTCGGTGAAGGCGCTGGTGGCGTACGCGTGGAACCGCGCGTCCGGCTTCACCGCGTACTCCAGCGCGCTGCCATGTGGCATGATCGCGTACGGCACACCGGTGCGCGCACTCACGCGCTGCGCCACCACGGACATGAGTACGGCGTGGTTCGCGTGGATCGCCGTGACACCGCGCTCTTCCACCACCCGCTGCACGACGCCGGCGTTCCGTTCGAGGTATGTCTCGATCTCCGCGTCGCCCAGGTTCACCATCGGCACCACGTTGGGAAACTCGTCGTACTTGTCCCACACGTACACGGGCAGCGTGTCACCGAGCTGCGGCTTGTGCATGATGCACTGACCGGCATAGGGCACCGCGCGCTGCAGCACCTGCTCGACGGAACCGTCCGGGTGGTACCGCCACGCCTCGGCGATGCAATCGTATCGCTCCGGGTACGGTTCCTGGCACACGAGCTGGACGGTGTGTCCCTCCTCGCAGAGCGACTCCACGACGCAGCGCGTCCAGAGGTTGCTGCCCGAGCCTTCCAGCAGGTAGCCGTGCAGGATGCAGATCATGCGTCGCTCCGTGGTGAGTGCGCTGGACACAAGGGCAAGGTGCAGGCCCCATGACGTCCGTGGGCACGCTAGAGCTCCGCGATCCGCTCCTGCCGCATGCGATGGCCGCGGACGCGCGGCTCGTCGCCGCGATGCACGCGCGCCAGCGCTTCGATGCGCGACTGGATGTCCGCCTTCGTCACGCGCGGCTCGGGCGCGTACCCCGGATGCTCCTGCCAGATGATCCGCGCGAGGGCGAGCGGGTCGCCGTCCGGCACGTCGGCCAGCCACTCCATGAGGAAGGCGGTGATGTCGGACTCCTCGCGCGCGCGCACGGCGATGGTCGAGTGGTCCAGCTCCGACGGAGCGGCCGAGAACGAGATGTCGTAGCCCACGCCAAACACCTTCTGGAATACCCACGCCGTGCGCTGGATGTGGAAGTCGGACGTCACCACGCGGATGGACGTCCAGTCGTTCGGCTCGAGGAAGCGCCGCAGCACGAAGTACGCGTTGCCGATGGTGTCGCGCGACTCCTCTTCCACGATCAGCGCCTCCCGCGGGAGGCCCAGCGTGACGGCGTAGTCCGCCATGGCGTGGGCTTCGGTGACGGCAGGAATCACCTCCGTCATGAGGCTGCAGCGGCCGCTGAAGATGATGCGCGGTGCGGTCTCCCACGCGAACAGCTCGGCGGCGCGCTCCACGCGCTGCTGGGCCAGGCGAGGCAGCCGGTTCTCGGCATCCACACCGCGCCCGAGCACGACGATGGCATCAGCGCGGTAGGAAGGCATTCTCGATTCTGCATGGCGCAGCCCGCAGCGTGTGGCGGGGCCGCTTCGGCGCGAAGGTTATCGGGACCGCGCCGCTGCCGCAAACGTGAACGGCAATACGCCCACGAAAAAGGCGCGACCCGAAGGTCGCGCCCGGTGCAGCCGGCGACGCCGCCAGTGAACTCAGCCCGCGTTCGCGGTCAGCCACGGGTCACGTGCCATCCACGTCTCGTCGGGCGCAAACAGGAACACCATGCCGCCGTCGGCGAGCTTCGGCAGCAGGCGCTGCGCGCGCAAGGGTTCCATTGCGGGGCAGCCTTCGCTGCGGCCGGCGCGCGTGGCCGTCACGTAGGGCGCGCCGTGCGCGACGACGCGCCGGTTCAGCGCATTGTCGTTGAAGCCGCTGGACACGCCCTGGAGCCGCAGCCCGATCGAGCTGTATCCCTGACCGCCGGCGTGGCCGTGGAAGTCGTAGGTGGATTGCGCGACGTACAGGCCCAGCGACGTGGCGTAACTGTTCGACGCGTTCGAGAAGCGCGTCGGGACGCCGTACTGCGACGTGGACGAACCGCGCCCGTGCGCGACGGTGAAGGGGCCGTCCACCACCTTCAGCGAATCCATGTCGAACACGTACCCGCGCGGCTCCGTGCTCGGCAGCCCGTAGTCGACGAAATAGAGGAACGGCTTGCGCACCTCCGCAGGATGCGCCGTCTTGTACGCGAAGTAGCTCTTGAACGCGTCCTCGAGTGCCTCCGGCCGGCTGAGCGGACGAACGGTGCCGGTAAACGCACCCAGCGCGGTCTTCGTGACCGCCGCAAGTTCCGAAGCGGCGTGCGCAGTCGTCGCCCTGATCGCGGGCGTGCTGGTCACGAACGAGACCGCGGCCGTGAGCACCGGACCGGACCGCTCGGGCGCGTGAACGAAGTGGGCCGAGCCGAAGACGACGGCGCTGGCGCCGACGAGTGCGTTGAGGAAGTAGCGGGGTGCACGCACGTCGAACCTCACTGGGGGACTGGCGGGGGCGCGAAGGCGCCGGGAGGGGAACTGCGGTACAACGGTAGGACACCGCCCTCGCGACGATGGATCGGTCGCAGAGGGCGGTGCTTCACACAAACTAATGGCTGGATCGCCGAACGCAAAGCATTGCGTAGCCTTAGCTTATACTCGCGCTCGGTCGCGCATACCGGCCTCGTCCGTTCAGACCCTGCTCCCCGCTCCGTAAAACGCGAAACGATCAGGTCCTGCCGAGTATCGAACCGAGGATGCCGCCGATGCCCGGGGCATTCCCCGACTGCGCGGCGTGCTCGGCGGCCTGCTCGAGCCCACCGGCGAGTCCACCGTTCTGCTGCCCCGCGGGAGATGCCTGGTGCTTCGCCAGCGCGCGAATGATGAACGGTGCCAGGAGCAGCAGGAGCTTGCCGGCCTTGCCGGCGTCGAGACCGGAGGCCTGCTGCACGCCGTCCTGCACGGTGGCGTGATGCTGGCCCAGGATGCTGCCCAGGATGCCGCCAAGGCCGGCGCCGCCGAGCAAGCCGCCGAGGCCGCCCATTCCGCCGCTGCCGGCCGACCCTCCGCCGCCCAGGGCACCGATGGCAGCCTGCAACGCGCTCTCTCCACCAGGCTGCTGCGCCGTGCTCGCCATCCCGCCGAGCATCATCGGGAGCGCGGCCGAGATGGCTTGCTGCGTCGTGGACGGGTCGGTACCCAGCTGCTGGCTGATGTCCTGAATGCCGCCCTGGCCGAGTTGCTGTTGCACGAGGTCGAGAAGGCTCATGTCGTCACGCGGCGATGAGAAGAGTGATGCCGGCAGGATGCACGGCATCCCCTGGATTGGCAAAGGCCGGGCCTTGCGCCCGAAACGTGCAATCAGGCGCGCATCGGCCAGCCATCCTCACCCTGGAGCGCACCATGACGTCCGCCGAGATCGAGTCCGCACGCAGTGACGTGGAGCGCAGCCGCGTGCAGGTCACCGAGACGCTCGCCGAACTGGAGGAGCGCGTGACGGCGCCAGTCGCGGCCGTGCGCGAGCGGCTCGACGTCGGCGCGCTGGTACAGGGGCATCCATGGACATCGCTCGCCGTCGCGATGAGTGCCGGCGCACTCGTGGCCGCCACCGGTGCGGACGAACGGGTTGCGGTTGCGGCGGCACGCGCCGCACATGACGCCAGTCACGCGACGCTCGACGCCGCGCGCTCGGCGCCGTCGAAGACGATGGGCGCGGTGTCCGCGGCGGCAGACGCCATCGCCGTAAAGCTCGCGCTCGCCTTCATACGCTCGATTACCGCTGCGGAGCCCGGCGCACCACCGCCGGTGCGCCGACAGCCGGTCGCCGGCTCACAGCCGGGCACATGAGGGTTGGTGACGCCTCCGCGTCGCGCGCGGTCTGTCACAGCGCGCATGAAACTCGCGCTGACATAGGGAACATGCAGCGTCACGTGTCGGAGGGGCAGTCGCTCCTGACGATGCCGCCCGATGGACCCGTTCCCGCGATCACCCACTCTGCACCGGTACCGTCCAGACCATGAAGACAGCTTTGGTGACACTCGGCGCGCTCGCGATCGTGGCAGCAACTGCCCACGCACAGGCTGCTCCCGCGGATAGCGCCGCACTGGCCGTCTCCACATCGTTGGCCGAGTATGCGCCCGTTGCCGTGACGCTCTCGTCCGATGCGCCGCAGGACACCGTACGCCGGCGCGCCAAGGCCGTGGAGGTGAGTGATGCCTACGAGCTGCGGCTCCGCATTCATCGGTACGCGTCGTACACGATGATTCCACTCTTCATCGTGCAGTCGGTAGCAGGCAACCAGCTCTACCAGGCGGACAACTCGGGCGCGCAGCGTCCCTCATGGGCGTCGAACACGCACAGCCTCGGCGCCGCAGCCATCGGCGCCCTCTTCACCATCAACACGGTGACGGGGCTGTGGAACCTCTGGGAATCGCGCGGCAACGACGTCGGACGTACGAAGCGGCTGCTGCATTCGGGCCTGCTGCTCGCGTCCGATGCCGGTTTCGCGTGGTCCGGCATCAAGCTCGCCAGTGATGCAAAGCACAATTCCAGTTCGCGGACCCAGCACAAGAACGTCGCCTATTACTCGATGGGTGCCGCGCTCGTTGGGTACGGTATCATGCTCGTGGGCGATCATTAGCACGTCTGCGCCCGCCGTGGACCAACGGTCGGGGATCGCGGGTAGTAAGGGACGCAGGACAACAATTTCTCCGACGCGCATGGGCCCAATGACCGATATTCGTGAGACGGCAGCAATCGAGGACGGGGAGTGCGGGGGGTGCAGCCTGCACGATGCGCTGAATGCTCCCGCGGCCATCGAGCGACGCGAGTTCCTGCGCGCCGGTGCACTGGCCCTCGCGTCCCTTGGCCTGCTTGGCCTGGGCTCGCGGTCGGCCGCGGCCGAGTCGATGCCAGTCGTGGGCGACGCGCGCGCGCTGGCGGCAAGGGCGGGCGACCGCCACGAGGAGAAGCGCTATCCGATGCCCACCGTCGACGGCGTCGCCATCGACAAGGACAACAACGTCATCATCGCCCGCGCGGCCGGGAAGGTGTACGCGTTCTCGCTCGGATGCCCGCACCAGAACACGGCGCTGCGCTGGAATGCGGACGACAAGGAGTTCACCTGCCCCAAGCACAAGTCGCACTACAAGCCCGACGGCACGTTCATCGACGGGCGCGCGACGCGAGACATGGATCGGCTGGCCATCCGCAAGGACGGACAGGCCGTCGTGGTCGACGTGGACACGCTGTACCAGCAGGACCTCAATACCGCGCAATGGACTGCCGCCTTCATCACTGGGTAGGGACATGGACGAGGGAATACTGACTGACGGTTGCGGGAGCTGTCTCTCGCGCCGCGACTTTCTCGGGCGCGTCGCGATCGTCGCGGGCGCATTCATCGCCACGGGCTGTGTCAGCTCGAGCGACCTGACCGGTGTGGGCGGCGGGTCCCTGCCGGGCGGCGCGATCACGATCAAGGTGTCGGACTACGCGGGGCTCGCCACCGTCGGCCAGCCCGTGGAGATTCGCACCGCGTCAGGCGGCGCCTCCGGTGTGGCCGTCGTGCGCACGAGCGCGAGCTCGTTCATCGCACTCGGCATGGCATGCACGCACGAGGGCACGAAGGTCAACATCGTCGGGCAGGCTTTCGACTGTCCCAATCACGGGGCGCGCTTCAACAACACCGGCGCGGTAACCCTCGGCCCGGCCAACCGTCCGCTCGTGTCACGCACGGTGGTGTACGACGCGACAGCGGGCACGATGACGGTGTCCTGACGGAAGTTCGGCCCTCGCCCGACATACGGGGGCGCCGGGAGCGGGTGCGAACATTGCATTTCCGGCTCGCCGCGCGACCGGACTGGGCGCTCCGCCCACGGCGCCCCCATCGATCACCAGGCAGGTCACGATGCTCCAGTCGCCGACGCACCCGTCGGGCGGTCCCGACGCCGATCAGCGCCACGAATCGACCCATCGCCCCGTCCTCGCCGGCATCACCGTGCGCGAGGAGGACATCGAGACCGTCAAGGGCATCCGCGCGGTCGCGTACCTGTTCCGCGGCATGGCGATCCTGCTTTTGCTGCTCGCGGTGGTGCAGGTGGTGTCTGCGGTGACGAGCACGGTGCAGTTGTCCGTGGGTGTGGTATTCGCCGAGGAAGTGCGCCTCATCATCTTCGCCGGGCTGCTCTGGGGTGCGGGTGACCTCGCGGTGCTGTGGATCAAGTCCCACTATGACATCCGTGCGACGCGCATCCTCGTGACGCGCATTGCGTACATGATGCGACAGATGGGCGAGGCCGACGGCCGGCTGGCCGGCTCCGGCGACACCCGCTCCGATCGTGAGACCTAGCGCGGGACGGAATCTGCGCCGTCCCTCGCAGCTGGCGCGATGCGCCATGGTGGTCTGTCTCGCCGGAGTTGCCACCGCCGTGCTCGCGCATCCCGCGCTGGCCCTGCTCCAGGCATCGGGGAATCCGCTCGCCGGCAAGCGCCTCTACGTCGATCCCAATTCCGCGGCCAAACGGCAGGCGGAGACGCTGCGACGGTCGAAGCCGCAGGACGCCGCGCTCCTCGCCCAGATCGCCGACCAGCCGGTCGCCCGGTGGCTCGGTGGATGGGTAGGCGACATCGGCCGCGAAGTGAACAACGCGGTCTCGACAATCACCGGCGCGGGCGCGCTCCCCGTGTTCGTCGCCTACAACATCCCCGGCCGCGACTGCGGTCAGTACTCCGCCGGTGGCGCGAACGGAGTCGATGCGTATCGCCAGTGGATCCGTGCGTTCGCGGGCGGCCTCCAGGGACGCGCGTCGCTCGTGGTGCTGGAGCCCGACGCACTCGCGGGTATGGACTGCCTCAACGCGGCGGGACAGCAGCAACGCTTCGGCCTGATGCGCGACGCGGTGAGTGTGCTCAAGTCCCAGCGCGCGAGCGTGTACATCGATGCCGGCAACGCGCGATGGAAGTCGCCCGAGGTCATGGCCGACCGCCTCAGGCAGGCGGGGATCGCATCGGCGGACGGGTTCTCGCTCAATGTGTCGAACTACATCGACAATGCGGCGAACATCGCCTTCGGCGAGCGGCTGTCTCGCCTCGTCGGCGGCAAGCACTTCATCATCGACACCAGCCGCAACGGCA
Organism: bacterium; assembly: GCA_040005695.1. GTDB lineage: Bacteria > Gemmatimonadota > Gemmatimonadetes > Gemmatimonadales > Gemmatimonadaceae > AG11. Next base: position 2,648 of record JBDTYL010000102.1, on the reverse strand, counting down.
TCGGGAACACCAGGGACTGGTGCAACGCGCGCGGCCAGGCGCTCGGCGTGACGCCGACGACGCACACCGGCAACCCGCTCGTCGACGCCTTCCTGTGGATCAAGCAGCCGGGCGAGTCGGACGGCACATGCCGGGGCGGACCGAAAGCCGGCTCGTGGTGGACGGACATCGCGCTCGAACTGAGCCGCGCCGCCGCCTCGATCTCCCGGACCGTGGCGCGCTGAGCCGGTCGTCCGCGTCTGGCGGCCCCGAGCCGCGCACCGTATAGTCGATGGGCTAGCCGCAATTTCCAGTGTGCGTTTCAGTCGGCCCATTTCACGACTGGAGACCAACATGTCGATGCCGGTTCCGCCGCGCGACGCCAACGCGCCGCAGTCACTCTCCGCGCAGCCCTACACCGCGCTCGGAGACGAGGAGGCGCTCAAGAACGCGTTCCTCGCCGAATACTCCTCGTTGAGCCAGGAGGCCCGCGCCGATCTCGGCGACGCGGTGGGGCTCGCCCCCAAGGTCGTGGAAGGCGCGTTCGTCCGCGCGTGGGACGCGCGAGACAAGCTCAAGACTGCCGCCGAGCTCCACGAGTTCCTCGTCGCCGACGTGCACCACGCCGCCGCACGTGCGCTGAGCCGCAAGGCGGCGGCGCACCGCTTCGGGGCCCCTGTGGGGCACGAAGTGTCGCACGCCGTGTCCGGCGAGATGAACGCCGAGCAGTCGTGGCTGCACATCCAGCATGCCCTGCATGGCGAAGAGCACAGCCCGGGTGCGCTTGCCGCGCTCGCGGCGGCGTCGCGGCACGAGGCGGCGGACCATATCGGCGCCGTGGGCAAGTCGTCTTCGGCGTGGCTGGCGCTCGTGCTCGCCGGCGTGGTGATCGCGCTCGCGGCACTCGGCATGTGGACGGTCGATCGCGTGGCCGCGAAGGGTCGCGTGGCCAAGGCCGTGAATGCGCAGGACGCACGTCCCATCACGACCCCAGCAGGGCGCGCCGGCACCATCAACCTCACCGACGGCACCACGGCGCACATGGCGCCCGAGACGAAGCTCCTCATCCCGAAAGACTTCGGTGAGAAGCTGCGCGGCGTGAAGCTCGAAGGCGCAGCGACGTTCGACGTCGCCAAGGGCCTGCCGCTGCCGTTCGAGGTCTATGCGCGCAACGCGCGCCTCGTGGCAACGGGAACGGCATTCACGGTGAGCGCATACCCGGGCGATTCGGTGCTCACGGTGGTGGTGAGCGAAGGCTCGGTGGACGTCCACCAGGGAGACTCCGTTCACACGGTCGCTGCGAATGGCGCACTCGTGATGCAGGATGACGGGACGGTACACGCGCCGAGTGTGGCAGAGCGCGAAGAGGCAACGAGCTGGACGTCGGGTATGCTCGTGGTGGACAATCGGCCGCTGCAGCGTGCCCTCACGCTCATGAAGCGCTGGTACGGCTATGACATCCGGGTGCCGAAGCCCGCGTTGCTGGCGCGCCCGGTTTCGCTGCGCGTATCGCTGGATTCCGGCATGCAGGCGATCAAGCTGGTGGAGCAGAGCAGCGGCCTGGAATTCGGTTACGTCGGCCAGAACATGGTCTACCGCGAACCGGGCGCGGCGAAGGCCGACAAGGCCGCGAAGAAGAAGTAGGCGCCGTTCCCGGTGGGATGATGGGCGGCCGCGGGCGGATGTAGCTTCCAGCGGTAACGGTGCCCCGCGCCTTCAGGCGTGGAGCATCGCTGGAGCTCTCCTCACGCCGGTGGCGTCGTGTTCGTCCCGAAGCTCGTTTCCACCCTCCGCACCTACAATCGCGCCCAGTTCCTGAGCGACGCCGGCGCCGGCGTCATCGTGGGGATCGTCGCGTTGCCACTGGCGATCGCGTTTGCGATCGCCAGCGGTGTCTCGCCGGACCGCGGCCTGTGGACCGCCATCGTCGCCGGCTTCCTCATCTCCGCGCTTGGCGGCTCGCGCGTGCAGATCGGTGGGCCCACCGGCGCGTTCGTCGTGATCGTCTACGGCATCGTGCAGAAGTACGGCATCGACGGGCTCACGGTGGCGACCCTGATGGCCGGCATCATCCTCATCGCGATGGGGCTGTTCAAGGCGGGCAACGCCATCACGTTCATCCCGCACCCGCTCATCACCGGGTTCACGAGCGGGATCGCCGTCATCATCTTCTCGGGCGAGATCAAGGACATCCTTGGCTTGCAGATGGGCGTCGTGCCCGCGCACTTCCTCGCGAAGTGGGTGTCGTATGGCACGGCCGCCGGCACGGCGACGCCGGCGGCCGTCGCGATCGCGGCGTCAGCGCTGGCAATCATCCTCTGGTGGCCGCGCATCAGCACACGCGTGCCCGGTCCGTTCGTGGCGCTCGTCGTCACGACACTGGCGGCGCGGCTCTTCCACCTGCCGGTGGAGACGATCGGCTCCCGGTTCGGTGCGCTCGCGGCCGCCGTCCCGCATCCCGTGTTTCCGCATCTCACCCTCGATCAGGTCACGTCGCTCGTGGGACCGGCGTTCACCATTGCGCTGCTCGCGGCGGTGGAGTCGCTGCTGTCGGCCGTCGTCGCCGACGGCATGATCGGCGGCCGGCACCGCTCGAACATGGAGCTCGTCGCGCAGGGCGTGGCCAACGTGGTGTCGCCGCTGTTCGGCGGCATTCCCGCCACCGGCGC
>JBDTYL010000101.1:0-21850 GCA_040005695.1 bacterium | reverse complement strand
CGCATATTATAGGCTTCAACCATTGCCGCAAGCGGCAGGGAGCGCGCAGCCTAGTCGATCTGCAGCACGATCTTCCCGAACTGCTCACCGGCGGCGAGCCGCGCGAACGCCGCGCGCCCGTCGGCAAGGGGATAGACACGGTCAACAGGAGGCGCGAGCCGGCCCTCGGCAAACATCCCGACCACCGCATCGAACTCGGCGTCATTGCCCATCGTCGAGCCAAGAATGCTCCACTGGTTCCAGAAGAGCTTCCGCACATCGGTCGTCACCATCGGCCCCGAGGTAGCGCCGCACGTGACCAGGCGACCCGCGCGCCCAAGCGCGCCGAGCGACTGCGTCCATGTCGCCTCGCCAACGGAGTCCACGACGACGTCCACCCCCTTCTTGCCGGTGCGTGCGCGAATCTCGCGGCCGACGTCGACGCCGCGATGGTTGATGGTGTCCTGTGCGCCGAGGGCGCGTGCGTGCGCGAGCTTGTCGTCGCTGCTCGAGGTGACGGTCACGTGCGCACCGATCTGCACGGCGAGTTGGAGGCACGCGATGGCCACGCCGCCACCGATGCCCCAGATCAGCACGCGCTCTCCAGCCTGCAGCCGCGCGCGCGTGACGAGCATGCGATACGCGGTGAGCGTGGCCAGCGTGAATGCCGCGGCCTGTGGCACGTTTGCCGTGAAAGGAATTCGTCGCACGTTCGCCGCCGGGAGCACGACGTACTCCGCCATGGTGCCGGGCCGGTGCTCGCCCAGCAGGCCGAAGCGCGGGCACAGTGGCTGCTCGCCGGCGAGGCAGTACTCACAGGTGCGGTCGCTGATACCCGGGTTGATGACTACGGCATCACCCGCGGACACTGCCGTCACCTCCGCGCCCACCGACTCGATGATGCCCGTGCCATCCGCGCCGAGGATCCAGCGCGGCGTGATGGTGACGCCGGGCAGTCCGGCGAGGAGAAACAGGTCGAGGTGGTTGAGCGCCGCGGCGCGCATGCGCACGCGCACGTCCAACGCGGCATGCAGGGGCGGTATCGGCAGATCGTCGTGATACTCGATCCGGTCCGGCCCGCCGTGAGCGGAGATCGTGAGTCCTCGCATGCCTCTGCGCTGGGGTTATATTTGTCGCGGAATGCTATGCGACGGAGTGCGGGCGCGAAAGTCGCCGCAGTCGTCGCCATTTTTTTCCGGGACGGCGCACTCATGACTGCAATCAAGGTTCCTCCCCTCGGCGAGTCCATCGTCGAGGCGACCGTGTCCCGCTGGCTCAAGAACGAGGGCGACGCCGTTGCGTCCGGCGACACGCTCGTGGAGCTCGAGACGGACAAGATCACCGTCGAAGTACCGGCGATGAGCGCGGGCGTGCTGACGAGGCACGCGGTAAAGGAGGGCGACGTCGTGAAGGTGGACGACGTGCTGGCCGAGATGGAGGAAGGCGCGACGGCTGCCACGCCGTCGGCGCCCGCTGCCGCGGCTCCGGCCACGACAGCCAATGCGGCGCCGGCTGCGGTTCCGGCTGCTCCGCCCGCGGCCGAGGTGCGCGCGTCGCCCGCTGCGCAGCGCGTGGCGGCAGAACAGCAGGTGGACCTCGCTGCCGTTGCCGGCACAGGCCGCGGCGGTGTGGTGAGCAAGCCGGACGTCATCGAGCATGTTGCGGCCGGCAACGCCGCCGTCGTGCCCGCTCCACAGGCGCCCGTCACGCCAGTCACGTCAGTCGCGCCCGTCGCGCCCGTCGCATCCACGGCCCCGCCGGCAGCCGCGCCACGCGGCGCATCCGCGTCGGGCGAGCGCGAAACGCGCGAGAAGATGACCACGCGCCGGAAGCGCATCGCCGAGAACCTGCTGCAGGCCCAGCACTCGACGGCGCACCTGACGACCTTCAACGAGATCGACATGTCCGCCGTGAGCGCGCTGCGCGAGCGGATGAAGGAGAAGGTCGAGAAGGAGCACGGCGTGAAGCTCAGCTTCATGCCCTTCTTCGTGAAGGCGGCGTGCATGGCGCTGAAGGCGTATCCCGTCGTGAACGCACAGATCGACGGCGACTCCATCGTCTACAAGCACTACGTCAACATGGGCATCGCTGTCGCGTCAGAGGCGGGGCTCGTGGTGCCGAATGTGAAGGACGCCGATCGCAAGGGGATGCTCGACATCTCGCGCGACATCGGCGCGCTGGCGAAGAAGGCGCGCGAAGGCAAGCTCGCGATGGATGACCTCACGGGCGGCACCTTCACGATCACGAATGGTGGCGTCTTCGGCTCGCTGCTCTCCACGCCGATCATCAACTACCCCCAGGTCGCCATCCTCGGACTCCACAAGACGCAGGACCGGCCCGTCGCGGTGAACGGCGAGGTGGTCATCCGGCCAATGATGTACGTCGCCCTGTCGTACGACCACCGGGTGATCGACGGCCAGCAGGCGGTGCTGTTCCTGGTGCGCGTGAAGGAGCTGATGGAAGATCCGGCGTCGATGCTGGTGGACTGACCGGCTGTCGGTGGGGTGTGCAGGGGACAACCATTACCACTGAGGCCGCAGAGGTGCACGGAGGACAGCAGGGGGTGGTGCCGCAGCCCTCTGCGTCCGCTGCGGTTCATTGGCCTTGAAATAGGGATGACACCCGACACTCGGCGGGTTCGGGCGATTCGGTGCTTCCAGCAGCAAGAATCTCACGCGGGGAAGCAGGTCCTTCACTGCGCTCAGGACGACAGAGCAGATCCTTCCCCTCGGCTACGCTCAGGGCATGCACTGCGCCCGGGATGACAGTGGAGGGGTCCCTTGTCGTTTTCGGGACCGGTGACCGGCGGATGACTGGCAATTGACCACGCATTCGCAGTTTCCCGGCAACCTCTCACCGGAGTTCCGGATGTCCATTCGCCAACTGTACCGCGCCTCGATTGCCGTCGCCTTCCTCGGACTCGCCGGCTGCGGCGCAGACAGCGCCACCGCGGCACCGACCGTCGTCGGCAGCTTCACGCTTCAGACGATCGACGGCCAGCCACTTCCCTTCACCATCATTGATGAATCGGACAGCACCGGCGTGTTCAAGATCGACGTGCTTTCGCCGAGTTCCATCTCGATTGATCCGAACGGGAGCTTCCGTTTCATCATCACGAGCCGCCTGACGGCAACCGGCATGCCGACCACGGTCGCCGCCGATACGGCGACGGGAACCTATGCGCTCACGGCACGGCACCTGTCCCTCACGGCCAACGGCTCCACACTCGAAGCCGACTGGGATGGCGGCGGTGCGCTCACGATGGTCGATGCGCCTCACACGCTGGTCTTCCGGCGCTGAAGCCCTTGGCGGCCCCGCTAAATTCCCGGGGAGATTTCACTACCTCGTCCAACCGCCTCTCCCATGGCTGATTCACTTTCTGCAGACGTCGTCGTGCTGGGCGGCGGACCCGGCGGCTACGTCGCCGCGATCCGCGCCGCCCAGCTCGGCCTGACTACCATATGTGTCGAGATGGACCGCACCCTCGGCGGTACGTGCGTGAACGTCGGGTGCATCCCGTCGAAGGCGCTGCTGAGCTCCAGCGAGCATTTCGAGTTCATGCGAGACCATGCCGCCGAGCATGGCATCGGCGTCGATGGCATCCGGCTGGACCTCGCGACGATGCTGAAGCGCAAGGACGAGGTGGTGGGGCAGAACACGAAGGGTATTGAATTTCTCTTCCGGAAGAACAAGGTCACGTGGGCAAAGGGGCGCGGCACGCTGCGCGCCGGCAACATCGTTGACGTGACCGCTGCCGACGGGACGGTGACGAGCTACAAGGCGGCACACGTCATCATCGCGACCGGCTCCGTGCCCATCGAGCTGCCCTTCCTGAAGTTCGACGAGGAGCGCGTGCTCTCGAACGTGGGTGCGCTGAAGATCCCGGCGGTGCCGAAGCACCTGATCGTGATCGGCGGCGGCGTGATCGGGCTCGAGCTCGGGAGCGTCTGGCGTCGCCTGGGTGCGAAGGTCACCGTCGTCGAGTTCATGCCCACCATCCTGCCCGGGATGGACGAAGACGTCGTGAAGGAGGCAGAGCGCGTGTTCAGGAAGCAGGGCCTCGCGTTCCGCACCAGCGCGAAGGTCACCGGCGCGCGGCGCGAGGGTGACACGATGTTCGTGGACGTGGAGAAGGACGGTGCGACGGAGACGCTCGAGGCGGACCACGTGCTCGTCTCGGTGGGGCGCAAGCCGTCGCTCACCGGGGTGGACGCCGCGGCGCTCGGCCTGAAGGTGGGGCAGCGCGGCGAAGTGATCGTGGACGACCAGATGCGCACCAACCTGCCCAATGTGTTCGCTATCGGTGATTGCGTCGGCGGCAAGCTGCTCGCCCACAAGGCCGAGGAAGAAGGCGTCGTGGCGGCCGAAGTGATCGCCGGCAAGCGTGTGCGCATGCACTACCGCGCCATGCCGTCCGTTGTGTACACGTGGCCGGAGATTGCGTCCGTCGGACTCGCGGAGCACGAGCTGAAGGCCGATGGACGCGCGTACAAGGTGGGCAAGTTCCCCTTCTCGGCCAACGGGCGCGCGCGCACTGCGGGCGAGACCGCCGGTTTCGTGAAGTTCCTCGCGGACGCCACCACGGACGAGCTGCTGGGTGCGCACCTGATCGGCCCCAACGTCTCGGAGCTCATTGCCGAGGTGGTGCTGGCGTTCGAGTATCGGGGGTCGTCGGAGGACATCGGGGTCATCGTGCACGCGCATCCCACCCTGAGCGAGGCCACGAAGGAGGCGGCGCTGGCGGTGCTGGGGCGCGCCATCCACATCTGACGGACGCCCCGATGGTGGTGCGAGCGCTCGCCACCACTGACGAGACGGTGGCGCGTGAGCAGCTCGATGCCATGCTGGGTGGTTCGCGATACGCTGCACGTGCGCTCGAACAGCTCGACGTGGCGCTCGCTGGAGGCGATCCGGAGTACTCGGGCCTCGTGGTCGTCGGACCTGCGGGAGAGACCGTCGCAGGACTTCTCCTGTACGGGGCGGTTGCCGGCGCGGCGGGCGTAGTGAGAGTGCACTGGCTCGCCGGATCATCTCCCGACGCGTGCGTGACACTGATCCGCTGCTTGCGCGCGAGCTTGCCGGACGCCCGGCTCCTTCTGTGCGAGCTCGCGGACGACGAAGCATTCGACGCGGCGCGCGCGGCGCTGGCCGCCGCCGGCTTTCGTCGCGAGGGACGCGTGCCCGATTTCTTCGCCGACGGCGTCGGACTCGACCTGATGGTCGCCCGCCCACCCGCGTAAGCATCGAGCACCCTGGCCGGAGCAGGACTCCCCCGGAATCTGTCGCGGCCGCGGGCCCGCTCCTATCTTCGGCATCACCGCACCCACCCGAACCGCCGCGCCTCGAGGTTTTCCTGGACACAGATCTCTCCGAGCAACTGCAGGCCGCCCTCGGCTCGGGCTTCGCGATCATTCGCGAGCTGGGCGGAGGCGGCATGTCGCGCGTGTTCCTCGCAGACGACACGGCCCTGCGCCGCGCGGTGGTGATCAAGGTGCTCCATCCGGAGCTTGCGGCGGGAGTGAACGCGGAGCGTTTCAACCGCGAAGTCCTGCTTTCCGCGCGGCTCCAGCACCCGCACATCGTGCCCGTCCTTTCGGCGGGCCAGATCGACGGGCTGCCGTACTACGTGATGCCGTTCGTGAAGGGCGAGTCGCTGCGCGAGCGCATCAATTCGGGACCGTTGAGCATCTCGGAGACCGTCGGCATCATGGGCGACGTCGCGAAGGCGCTCGGCTACGCGCACGCGGAAGGCATCGTCCACCGTGACATCAAGCCCGACAACATCCTCCTCTCCGGCGGCGCGGCGACCGTCGCCGACTTCGGGATCGCAAAGGCCTTGTCGTCCTCGCGGCAGCAGGAATCCGGCGAGGCTCTGACCTCGCTCGGCATGTCGCTCGGTACGCCGGCCTACATGGCGCCGGAGCAGGTGGCCGGCGATCCAGGCACGGATCACCGCGCGGACATCTATTCGCTGGGCTGCGTGACGTACGAGATGCTCACGGGCCGCACGCCGTTCGGTGGACGGTCGGCGCAACAGGTGCTGGCGGCGCAGGTGATGGAGGCGCCCGTGCCGGTCGGCGAGCTGCGGCCCGGCATTCCGCCCGCGCTCGCCGCGCTGGTGATGCGCTGCCTCGAGAAGGAACCTGCGTCGCGACCGCAGTCCGCGTCGGAGATCGTGTCGGCGCTCGAGACCACGGGCACGTTCGAGGCGCTGACGCCCCGCCGCGGAGGCCTCTCGCGGCGCGGCGCGGGCGCGGCGGTCGCGGCCGTCGTCGTGATCGCCATCGCGATACCGTACTATCGCCGATCGCATGCCGCGACGGAGCCGAGCGGCACGCTGAACCTCGCCGTCGCGCCGTTCGAGGTGCTCGATCCGCAACTCGCGCTGTGGAAGGAAGGCATCGTCGACGTGCTCTCGCGCAACCTCGATGGCGCGGGTCCCATCCGCACCCTGTCGCCGAGCGTGACGATCAAGAAGTGGGAAGGCCATGCGGAGCGCGGGGCGGCGATCGCGTTCGGCAAGCGCGTGGGCGCGCAGCTCGTCGTGTACGGACAGCTGGAGTCGTCTGGCAAGGACCTCGTGAGCGCGCGCCTCTGGATCGTGGACGCCGAGCGCGATGGGCAGCCCGTGGAGATCGCGGTGCGCGATTCCGCGGCGCGGATGGACCGCGTGAACGACTCGCTGAGCTTTCGCGCCCTGGCGGCGATCGGCCGCATGCGGACCATCGGGGCGGCGAACCTCGCGTCGCTCGGCTCCAATTCGCTGCCCGCCATCCGCGCGTTCCTCCATGGGGCGCAGTTCTTCCGTCGCACGCAATGGGACTCGGCCGCCGCGTCGCTGCGTGAGGCCGTGTCGATCGACTCCACCTTCGGCATCGCCTACGCGATGCTCGGCGAAGCGTATGGGTGGACCGGCGAGAGCGGGAACAGCCCCGAATGGCAGGCGTTTGAGCGCGCGGGCGCGTCCATCCGGCCCGGGCTGTCTCCGCACGACTCGCTCACGCTCGCCGCCATCGATCACTATGCACGATGGAACAAGCGGGGCCCGGGGAGCGCACAGGAGCTCCGTCTCGCGTTCGCCGCCGCCGCCGCCGTCACCGAGCACTATCCGGATGACCCATCAGCGTGGTACCTGCTCGCCGACATGCGCTTTCACCACGACAAGGACATCACCGAACGACAGGCGCTCGCGTACTTCGACCGCGCCATTCGTGCCGACTCGGACTTTGCGCCGGCGTACATCCACGCCATCGAGCTGGCGTATCGCAACGGCACCGAATCGGGCCAACGCTATGCGAACGCGTACCTGGCGCACAGCGCGCCGAGCGCGGCCCGCAACGCGGTGGCGTTCGCGGCGCAGCTCACCAGTGGCCGCCTGCGTGGTGACGCACTGCGCGCAGCGCTCGATACGGTGAGCCCGAACGTCGGTGGCAACGCCTTTGCCGCCATTCGGCGCCTTCCGGATTCGTCCGAGTCGGCACTCGCGATCCTGCGCGCCGCCGAGCGGCGATCGCCCGGCGGAAACGTGCAGCCATTTCGTGCGCGGCTTGCCGACGGACTCGGTTTCCGCGGGCATATCAACGAGGCCTGGAATCTCGCCATCGTGAGCGACAGCTATACGGCCGCCGAGATCGCGTGGCTCGGGCTCGTGCCGGCCGACAGCGCCGCGAAGGTGCTCACGCCGTGGGTGCAGCGCCGCAACGACGCATCACTCTACGCGTTGCCCGCGCTTGGCGCGGCACGGGACACGGCGACGCTGAAGCGCCTCGCGCTCGGCGCGGAAAGGGTCGCGAAGACAGATACGAGTGCACGCACGCGCGCGGTAGTCAGCTACTTCTCCAGCTCCGCGCGCGCTTACGCAGCGCTCGCGTCGGGAGATACCACGACGGCCACCCGGCTGTTCGAGACGTTGTCCGATACGTTGTTTTCCCTGCCCATCGACCAGTTCGTGCGCGCGCAGCTCGTGGCGCGGACCAATCCGCGGAAGGCGCTGGAAATGCTGGGCGCGCTGCGACAGTCGGTGGACCTGCTTCAGGTCGCGCGCGAGCTGGAGCGCGGGAGGATCGCCGAGCGGCTGGGCGAGCGCGAGCAGGCGGTGGATGCGTATGCGTACGTGGCGGACGCATGGAGCACGTCGGACGCGCCGCCCCTCCGCGATGCAGTGAAGGAAGCCACGACCGCCCTCCGTCGGCTCGACGCCGATGGGCGCATGCGCGCCGCACTCGGGGCACCAGGCCGCGAGTGAGCGCGGCGCGCCGCTACGGCTTGTGGCGCGCGCCCGCCAGCGACCGATAGTACTCCTCCACCGCGCGACGATACTCCGCGGGCACAGGCGCGCTCGATCCCGTCGCGGGACCGGTGCTGTCGCCCAGGCCGAACCGTCGGTACAGCGAGAACTCGAACGTCTTGAGTCCGTCGATCACCGACGCCTGCAGCTCGTCGATACCCTTCGGGTCGCCCGTGAGCTGGCTGGAGTCGAGCCGACGCATGTCGTCGATCACGCGGTCGAGTTCCGTCGACGCGATTCCCTGCTTCGCGAGGTCGCGACGCAGCGCCTCGGCCGCCTCGCGGCGCAGGGCGAACTCGCGTGAGAGCTGCCGCGCATCCTCGCGCGTGATGCCGTTCGAGGGCGTGCCGTTTCCGCCGCCACGCACCTGGCCATTGCGTGCGCCGCTGGGCTGTCCTCCCTGACCTTGCTGGCCACCCGTCCCTTGCTGACCGGCTTGACCTTGCTGACCGGCTTGGCCTTGCCGGCCACTCTGTCCCTTCTGGCCGCGCTGTTCCTGCTGTCCACTCTTCCCCGGCTGGCCGACCTGCGCGAGCTGCTCGCCGCCCTGCCCTGTCTTGTCGCCGATTCGCCGCCGCAGTGACTCCAGGTCACGCACGAGCTCACGCGCGCGCGCGAGGCTCTTCTCCTGCGCGGCATCGGCACGCTCGCCGCCGAGTGCACCCGCGGCCGAGCGCATGCGGTCGGCGACGTCCTTGAGGCCGCTGCCGATCTGCGTCTCCCATGCGTTCGCGTAGTCCGGCGAGCCACTACGGATCACGGTCTTCCCGAAGTCGATCTTCGCGGGCAGGCGCTGCTCGCGGATGGCGTTCGCCGCATCGCCCAGCTTCGCCGCTGCGGCGGGCTGCTCGCGGGCGCCGTCCCGCGCGGCACGCCGGGCGTCGTCTTCAAGCGACTGTACGTCCTTCGCCAGCGCGTCCTTCTTCTCGCCGAGCTGCCGCATCTGCTCACCGCGCTTGTCGGGCGCGGCGCCCGCAAGGCTCGCTACGCCCTTCGCGATGTCCTGCTGGCGATCCTCGAGGTCCTTCGCCTGCTGCGCGAGCTGCTTCACGCTGTTGCCCATGGCCACGGACCGCGCGCCCTCGAGTCCCTTCGTCGCGCGCCCGAGCTGGTCCAGCGCGGCCGCACCCTGGGCGGCCGATCCGGTCGCCGCGCGCTTCATGGCATCCGCCGCCTGCTGCATCTTCGACGCGGCATCGCTGAGCTCCTGCGACTTCTGTTCGCGCGCGAGCCGCTCCAGCTTGTGCGCCTCCTCCTCGGCCTGCCGCGCCAGGTCGCGCTGCGCGCCGCCGCCCCCACCGCCTCCGCCGGATGGATCGCGGCCGAGCTTCTCCCGCATCGCCTGGGCGAGCTTCTGCACGCGTTCGTTCTCCTGCTGCTGGCGGCTCGCGAGCTGCTTCAACCGCTCGAGCGTCGCATCCACCTCGCGCTGCGCGGCCTGCTGCGACTGCTGCTGCACCGCCTCGTACTGGTTGTGCAGCTTGTCGGTCTGGAGCTCGAACAAGTCCGCGAGCTCTTCCGCCTTCTGCGAGCCGCCGCCTCCACCGGCACCGCCGCCGCCCCCCATCTGTACCTGCACGTTGCGATACAGCTCCTCGGCGCGCTGCAGCCGCTGCAATGCCTGCTGCTCGAGCGGCAGCGCTTCGCGCCCCTTCGACTTCACGAGCTGCTCCTCTGCTGCCTGCAGTGACTTCGCCGCTTCTTCCAGCTCGCGCTGGATGAGCGCGAACGTGGTATCGGTGCGGGCGGCGCCGCGCGTGGCGATGCGAGTGGCCATCGTCGTGACTTCTTCCCGCAGGCGACCTTCGGCGATGTTGATCGTCGCGATGTCTTCGCGGTGCACGCGCGCCAACGTCTTCGTGCTATCGCGCATCCAATTGAACGTGCCGGCGACGACTTCACGCTGGCGCGCCACGAAGCCGCTCGGCGAGTCGCCACCACCGCCACCGCCACCACCGCCCTGCTGGTCCGCCTGCCGATAGTTCTTGCCGAAGGGCCGCACCTCCAGGAAGTAGACGTCGCTCGAGCCTTCGTTGCCGGCGCCATCGCGCGCCACGGCGTTGTAGGTGATCAGGTCGCCCGGGGAGAGCTTCTGCTCCTCAAGGAAGAACGTGTGGGCCGCCCGAGGCTCGCGCGGATTGCGTCGCCCACTGTCGGTCAGTGCGATCACCTGCTCGTCGCCGCCGTTGACCCTGTAGCGCAGCTGGAGTGATGTCACGCCGTAGTCGTCCGTGGCCGCGACGGCGACGGTGACCTCCTCGATGTTCGTTACCTTCGTGTCGCGACCGGGCTCCTCGATGCGCACCGTGGGTGGCCGGTCCGGCACCGCTTCCACGGCATACTGCACGGAGCCCGGCACGCTGGCGCCGTCCGGCGCCACGAGATCGATGCGATAGAAGCCGGTCGTCTTCACCGGAAACGACGCAGAGAGCTTTCCGTCCGCGCCCGCGGCGAGCGGCACGCGTGATCCGTCGTCGAACGCGAGCGACCCACTGCGCACGGGCTTCGTGATCGTGGCGTGCACGGTCACCGTGGTGCCCACGACGGCCGCGACGTCCCCGCCATCAGCGACATGCTCGGCCGGGATGCCGGTGTACACGGGAAAGCGGAGATCGATTGCGAGGCGGCTGAGCGCGGGGAGGTCCGTGACCGTGAGCCGATACGTCGGTGAGCGGACGCCATTCGCATCCACGAAGTACTCGGTGGCATGGGTGAGGTCGAACACCCGTGACGTGAACGCGCCCGCGATGGAATCGCGCGACATGGGCAGGCGGGTCCATTCCGCCGCCGAGTCGCTGCGGAACACGAGCTCCGCGCCGTCCGTCTCGAATCCCAGGAGCGTGGCCTTCACGTCCACTGCCGCTCCCCGCGGCACCGATGCGCTGCCCGGCCGCACGCGCACCGCCATCGTGGGCGTCGCCGCTTCCGCCACGGACCACGGCGCGAAAATGAGGCGCGCAGTGTGCCGCAGTTGCTTCGGGCCCGCGGCAAAGAACAGTGCTGCTGCCACCGCGAGGATCCCCAACGAGCGGAACGCCTTGCGCTCACGCGGGCGTTCGAGGCTGCGCTCGCGCTCGATGGGACGCAGCACCGCGAGAGTTCGTTCCATGAGCCGCGACGTCAGCGACGGCGACGCGCGCTGTGCTGGTGGCGCGTGCAGTTCGTGCACCGCGGAGAGCAGCGCCTGCTGCAACTGTGGGGCGCGTTCCTCCACGTAGAGAGCGAACCGCTCGTCGCTCGCCTTGCGCACCAGCGGACGCACGAGGTAGCGCACGACGGCCACAATCACCAGCGCGTAGCCGAGCCCGCGCATGAACAGCACCGGCGCGCTGCCGGCGCCGAACACCAGCGTGATGAGCACACCGGCCACCACGGCGAGGAGCACCGCAACGAGGATCCACACCATGGACTCCAGCACCACTCGGCGGCGCCACTGCCGCCGAAGGGTGCCGAGGGATGCGACCAGTTGGTTCGCCGGCGTCATGATCCCCTCCCGTCAGGTGCCGCCCCGATCCGACTGGCCGTTCCACGCCAGCCGCGATTCGCAACGCACGTTTCCGTCAACAACAGCAGCGCCACGACGATGAGCAGTGCGCGCCAGAGTCGTTGACGCCCTTCCACTTCTGTCTGCGTGGGCACGTCACTCGATGCGCTCGCGGCAACCGTACTCTCGCGCACGCCCAGGAGCAGGTCGCGCGCGTCCATCGCCGTCAGGTCCGATTCGCCCGCGGGCGGATTCACGGCGAGCAGCGCCGCCGGCTCGCCCTGCACCCGGCCCTCGTACAACGCATACACTCCCGATTCGCGGAGCGCCACGGTGGCGCCCACGCTGTCCTTCGCGGGCCGCACGATCGCGCCCTGCGGCGTGAGCACGGCGGGCTCCGTCAGCGCACCCGGGAGCAGCCAGGTCTGTCCGGTGAAACGGGCCAACGAGGTCGCATCGCGTCCCGACGCGTACATCACGAGCCGTTGCAGGAATGGCAGGTAGGCGCTCTGGAGCGGAAAGTCGCCCGACCGCACGTCGAGCGGCGTGCCCACGAGCACGACGTGGCCGAGTCCCGCGCGCCGCTCGATCACCGCGGGGAGGCCGTCGTCGAAGCGAGCCAGCACGTCACTCCCGGCGAGTGGCTCCAGCCGCGGATACCGGAGGAATCGCGCGGCACCCAGCGTGGACGGCGTGCTACGGAAGACGGAGAAGAGCGGGTGGTCGAAGCGCACGTCGCCGATGGCGCCGCCGCGGTCCGTCAGGCGATCTGTTTCGCCAACTACGGTGGCGGGCATCAGCGGCGACGCAGGCCCGCGCGCGCCGAATCGCCGGTTCACCGCCACCACCAGTCCGCCGCCGTCCTCCACGTACTTGGCCAGTGCGATCCCCGCACTACCCGCTGGCGGCGGCGTGTCCCACAGCACCACGAGCGCGGCAGTGCCCAGCGCGCGCGCATCCATCGCGCCGGCGCGCACGCGCTCCACGCGCACCGCCACTGTATTCCCCACTGCAAGCGCGCGCTCGAAGAACAGCGTCTCGTCGCCCATCGCGTCATCGGGCGCCACGAGCAGCACGCGCACCACGTCGTCCGACGAAAAGGCGAAGTTGAACGTATCGTCTGCAGCGAGGGCATCGGGATCCATCGAGACGGTGCCGCGCACTCGGCCGGCGGGCAGCAGCACGGGATCGAACACGACGCGCACATCACCGGTCGCCGGCAGCACCACCGCCTTCGACCCGCTGACACGCCCGTTGAGCGTGAGGCTCGCGCGCACCGTCCGCGGGGCCGCGCCATCGCGCGACACCAGCCGCGCATCCACCGACAGCATTGTCCTGAGCGGCTCGGCAACGCGATGAATGTCCACCGAGGCGACCGACGCATTCGTCGCGCTCGTCGCACCGACGGCGATGGTGCGCACAACGAGGCCCTTCGGGAGGTCGAGTCCCGCCACGCCCGACACGCCGCTGCGCTGGAGGTCCGTGATGATCACGACCTCAGGCACGGCGTCACCCGCACGCAGCACGAGTTGCCGCGCGGCCCGCAGCGCCGCCGCATAGCGGGTGCCGCGCGCCGACGGCACCGCCTTGCCGAGCGCGGCGAGCAGCACGCTGCGGTCGGTGGTGAATGGCTGCGCGACGTCGGCTGCGTCGTCGAACAGCACGAGCGCGCCCCGATCCGTACCACCGAGCGACGACAGCACGCGTCGCGCGGTGTCGACCGCCGCCGGCCACACGCCCGTGCGACTCATGCTGAGCGAGCGGTCGAGCAGCACGACGACCGCCCGCGTGCGCTGCGCTCGCTCGACGGCCGCCTGGCGCGAGAAGACGGGGCGCGCGAATGCCATCACGAGGAACGCCAGCGCCAGCGCGCGCAGGAGCAGCAGCGGCCAGTCCGTGATGCGGCGCCGCTCGGCGGTACGAATGGGCAGCAGCTCGAGAAACATGAGCGACGGAAACCGTTGCGGCCGATCCTTCTCGCGATGGCGCAGGTGCAGGTAGATCGGCGTCGCGAGCGCGACGAGACCGGCGAGGAACGCAGGCACGAGGAGGCCGAGTCCCATCAGCGCACGCGGCTCCGCGCGAGCCGACGGTCGAGGTAGGCGTGCAGCGCCTTGTCGAGCGGTTGGTCGGTGTCCACCCGCACGTAGTCCGCCCCGGCAGCCGCGAGCCGACGCGCGACCGCGGCATGGTGCGCCGCCGTGAGGTCGTGGTATTTGTCGCGCAGGTCGTCCGGTCGGAGCGGCAGCCGCGCGCCGCTCTCGGCATCCTCGAAGGTCATCGCCGCGGTGTACGGGAAGTCGCGCTCCGCGGCGTCGATCAGGTGGAACAGGATCACGTCATGCCCGCGCATGCGCAGCGACGCCGCGGCTCGTCCCAGCGCGTCGGGGGTCTCGTAGCAGTCCGTCACGAGCACCGCGATACCCGGGCGCGCGGTGAGGTGCGTGAGCCGCTCCACGGCCGTCGCGAGGTGGCCCGCTCCTGTCGCCCGCGAACGTCCCAGGGTGTGCAGCAGCAACTGGAGATGCCGCGTCGAAGGCGGCACCACGTCAACGAGATCGCCCGTGAAGGTCGCAAGCCCCACGCGGTCACCCTGGTGCTGCGACAGCCACGCGAGCGACGCCACGAGAAACCGGCCGTAGTCGTATTTCGTCACGGCGCCGCTGCCAAAGTCCATCGACGCAGAAGAATCCAGCGCGAACATCACGCTCGCGTTCGTGTCCGCCTCGTACTCCTTCACGTAGTACCGATCGGTGCGTCCGAACACGCGCCAGTCGATGCGCCTGAGGTCGTCGCCCGGCTGGTACGAGCGGTGCTGCGCGAAATCCATCGACGAGCCCTTCCGCATGGAGCGATGCTGGCCGTGCATGAAGCCATCCACCACCGTGCGCGCGAGCAGCGCGAGATCGGAGATCTTCGCGAGCAGTGCGGGAATGAGGAAGGACGCGGGTGCGGCGGGCATCGTCGGCGTCAGAGCGCGGAGCGGGGAATGGGCACGGCACTGAGGAGCTGCGCAATGATCTGGTCGGTGGTGACCTTCTCCGACTGCGCCTGGAAGTTCAGCAGCACGCGATGCCGCAGCACCGGCAGCGCCAGCGCGCGCACGTCGTCGAAGGTCACGTGGCTACGGCCTTGCAGCAGCGCCCGCGCCTTGGCGCCGAGCACCAGCGCCTGTGCCGCGCGGACGCTGGCGCCGTACGACACCCATTGCTTGATGAACTCCGGCGCGCCGGCCGCGGTGGGCCTCGTCATGCGCACGAACTTCACCGCATGGCGCGTCACCGCGTCCGCCACGGGCACTCGGCGCACTACCCGCTGGAAGGCGAGGATCTCCTCGCGCGACACCACCGGGTGCACCGCTTCCTGTGGCACCGAGGTCGTCGCGCGCACGACGTTCACTTCCTCCTCTTCCGGCAGGTAGTCGAGGATGATCTCGAGCATGAAGCGGTCGAGCTGCGCTTCTGGCAACGGGTACGTGCCCTCGAGCTCGATGGGGTTTTGCGTGGCGAAGACGAAGAAGGGCGGTGCGAGATCGTACGTGCGCCCCTGCACCGTCACGCGCCGCTCCTGCATGGCCTCGAGCAATGCGGCCTGCGTCTTCGGCGGCGTGCGGTTGATCTCGTCCGCGAGCAGCACGTTCGTGAACACGGGACCAGCCATGAACGTGAGCCGCCGCAGCCCCGTCTCGGGATCATCCTGGATCACGTCCGTGCCGGTGACGTCGGAGGGCATGAGGTCCGGCGTGAACTGGATGCGCGAGAAGTTGAGGTCCAGCGCGCGCGACAGCGTGGAGATGAGCAACGTCTTCGCGAGGCCGGGCACGCCCACGAGCAGGCAGTTGCCGCCGGCGAAGAGCGCGATGAGCGCCTGCTGGATGACGTCGTCGTTGCCGACGATGACCTTGCGCAACTCGGTGGTGATGCGCGCACTGGCCGCGGCGAGGCGGTCGGCCAGTGCGGCGTCGTCGAGCTGGTCGAGGTCGGACGAAGTGGCGGGACCGGTCAAGCGGATTCCTCGCGGTAGTCGGGGTTCAGGCGCCTTCTGGTACAGGTCGCGACGGGGCTGCTCCGTTGGAACGTCACGGCGATACGCCGGGTGCGCGCTTGCGCAACTCGAGCAGCAGCGACTGCGCCTGCTCGAATGACGGCGCCTGCTCCAGCACGCCGAGCAGTTCCCTTCGCGCGCCGGCGATGTCGCCAACGTCCTTCAGTGCGCGCGCCAGCTTGAAGTGAGCATCAATAAGGTCCGGCGGATCCAGCAGCGTGATCGCGCGACGCTCGCGCACCTCGGCCGCATGGTCGCCGGCGCGCGCCGCGAGACTCGCCAACCGCTCATGCAACGGAATGTCGTACGGCGACATCCATACGAGCCGCTCGAGCGGCACGCGCGCGCCGAGGGTATCGCCGAGCTGTTGGCGGAGGTCCGCCTCGAGCAGGTTCGCGTCCCACGCCGTCTCGTTGCGCGACGTCACGCGTTGCACCTGGGCGAGCGCCCCGCGGAGGTCGCCGCGGTCGTGCGCGATCTCCGCGAGGTAATACGACGCCGCGCCGTTCCCCGCATACGTGGGGAACATCACCTGCGCCCGCAGCAGCAGCGCGCGCGCCGAGTCCAGCTGCTTGAGCTGCAGCAGGACCACAGCCGCACGCATCGTCGACACATAGGCGCCGGTCGCCGGACCCTTGCCGTCGCCAGGCTGGATGGCCGCAAGCGGAGCCGCGAAGCGCGCGCGCAGCCATGCGTCGAACTGCTTGTCGAAGGCATCGGGCGTCACGCCGAGCACGCGGGCGAGCACCGCGGGCGTATCGAGCCCATCGCGGTACGCCGTCAGCATGTCCACCAGCGCCTTCGCTCCCTTCTGCGCCTCGATCATCTCGCACACCAGCGACGCGTCGTAATAGCTGAGGATCACCTCATTCGCGTAGCGCGGACGCACGAAACCGTCGTTCAGCTGACTCACCGGCCGCAGCTTGCCGCCCGCATACGCCGCCAGGAACTCGACGGTGGCATCCGCGCCCCACGACGGGCGCGCCCGTCGTTCCTCGAGCACCGACAATCCCTCCGAGAACCACCGCGGCGCCCGGTTCGCCGACAACCCGAGCGTGAAGGTGTGCGCCAGCTCGTGCCACGCCACCGATCCCCAGTTGAACTCGCCGCGCGCGCGCGCCGACGGCGCGTCCATCATCAGTACCGGACCGAAGCTCACCCCCAGCGCGCCGAGTCCGGGCAGGCCGAGCGTGCGCACGGAGAAGTCCGCATGCTGGCGATACAGCTCGAGCCGCACCGGTTCGGAGGGACGGTAGTGGTAGCGCGTCGAAAGCGAATCGTAGGCGTCCTCGAGCAGCGGCACGAGGTAGGTCGCGAGCAGCTCGGCCTCCTGCGGCGGCGCGACGATGCGGAAATGCCCGCGATCGATGGTGCGGAACGTCTTCAGGTTGTCGAGCAGGTCGAGCGTGTTCTTGTGCCACAGGTTGAACGGATCGATAGCGAATGCGCGCTCCAGCAGGGCACGCCCCTCGGCGATGTGACCGGCATGCAGCTCGTTGTTGCCGAGCAGGCCGAGTACGCGTGCCGACGTCGAGTCCACGCCGAGCGCCGCGCGCGCCAGGCGCATGCCCTCGCCGTAGCGTCGCTGGCGCACGAATGCCTCCGCAAGCTCGGCGTAGAAATCCGCCGGTGTCGAACTCAGTCGCCGAGCCGCCGTCTCGGCGCGCATGAACGTGGCGGAATCGCCCGTCATGCGGGCGGTGGCGCCGAGCAGTGACCACGCCTGCAGCGACGACGAATCGACAGCCAGCGCCTGGGCGACGTCCGTCCGCGTGGAATCGTACTGCTCCGCCTCGAGATGAAAGCGGGCGAGGAGGAGCCGCGCGTCCACCAGTGACGGATTCGCCACGAGACTGCGCTGGAGCAGCGGCATCGGGTCGGCCGTGCCGTCGAACTGCGTCGCGCGCGCCAGGCCGAGCAACGCGCGCGCGTTCGCCGGTGAGCGCGTGAGCACGTCGTCGAACGAGATGCGCGCATCCGGCGCGTTGTACTTCTCCAGCAGGAGGTCACCGGCGCGGATGCGCGCCTCGAGATTGGACGAATCCGCGGCGACGGCGGCGTCGAACGCGGTGAGCGCTTCCTTCACCGCGGTTGCGTGCCGTGTGCCGAGCACTACGAAGGCGCGGCCCGCGGCGGTGAGGTCGTCGCTCGACCAGCGCGAGCCCGCCTGTGCGTACGGCACCGTCACGCGTTCCGCGAGACGGAATGCCTCGGTGCGATCGCCATGGCGCAGCGCCAGCTCCGCGAGGGCCGCCTCGGCGCTGCGTCGGCCGGGGTCGCGGCCCAGTGCGGCGTGCAGCACCGAGTCTGCCTCCGCGAGCCGTCCGCGCAGCACGAGCACTTCGCCGAGGGTCTCGCCGAGCGGCGCGCCAGCCGCGCGCGCAGTGCGCTCGGCGTCGGCCAGCTTGCCGGCGTCCGCCAGCGCGCGCACCTGTGCGCGCGGATCGCTTGGCTGCTGCCACGCCCCGAGCAGCACGGTGGCCGCAAGCAAGAGTGAACCCTTCACGGCTTCGCTCCCGACGCGCGGATGGCCCGGCTCTTCTCCGCGATCTGCAGGAGCAGTTGCTCGAGCTCGCGGTCGTACGCCGTGGAATCCATCTGCGCCTTGCGTGCCCGCAATGCCGCCACCTGCACCTCGAGCGCATGCCGCTCCGTCACGAGCGCGGCGATGCGTGGATCAGACGCACCGATCGGCGAGCCGAACGAGATGGTGCGGGCGAGCGCGCTGTCGTTCAGGACGGCGTGCTCGGTGAGCATCTTGTTGTCGGATTCGTACAGCCGAGCCACTTCGCGACGGGCGAAGTCGAATGCCTCGAACACGGACACGCGGCCGTCCTTGTCGGCGTCAGCCTCGGTGCCCGTGAGGCCGCGCACGAACGGACGCGCGAACACCGATTGATTCCGCTCGATGCCGGTGCGGGTTGCCGTGACCACGACCCGGCCGGGACCCGCGAGGACCGGAACGAAATCGCCGCTGCCGCTGGCGGCATTCACGAACACCACGGTCTGCCGCGCGAATCCAACCAGCCAGTTGGCAAAATCCGTGGCCGTGGGATCGGGACCGGGCAGGTTCACGCGTGATGTCGGTCCCTCGCCTGCGCCATGGCCGTTGAGGAACACGAGCAACACGTCGCCCGGCGCGACGCGGCGCGACAACCGCAGGAAGGCGCGCGCCACTTCCTCTCGCGTCGAGCGGCCGGTGATGTGCGTCGGGTCCGCAGCGGGATCCTCGGCGAGTACGATGAGGCTCGAGTCGGCCACGCCCCACTTGCGACGCGCGGAGTCGGCCAGCGTCGCCGCCGCCTCGAGGAACGGCTGCTTGAATTGCGGCTCGCCCGATAACCCCGTCACGATCAGCACATGCACGCGCTGCGCGGCCACGATCGTCGGCATGGCAACGACCGCCAACACAAGCGCGAAAGTCCACCCTGCACGCCTCACGCGAGTCCCCGCCGGCGACGATACACCCACTCCGCACCCATCAGCACCACCAGGACGAGGAAAACCGCCGGCATGTCCCAGAGATCGCGTGCGTCGCGCACCGTGATCCCCGCCTCCGTGTAGACCGCATCGTCGGCCAACCGGTTCGCGTCGGCGAGCGGATAGTAGCGACCGCCGGTCTCCTTCGCGATGCGGCGCAGCAGCGGCGCGCGCATCTCCGCCTGCTCCACGTCGGCACCCTGGTCATCCACGAGCAGCGAACTGCCTGCCGATTGCGTGGAGTCGCGACCACGGCGCACTGCCGCCGCGAGTGAGTAGACGCCGGCTTCCTGCGCGATGAAGCGACCGATGTACGTGCCATCCTCGTGCAGCGACCACTCCAGCGGCACCGTCAGCTGGTGTCCCGCCGGCGTCGTCACGCGCGCGGACACGGTGGCGTCGTTGATGTCCATGAACGTGGAATCGTTCACGTGCGCGCGCAGCGTCACAGGCTCGCCGGGCGCTACGCGCGACGGCACGGCTGCGATCTCCACCTGGTCCGGCACGCCCTCCACGGCCCACCGCAGCAATTGCCGCCAGAACGTCGAATGCGTCGCATCCGTCGCGGGCATGCTGGCGTCCATCCGCCAGAGCCACGTGTCCTGCACGCCGAGCACCGCGCCCAAACCTCGGCCGTAACGCTGGTAGGCGAGCACGGGGACGTCCTGTCCCTTGCCGGCGTTGCCACCGGTACGGCCGGTGAGCAGCACTGTCGCGCCCGAGCGGAGCGCGCCGAGCCGGTTCACGGACGTGAGCACCGGCAGCGAATCCCATCGCGCCACGTTCGCGGCGTCCGACGTGCGCAGTTGTAGCGCTGCCTGTCCGAGACCAGCCGCAGTGGGCCGGATCGCGAGCGGAATCGCGGGCGCGTTCGAATCCGCCGCACCGCCGCCGAGCGTCACCGGCAGCACCTCCGCCATGGGGGTGCCGGAGTAGCCACCTTCTCCCAGCGAGGAGCGTCCGCCGAGTGCCAGCAGCGTCCCGCCGCGCTGGCTCACGAACTCGGCCAGCATGCGCAATTGGTCTCCGCTGAAGAACGACGACTCGATGCTGCCGAGCACGATCGCGCGAAAGCGGAAGAGTTCTTCACGCTTCGTAGGGAAGCCCGTCACCAGCTCGAGGCTGTCCAGTACGCCGAGGCGCAGGAACTTCCGGTCGGCGCTGCGCATGAGGCCCACCACTTCGAGACCGCTGTCCGCCTCCACCGCGCGGCGGAGGAATGCGAACTCCGGACGCAGTTCGCCTTCGAGGTAGAGGATGCGCCGGGGTCCCGGCCGCACGTCGATGACGGTGTGATACGCGTTGTTCTCCGTGACCGTCTCGTTGGCGAGCGGTTTCGCACGCACAGAAAGTTGATACGTGCCAGCCTTGAGTGGCGGTACCCGCAGTCGCACGCGTGCGATGTCGCCGTTGTCCGGCAGCCGCACATCCTCGCTCGCCACGATGCGACCGTTCGCCTCGGCGGTCACGGTCGTCCGCTCGCCGCGAGCGCCGCGCACGGCGATGGCGGCGTCGAGCACCAGCGTCGAGCCGGAGAGCACGACGGATGGCGCGGTCACGCGCTCCACGGCGATGTCGCGCGCGAAGCGTTCCTGCCCCACGCCAATGGTGTAGACGGGCACGCGCCGCGCGCGGAGCGCAAGCAGCGACGCCGCGAGGTCGCCGCCACCGTTGTCCGCACCGTCGGTGACGACGGCCACGCCGGCGAGCGGCATGCCGGCGAGATCCTCGCGCGTGACGTCCAGTGCGCCCGCGAGGTCGGTGCGGCCGCCCGCGCCCGTGAGCGTCGCCGCGCCGGACGACGGTGCGGCATCCGCCGCGAAGCGGAAGATGCGCAGCGCGAACCGCTGTGACAGCCGGTGCATCAGCGTGGCGGAGTCCGCGAATACCCGCTGCATTGCCGCGAGTCGCGCGGTGCCGTCCACGTCGCGCAGGCGCATGCTGCGCGAGTCGTCCAGCAGCACGGCGAACACGTTCCGCTGGTTCACGGCGCTGGAGAGCACCACCGTGGGCCGCATGAGGCAGCCCAGCACCAGCAGGATCGCGATCGCGCGCAGCGTGCCGAGCACGGCGCGGTCCGTCGTGCTCACCGCCTGCACGCGGCGGTAGGTGAGCGCCACCAGCGCGAGGGCTCCCACGGCCACCAGCCCGAGGAGGAGCACCGGCACTACTGGCGCGACCACGAAGTCGCCGCGCTGGAATACGCGCGGCGGATACTTGAAGAGGAAGGTGAGAACGGATTCGAACGCAGCTCCCACTCAAGCTCCGAACGCTGAGGTGCACGGGGGAACAGGTGCTTCCGCCACCGTGCCTCGGGGCGCTCACACCGCACTCTACCTTCATCTACGCGGAACGATCCCCAATGGTTCGACACCCGGCTCGGCCCAATGGGTTACCGGGCCGTTCTGTTCAAGCAGATCCCTCGCTTCGCTCGGGATGACAATCCGTGCTGGCGCGGGCCGAAGCACCTGACGTTCGCGCTGCCCCCCTTCGTCATCCTGCGCGCACCCCCCTTTGTCATCCTGCGCACACCCCCCTTTGTCATCCTGCGCACACCCCCCTTTGTCATCCTGAGC
>JBDTYL010000100.1:0-10112 GCA_040005695.1 bacterium | reverse complement strand
GTCTTACCGGTACCGGGCGGCCCGTAGAGCAGCACGCCCTTGGGGATCTTGGCGCCGACGGCCTGGAACTTCGCCGGCTCCTGCAGGAACTCCTTGATCTCGTGGAGTTCCTCGACCGCCTCGTCCGCCCCGGCCACATCCGCGAACGTGACCTTTGGCGTATCGCCCGTGAGGAGCTTCGCCTTGGACTTGCCGAACGAGAATGCCTTGTTGCCGCCCGCCTGCATCTGGCGGAAGAGGAACAGGTAGAAGCCGATCAGCAGCAGCCAGGGCAGGAAGTTGATCACCCACGCCATCACGCTCGGCTTGGGATCCTGCGACGTCACCTTCACTCCCTTCGCGTCGAGCTGGTCGAGCGCCGTCTGGGAGTTCGCGACGGGCAGTTGCGCCGTGAACTTCTTCGCAGGCTTGCCGGCGACCACCGTGGGCTCCCGGAAGGTGCCCACGACGTTCTTCCCCGCCGACATCGTGACCTCGGCGATGTTGTTCCGGTCGAGCTCCTGCTTGTATTGAGTGTAGGAGATATCCGCCGCCGCGTCGGCGCTCTTGCCGCTCAACTGGATGAGCGCGACGGGGATCAGGATGATGAGAATCCAGAACGAGAGCGTCTTCGAGAAGCGCCCCCAGTTGAATCCGCTGTTGTTGTTGCCGTTTTTCGGCGGTGTTGATACAGGCATTACAGCAAGCTCGCGATGTATGGCAGATGCCGGAAACTTTCGGCGTGATCCAACCCGTAACCGACCAGGAACTCGTGCGGTGCGTCGTAACCGATGAACTTCGTCTCGTACTTGAGTTCGTCGGCGATGTGCTTGTGCAGTAGCGCGCAGATCTCGAGGGAACGCGGATTCCGTGCCTTCAACAGTTCCATCAGGCGGTTGAGTGTCCGCCCGGTATCGACGATGTCCTCGACCAGCAGGATGTGCTTCCCCTCGAGTGCCGTCTCCGGATCATACACCAGTCGCACGTTTCCGCTCGATACCATCGACTCGCCGTAGCTCGACGCGACAAGGAAATCTACATGAAGGGGACGGTTGATCTGCCGGACGAGGTCGCTGAGGAAGATGAAGCTGCCCTTCAGCAGGCCGAGGACGAGCAGGTCGCCCTCGGGGTACGCCATGGTGATCTCCTGCCCCAACTCCTGCACCCGGCCCGCGATGTCTCCCGCCGTGTAGACGATGCGGCGAAGTGCCCGGCCTTCGAGCCGTGGATCAGCGATCGATTCGTTCACAGACATAATGTCGAACCGGCCTGCCGGACCGATCGGTTGCCGCGTCGCTGCGGCGCACTCCTGGAATCCACACCACGTCGGCTCCATCCACCACGACAGGCCAGCCATCGCGCTCCGTCCCACGCACGCCCACATCTGATAAGTAGCGTGTCACACGACGACGCGGTTGGTGGCCCGCCGCCTCCAGCCGGTCGCCGGCCAACCACGGTCGGACCACAGCCCCCTCCGACGCCGCGATCGACGCCGCCCATGGCGACGAGGATGCGCGCGGGCTGACGTGAAAGCGAAACCCGCCCCACTCCATCGACCCCGCCTCCGGCAGCCGAACCGCCCGTAACGGAGCCGTCACCGCGTGCTTCTCGAGGATGTAGGCATCGCGAGTTGCCTCGAGACGCCATCCGCCAGCGAGCGGCATCACACCGCGCCTGGGGCTACTGCTGGTAAACTCGGCAAGACGCTCTGTTCCGCGACGGTCCAGCGCCAGGCCTGCACGGCCGGCCAGCGCGGCCCAGAGTACTGCAAGGGAATCTCGATCATAGCCGCTCAGTTCCCGTGAGGCAACGCGCACGCGCCCCGGACCGCTGCACACGGGACGCAGCCGGGCTGCCACGTACGCCTCGATCTCGCTGCGCAGCGTGGTCGCGCGCCGCGCCGTCGCCAGCAGGTCTTCGTCGATTCCGGGACGCACGCGCCGGAGCGCCGGCAGCAGGTCGTGGCGCACGCGATTGCGCAGGAACTCGCGCGACAGGTTGCTCGGGTCTTCCACCCACGTCATCGGCACCGCGCGCAGGTACTCGGCGAGCACGCTGCGGCGCAGCGCGACGAATGGGCGAATGATCACATCGGTGGTGAGCCCCGCGAGCCCACGTGCGCCGCTTCCACGCAGCACGCGCATGAGCACCGTTTCAAGCTGGTCGTCTTCCGTATGGGCGGTGACCACCCGCGCGCCTCGCTCCGCCGCCATCGCTGCCAGGAAACCATGACGCGCGGCGCGCCACGCGGCTTCACGCCCATCGCCCGTCGAGTCGGGCCCTCGCATGTGCCCTTCGATCACCGGCAGCCCCGCCGCCAACGCGACGTCCCGGACGTGCCGCGCGGCATCCGCCGCGGCGGGACCTGTGCGATGGTCGAACGTTGCCACCGCGGCAATGCGCGCGTGCGCCACCGATGTCATTGCGCACAGCAGTGCCATGGAATCGAGGCCGCCGGACACCGCGAGCAGCAGCGGTGCATCCGTCATCCGGGCGGCACGTCGCGCCGCGGCCGCCACGGCGCGCGAAGGGTCGGGACGCATGGGTGCAATATAGTGCCGCCCGGATGACTCGCGTAGGCAACGCCCTCTGGATTGACACGGCACGCCGCGCTATCTTCACGCCGTCACGATCGGAATCACGGCGACAGGAGCATCACTTGGAAACTCACGGTCCGCTGGGCATCATCTGGGTCGGGCTCGGCCTCTGCTGCTTCTACATCGCGCTCGTGTGGATCAACACCCTGCTTGGTGTGGTCCTCACGCCGCTGTTCGTCGTCCCGCTCACGTGGTTGCAGGATCGACTGCGCGGGAAGACCCCCGCGCGTGGCTGACAGGGCCTGGCCCCCAGGAGGAATCACGCGGTGAGGGACGCGCGCTACGAGCACGCGTCCCTTCCGTTTTTTCGAGGCGCCCTGCGGCAACTCGTGGCGCTGGTGCTGGTGGCCACCGCGCTCCTGTGCGCCGCCGCGCCCGCCGCCGCAGCGCAGACCGTCCGTCCCTGGCTCCAATGGCGCTCGGTCGAGACCCCGCACTTCGTCTTCCACTTTCCTGAGCAGTACCGCGAGTGGACGCTCGCGCTCGCCGCGCGCATGGAAGGCGTCCGCGACCAGGTCGGACGAGTCGTGGGGTACCTCCCGCCGAGGCGCGTGCACATCGTCGTGGACGATCCCACCAACGATGCCAACGGCGCGGCCTTCACGACGCTCGATGCACCCACCATCGTGCTCTATCCCACGCCGCCGGATCCGCGCGAGGAGGTGGGCAACTTCCGCGTCTGGGGCGAGCTCGTCGCCACGCACGAGTTCGCGCACGTCGCGCACCTCGATCGTCCATCGCGCAACCGCCTGCAGCAACTCTACTGGTCGCTGTCGCCCGTGCCGCTGGGACCCATTCCCGTAGCGGCGCCGCGGTGGGCGCTCGAGGGGTACGCGACGTATGTCGAGGGACGCGTCACCGGCTCCGGCCGGCCCAACCACGCGTGGCGCGCCGCCGTGCTGCGTCAGTTCGCGCTCGAAGGGCGGCTGCCCGGCTACGCGCAGCTGAGCGCCACGGGACCATTCGAGACGGGCAACTTCGCATACCTGGCCGGCTCCGCGTTCTTCGAATGGCTCGCCCGCCGCGGCGGCGACTCGAGCGTCACCGCGCTCTGGCGCCGGATGACGGCGAAGACCGTGCGATCCTTCGACGCCGCCTTCACCGGTGTCTACGGTGATGCGCCCGCCACCCTCTACGTGCGCTTCGTGGCGGAAGTCACCGCCGATGCGCTCGCGTTCGAGCGCACGCTCGCGCGCGACGCACTCGTGCGCGGCACGCTCGTGCAGCGCCTCGAGCGCAATACTGGCGATCCCGCGATTTCCCCGGATGGACGGTTCGTCGCGCTCACGATCCGCCACCGCACGCTGCCGAGTGAACTGGTGGTGTGGAGCACGGCAGACGCGCCGGACACGCTCGCCGAGGCGCGTCGCGCGGCGCAGCGCGAGCGCGATCCCGAGGACGTGCCGGACCGCGCCTTCTATCCGCCGCCGCGTCACACCATCATCTCGCTCGTTGCCGGCGACGGCTATCCGTACGAGTCACCGCGCTGGATGCCCGACAACCGTCACCTCCTCGTGACGCGCCGCATGCCGCTGCACGACGGCACCATCCGGCCCGACCTCTTCATTTGGAGCGCGGAAGACGGCAATCTGCGCCGCATCACCACCGGTGCGTCCATCCGTGACGCCGACCCGTTGCGCGACGGACGGTCTGCGGCTGCCGTGCGCTGTGACCACGGCTGGTGCGACCTCGTCCGCGTCGACCTCGCCTCCGGTGCAGTCCAGGTGCTCGCAGCCGGCAGCGTCCTGCGCAATTACTATCGACCGCGGGTCTCGAAGACCACCGGGGAGATCGTGGTGGCCGAACAGTCCGGCGACCGGTGGCGCATCGTGCGCATGGCGCCCGACGGTACCGGGGCTCGCTACGCGGATCCGGACGACGGCGTGACGCGCTACGACGCCACGTTCGCCGTGGACGGCACGACCATCGTCACGACGTCGGAAGCCGGAGGGGTCGCGAACCTCGAGCGCCTCGATCCCGACGACGCGCGCGCCACGCGCCTCACCGCAGTCACGGGCGCGGCGGTGGGCGCTGACGTGGCTCCCGACGGCGCGCTGTGGTTCCTGTCGCTCGAGGCCAACGGCTACGACCTCCGGCGCCTCCATCCGGATAGCGCGTCCATCGCGCGCGCCGCAAACGCGTCCGTTCCGATGCGCCTCGGCCTCGTCGATCCTGCGTCCCCCATCCTCCCGCCCAGGATCGTCCTCGCGACCGGCGACACCAGCCGTCGTCCGTCGCTTGCTTCCCTGGGAGCCGATCACCCGTACGGCATCGGCCCGTCGCGGTACCGCTACGTCCCTGCCGGTACCACGGGATTCGGTGGAAGCTCCCTGCTGCTGGGCGTCGTGCGCAGCGACCCCGTGGGACGGTTTGGCGTCGCGGGACTGGCTGCCATGGGCGCCGGCTCCCTTCCGGCGGGCGTCGCCCTCACCGTCACGTCGCGTGCGACGCGCACGGAACGCACGCTTGCCCTCTGGAGCTCGCACGAGGGTCCGTCCGCCCGGTATGCGCCGGCGTATGGTGCCGGATTGGACCTCACCCGCTCGGGCGGTGCGCTTCGCCTGCAACGTACGCGCGTCATCGACGGCGGCCAGGTCGACGGAACCCTCGCGGCGCTGGGCGAACGGCAACACTCGGAGGCCTTCGCGTCGCGGACGCGGGAGGCCGTCGTCGGCGGTTTCACCATCGTCGGCAGGCAGCGCGACGAGGCGATTCGGTACCAGGAACAGCTGACGAACGTCGCCGAAGTGGGGCGCATCGACGGAACGTCGTATCACCGCCTGCGGAGTGCGTTCTTCTTCGGCGCGGGATCCGGCACCGGCGCGCTCACCACGCTGCGCCTGGCCTACGGATCCATGGGCGGCGCAGACGGCAGCGAGCGTGAGCG
Source organism: bacterium (assembly GCA_040005695.1). Lineage (GTDB taxonomy): Bacteria > Gemmatimonadota > Gemmatimonadetes > Gemmatimonadales > Gemmatimonadaceae > AG11. The sequence goes on along the minus strand of JBDTYL010000100.1, from coordinate 4,649 downwards.
GTTTGCCATCGGCGGTTTCGCGTCGCCGCTCATCGACCCGCTGTTCGACAGCCGTCGCGTGGATGCGCCGGCGTACCCCGTCGGAAGCTCAACCGCGAATACCTTCAGCAGCTTCCGGGTGGGCGTTCCCCTTCCTCCGCTGGAGTTGTTCTATGCGGGGGCCAGCCCGGACCTCTATCGCACCTCACTGCGCAGCTACGGAGTGGAGTTCCGCGAGCGCGTGCCTGCCGTGCCTGCGCTGGGCACACCGGACGTTGACGTCCTCGCGGGCTTCGCCCGCGCACTCGATGCGCCCGTGACGAAGGAGTGGCGCTATTACGTGAGCCTCTCCATTCGACCCTGACGCTCACTGCTCCGGTGAGCATCGAACCGGCCTGGCAATGCCGCCGCAACGGAGGCCATCCGTTGCAGGTGCCTGGTCCGACAATGCGGCGGGACGCGACACCGCCCTGCCGGACTTTGAGATTGGTCTCGCGCGCCTAGCGACAAATCGATGTTGGGGAGTCTATATTATGCGCCGCCAACTTTTCCCCCCTCGGTGTACATTTCCCTCATCGCCGTGTGGCACCCGGCAACTCTGCTCGCGCGGAACACCTCCCTCTCTCCGCGTGCCCCTCAGGAGGACACAGATGACGCTCTACCGTGCCTCACGGTACACGATCGCCCTCGCATTGCTCGGCCTGCCGGCGGTGGCCGGCGCCCAGGCGTTCGGCCTGAATGAAATCGGCTCATGCGCCCTCGCGCGCGGCTTCGCGGTCACGGGCGCCGTGTGCGACGACCCGTCCACGATCTACTGGAACCCCGGCGCCATGCCGCGGAAGGAGGGCCTCGCGTTTCTGGGCGGCGCGGCCATCATCAAGCTCGACGCGGCATTCACGCGCGACACGAGCTTTCGTCGCTACGAGGGGGACATCCCCACGGCGGTCGTGCCGCATGTCTTCCTGAACTATCGTTCGGGCAAGTCGGCGTACGGCATTGGCGTTTACGTGCCGTATGGCCTCACGTCGCAATGGGGCGATGACTTTCCGGGACGCTTTTCCGCCAAGAAGGCCTCGCTCCAGACCATATACGTCCAGCCGAACTTCGCGTATCAGATCACGGATAACTGGTCAATTGGCGGTGGACCGGTTATCGGCCATTCCTCGGTCGAACTGGTGCAGGGCATCGACCTCGCCACCACGCCTACCACGACCCCCGGCGTGACGTTCGGGAACCTCGGCATCCCGAAGTACACGGAGTTCGGACGCGCCACGCTGAAGGGTTCCGCGATGGCCTACGGCTTCGACGTCGGACTTCATGGCCGCATCAACGCGAACTGGGAACTGGGCCTCCGCGCCCTGTCGCAGCTCACGTTCAACTACAGCGATGCGGACGCGACATTCGCGCAAACGCCGATGAACCTGACGCTGGCGGCGAACAACCCCTTCGGCCTGCCGGCGGGCACGCCGCTGTATGCTGTGGTCGCCCCTCAGTTCACAGGTACTGGCGCACTGGTCGCCCAGAAGGTGCAGACCAGCATCCAGCATCCGGCACAGGTTCAGGTTGGCGTGGGATATTCCGGCTTCACCAATACGACGCTCAGCGTGGACTACGCGTACGTCGGGTGGAAGTCGTTCAGGCAGCTCCCGGTGAACTTCCAAGGTGCGGCGCCGAGCAAGGTGCTCGAGGAGAATTACAACAATACGTCGTCCATCCGCCTGGGTGCCGAGCACCGGTATATGAACGGGGGAGCGCTGCGCGCGGGATTTTCGGCGGCGAGCTCGGCCGCACCGCCGGAAACTGTCACGCCGTTGCTCCCGGAGATGGATCGTGAACTCGTCATGATCGGCGGGGGCTTGCCGCTCATGGGCGGCTTCGTCCTGGATGCGGCCTATTCGCACATCTTCACGCAGGGCTCACGCGGCCGCATCGACGAGCGCACGCCCGGGATGACGTCTGCCCAGGCTCTCGCACTGAACAGCGGGTCCTACGCGCTGAACGCGAACATCTTTTCGTTCGGCCTCAAGTACTCCTTCTAATCCACGCCCGGAGACATCAGGATGTATCGACTGAATCATCTCGCCCGCGTGGCGGCGTTCGGCGCCCTCGTCGGGCTTGCCGCGTGCGAGAACCACAGCAAGGTCCTTGGACCGGTCACGCCAGCGGGTGGTGACATCTTCACGAGTTATGTCGCGCTCGGCAACAGCATCACCGCGGGCTTTCAGAGCAACGGCATCAACGATTCCACCCAGCGGCAAAGTTTTGCACGGCTTCTGGCCGCCCAGATGGGGACCCAGTATCACTACGCGTCATTGGCGATGCCGGGCTGTCCTCCGCCGATAGCGAACGGGCTCACGGGCGCTCTCCTGTCTACCGCCACGCCGTGTGCGCTGCGCACGACGTCGTCCGTGACGGATGCACTCAACAATGTCGCGGTGCCGGGTGCCCGGGTGCTCGATCCGAGCTCGCCGTCGACCGTGGCCTCCAACGCGCTGACGACATTCATCCTCGGCGGCAAGACGCAGGTGTCCCGTGCGCTGGACGCGCGGCCCACCTTCGCGACCATCTGGATCGGCAACAATGATGTGCTCAGCGCCGGCCTTTCAGGCATCCTGGTGGCTGGTACGCCGTACTCGCCGGGTATCGTGAGCACGCAGGCACAGTTTCAGACGAGCTACGACGCCATGATCAAGCAGCTCACGGACAGCGCGCCGGGCCTCCGGGGCGTGTTGATCGGGGTGGTGCAAGTCTCCGGCGTCGCCGCGATGAGCCCGGCCGCGGTGCTGGCATCGCCGGCCGTCCAGACGGGCATCAACGCCGCCACGGGCAAGACCGTCGTCATCCAGCCGAACTGCACCGGGTCGACCTCCCTTCTCGAAATCCAGCAGCTGCTGGTGGCCATCAAGGCGGGCACGCATCCGGCGACCATATCGTGCGACAAGACCGGCTATCCGGCCCCGCTGGGTGACCTTTTCGTGCTCGACCCGACGGAGCAGGTCACGCTGTCAGCGGCCATCACGGGGTACAACAACTACATCGCCGCCAAGGCTGCGAGCATCGGGTTCGCCTACTATGACCCGAACCCGCTTCTTGTCGCGCAGCACGCCAACGGCGCCATCCCGGCCTTCCCGAACCTGGCGAGCTCGACAGCCACGTTCGGCACCCTCTTTTCGCTCGATGGCGTCCACCCGGCGGCCGCAGGCCACATCCTCATCGCGAACGACCTCATCACCGCGATCAACGCGAAGTACGGCACCACGATGGCGCCCGTGAAGTAGCTGTCCGGGAGTCGGCCGACGCGGCATCCATAACGAAGTCACGCAGGAAGGCGGGGGCGACGAAAGTCGCCCCCGCCTTTTTTCCTGATCACTAAGGGGTTTGGACGATGACCATAGCGCTTGCCCCGGCGGTGCGTCCCTCCCCGCAACGGCGTTGGTTCTTCCCGACTCCGTGCCGAACCAGTCCTTGCGCCGTGACCGCGATGAGATAAGCCACTGTCGTGTATCATGACAGTGCGCTTCAAGTGGCCGTGAGCCCATCGCTATTTCTGCATCCTACCATTGTTATTCGCCAGCCGATCATCAACTTATGCTTCAGCTCGGCAACCAATTCCCGGGATCTCAATGCGCCTTGCCAGAGCCGGTGGGCAGGATGCACGGTCGATCTGGCGCTGCAGAATTGTCTCGTGCTGGCCAAGTCGAGCGCATTGATCACGGACCCGCCGACCTGACCGCTCATGCCATCAGGAACCTGCGGTGCGAGGTAACGACGAGCATGGTGAAGCGTCAATCGATTACAGCCAGATTGTCAACTGCGAGGATGTATCCTGTTCGGACCGACTTCCCGATCAATGTGCGAGCGAGGCACATTCGTCCGGAGCCGGCAAAGTCACCGCGCTTCGTATTACGGAAGTCAGTATTTTCATGCGCGAACAGCAGCGTTGAAGAATTGTGATGTTGTATTAACGTGTTGATTGATAAGACAAATTAGCCATGATGATAATGTACATTATATGGCTCTTTCAACACTGGCTGACGAGCTCGCTTATTACCATGAAGGCTGTAGGGAGCCGGAGCCACTGCGACTTTCGCCCACGGATCGCGCACGACGCAGCGCGCCTGAGCATGCCATCATGACGTAGTTGGTTGGCGGCCAGACGTGTCGTGTGGTGGTCGCCGTCACGACCGCACCACCCTGCACTACCGCCAGGCAACACAGCTCGTGAGCCGTTTCGGTCTACGCTGTAAGTTGCAACCGATGCCGCGCCGCCACGCGCGTCATTCGTCCGGCGCGTAAGCAAGCCTGCCGGCCGACGTGTCCGACGAGCGCCGGCGCGTCGCGGTGTCCCGGCCTCCGGTCAGCCATGAGCGCATGTGCGTGGCCGGTTGCGGTCAGATTTCGCGGTTCCAGAAATCCGTCACAATGACTGATAGAGCTTCGATGCTCACACCAGGGTCATTGTGCGCAGCGCTCCAAGCAGTCGTGAGCGCAGCGACTGGGGTTACCGGTAAGGCCCGCCGCTGGACGAGCCGCTGCCGCCGCGCCCGCTACCACCACGACTCCGGCCGGATCCGCCGCGTGCGGCACCGCCGCCCTCAGCGGGACGTCCACCGCCGCTGCCACCCGATCGGGGACCATGCGACTGGCCAGCCGGACCGGATCGCGGCCCT
>JBDTYL010000099.1:0-3867 GCA_040005695.1 bacterium | reverse complement strand
AAGCTCACGACGTACGTGAGCGTGATGTGCAGCACGCGCACACGCGCCGCGATGACGAGGCCGAATGTCCAGATCACCAGGTTCGTCAGCAGGTCGCTCCCGAACTGGTGGCTCAGCACCGACACGCTGCCGGGCGCGGCGAGCAGCAGCGCAACGATCGCGAAGTTGGTGGGATTCCAGAGATGGTTGTCGCGATAGCGCAGCACGTACTTCGATGAGATGGCGAGGAAGCCGCCAAGCGCGAAGGGCCACAGCGCGCCCCCCTGTGGCTTCGTGAGCAGCGCGAGGCTGATGCCGCTGATGTAGGCGCTCAGCAGGTTCGCCACGGTGCCACGCGTGAACCACGACAGCAACGCTTCCGTCACCACGCAGGTGAGCAGCGCCAGTGCGAGTCGCCCGTAGCCGCCCACCATGTGATAGCGGAGCTGCGCGGCCACCAGCACCAGCGTGATGAGGAAGGCGATCAGGTACTTGGGGTCGATCGCGACACTGCGATCCCACAACCCGAGCAGCCCCTGCCGCTCGCGCACGTCGGGCTCCGCCAGGTGGGTCACCGCGCCGGTTCCGTGACGGCGTGGAACTGATCCACCGCGAGATGCTGGAGCACCTGGCGCGTGCCAGAGGGCCAGTGAATGATGGCTCGATCCACCCATTCGTGATGACCCACGCCGAAGTGCGGCCGCCTGTCGTTCTGGCTCGCGAAGCCCATGCCGCCATCCACCACGCGTCGCTGGCGTGTGTCCCCGAACTCGATTTCCACTTCCGCGCCGATCGCGCTCCGGTTGCTGCGCGTGCCCGTGAGCGTGAAGGCGATCCAGTGGTTGCTCGAATCCGGATAATCGCGATAGAGCAGTGCCGGCTGGTTCTGGTTCGCCACGATCACGTCTTCCGCGCCGCGGTTCGAGAGGTCCGCGAGCGCGACGGCGCGCCCGTCGCGGTTGTCGGTGACGCCCACCTTCGTGGCCACGTCCACCCAGCCGGCGAGCCCGCGATTGAGGTACACGCGTGACCGCTCGTAGCCCGACAGGCTCGAGGTGCCGAACGCCGGCCAGGTACTCGCATCCTCGAACAGCCGGCCGTTGGCGCCGGCGATCTTCGACATCGCGTACCAGTACGTCTTGTTCGAATCTGCCGAGATGAACCCGTTCGCGACGAACAGCTCGTTCATGCCGTCGTTGTTGAAGTCGCCGAACTGCGAGCCCCACGCCCAGCCCGCGTTCGCCACGATGGCGTCGGCAACGTTCTTGAACGCGCCGCGCTCCGTCATCTCGTTGAGCCGGAGATTGTTGTTCTGGAAGATGTAGCCGCGCTCGGAGATGTTCGTCACGAACGCGTCGAGGCGGCCGCGATTGTACGCGTCACCCAGCGCGACCGACATGCCGCTCTTGGACTCGCTCTCGAGGCCGGCCGAGGAGAGCACGAAATGGTGGCCGTGGTCGTTGAGGTAGAGCTCCTCGGGGCCGTAGTCGTTCGCGACGTAGATGTCGGGCCACCCATCGCCGTTGAAGTCCGCGGATGCGGCGGCCAGCGTCCAGCGCGATCCGCCGACCCCCATCTTGTCCGTGACGTCCTCGAACCTGCCGCCGCCGAGATTATGGAACAGCAGGTTCTTGCCGCCGTTGGTGGCGAACTCGAAGCTGTTGTGCATGATGTGCGTCGACGCGAGGTGCCACAGGTCGATGTCGCTGCGAAAATACGCGGTGACGTAGAGGTCGAGCAGGCCGTCGCGATCGTAGTCGAGCCAGATCGCGCTGTTGCTGTTCACCCAGCGACGCAGCCCCGCGGCCTCGGTCACGTCCTGGAAGTGGCCGTTGCCGAGGTTCCGGAAGAGCGCGAGGTAACCGTAGCGATAGACGAGCACGTCCTCGTGGCCGTCGTTGTCGAAGTCGCCCCAGACGCTGCCCATCGACACGCCCTCGCCAGGCTTGTTCAGGTCCGCGAGGCCAGCACTGGCGGCGACGTCCTCGAAGGTGCCGTCGCCACGATTGCGATAGAGCGCGTTCGGCTCGCCGAAGCGGCTGTTGGTGAAGTAGAGGTCAGGCCAGCCATCGCCGTCGAAGTCGGCGACGGACACCCCCGCGCCCACCGCCGCCACATGCGGCTCGACGTTGCGGATCTTCACGTCGAACTCCGGCCGGTGGTGCACGAAGTGAATGCCCGCCTGCGCCGTCTCGTCGCGCAACATGAAGCCAGGGTTACCGGCATCCGCGGGCGCGCCGATGGGCCCGTGGTCCAGGCGGACCGCCAGGCCGATGGCCGCGAAAAACGGGATGGCGATGATGGCGCGTCGCAGGGCGGGGTGCTGCATCACTTGTGAATATACGGTCCCTTCGCGACGGCGCCGCTGCGGACGACCCGCGTGTTGTAGTCGCGCTGGTAGCGCTGGTGTGCCGAGTCGGTCGGATAGGCCTCGCCCGCCGCGTACGGATAGTCCTTGATCCTGTGGAACGGGAGCGGCCCCACCGTGGTTCCATGCGCCGTGTTCAGGTCCGAGTCCTTGATCCACCCGTCGGTGTAGAGGAGGAAGTCGCGCGTCCACCCCTTCGGAATCGAATCCGCCGACGCAGCGTCGAACTGCAGCGTGGCCTCGTCGCCCGGCGCCATGATGACGTACATGTCGTCGGGGCTACGGAGCAGCGGCATCACGTCGCCGAAGCGCGTGAACGCGCCAGTGATGGGACGCCATGGCGACTCCGTGCTCACGTCGCCATACGCGAACCACCAGGGGCCGTACCGGCCACCCTTCCGGAACGTGCGTGAATAGCCGCGGTAATGAAGGTCGGCGGAGAGCGGCGTGAGGTCCGTGACCTTCACCGGCGCCGACGACACCGTATTCGACACGAACGCCTGATCCCAGTAGATCTGCATGTTCGTGCGAATGCGCACGTGATGATCGGCCGTGGGGAACTTGCCGGCGAGATCCACGATCATCGTCTTGTCCTTGCCCGACGGAAAGCCGAGGTTGGCGATGGCCGTCACCCACTTGCCCTTCGCGTCTCGCACCTCGAGCGAAGGCATGGCCAGCTTCACCTTCGACTGCTGCGACAAGGCGACGTTGATGCTCGCGTCCGTCGGGTAGATCCAGCCGCGGAGGAACAGGTACGTGCCCGCGCGCCGCGCGTCGCGATCGAGATCGAGCACGAGGTCGTGCGGCTGCACCACGCCCTGGTACTCGAGCGGCGTGAGGTTCGATACGTACACGTTGTCGCGCGCGCGCAACGCCGGCAGGACATCATTGCCCCGCTCATCGACGGCTGAAAGCGGCGCGTGCGGATGGACGGCCTTGTAGAGGCGCAGTGACACGGGCGCGGGCGGCACGAACCGCTCGTCCACGAACACCTCGACGGAATCGGGATGGTCCACCGCGAGCAGCTTGAGCTGGTCGGCGTACGCAGTCTCCCACAACTCCTCCGTGAGCTGCAGCGTGTAGCGACCGTCGCGCGGCTTGAGCGCGCTGCCGGCGATGCGCAGGTATTCCTGCGACGCACCCGCCGGCGCGTACGCCATGTTGCCGCCGCCCATCATGCCGAGGGGCATGCCGAGCGCGCTGCGCCACATCACGTCGGTGACGAGGTCGAAGCGTTCGCCATTCCACGCGTAGAGGAACGCGCAGGAGCCCTTGAGCGTCTCCAGCTCGAGGACGTCCTGGTCGGTGCCGGGAAAGTGGATCGACTGCGGCACGCCGTTGGGCCACTCGATGTGCACGACGTCCGCCTTGAGGTGCTTGCCCAGCCCGAACACCGTCGCGCGGTCCGTGACCACGCGTGTCTGGTACAGCTCGCCCGCGCGCAGCTCGATGCGCGAGCCGATACCGAAGCTGTTGTTCTTCCCGCTGCCGGACTTGAGCGCGAACAGCTGGATGCGCGT
>JBDTYL010000098.1:0-2605 GCA_040005695.1 bacterium | reverse complement strand
CCTTCCCTTCGTCGCTTTCGCTCCTCGAGGGCAGGCTGCTTCGCTCAGGATGACAACACTCGCTCAGGATGACAACACTCGCTCAGGATGACAGCAATCGCTCGGTCAGAGCTGGGCGCGAATCCAGTAGCACACCGCGTCGGTCGCACGTGACCACCAGCGCCGGGCGGCGATGGTTTCGTGGGTCACTTGAATGCTCTGCGCCAGGTCGGCGGCGAACGTTTCGTTCATGCGGGCCGCCAGCGTCGCGTCCGCCGCGACGATGCCGGCTTCAGCGTTCAGCGAGAATGAGCGCGGGTCGAAGTTGATCGAGCCCACGAGGATGACCGAGTCGTCCACGACCAGGGTCTTGGCGTGGATCATCGTCGGCTGATACTCGTACAGCGCCACGCCGCGGCGAAGGAGGCTCGGCCACGTGTGCCGGCTGGCGCGCCGCACGACTGGTTGGTCGTGATACGGGCCCGGCATGATGACCTTCACATCGACGCCCTGCTCCACCGCGTGGCCGAGCGCACGGCGGAAGCCCCGCGTGGGGATGAAGTAGGGGTTGGTGATGTGCAGCGTATGCTCCGCACCGGCCACGCAGGCGGCCATCACGCGCTGCGCCGGGGACGTGCCATTCGAGGGCGAGCTGACGATCGTGGCGACCGTGAGGCTGCCACGCTCCTCCTGCACCGGAAAGTCGCGCGCGTTGAGCAGCAGCTCGTCCTCACAGGTGTTCCAGTTGTCGAGAAACGCACTCTGGAGTGGCGAGACGGCCGGCCCGGTGATGCGGACGTGGGTGTCGCGCCAGTGCTTCGCGCTCTGGGCATGCCCGCTCCAGACGTCCGCGATGCCGACGCCGCCCGTGAATGCGACGACGCCATCCACGATGAGCAGGCGGCGATGCGTGCGACGGTTGTACCGCGCCCAATCGTACCACCGCGCGCGATGGAACCACGAGACGTGCACACCGGCGTCGCGCATGCGTTTCGCGACCGCCTTCTTCATTGGTGACGAGCCCTCGCTGTCCAGGACGACGCGTACCGTGAGGCCGCGCCGTGCCGCTGCGCTGAAGGCGTCCGCGAAGGTGTCGGGAATAGTGCCGTCCCAGAACACGTAGGTCGAGAAGTGCACCGTACTCTTCGCGTCGGCGATGGCGGCGAGCATCGGGGGAAAGATCTCGTCGCCGTTCTGGTAGAGGTCCACGGTGTTCCCGCCCGAGGGCGGCGCGCCCGCGGCGCCGCCGACCGCGCGCATGAAGGCGTCGAGCGACGAAGCAACCTTGGGAACGCTCACGACGCTCGCCTGGTCCTGGCTCTCGGCATTCAGCGAGAGCGTCAGGTAGATGAACGCGAGAACGGCTACCACGAGCAGCGTGATGCCGATGGAGAGAATGTCGCCGAGCATGGCACAAGATAGTCGCGGGCACCGAAGGGATGGCGCGGCGTCGCGTGTGGAGGAGTCGATGACCTGAGCGCCCTCGTCACCGGGTGGAGTGTAACGCCTGCAGGCATTGCTTGCGTGGCGCGCTCTTCCGTAACAGCTTGGGCAGTCACCACGCCACATGCCCACACATGCGAGGCTCCCATGCGCCTGATCCGGATTGCTTCTGTCGTCCTGACCTTGCTGCCCTTGATGTCGCCTGCACCGCTCGCCGCGCAGGCACCACTTATCTCGCGAGCGGCCCTCATCGCCATCGTCGAGAATCACAAGGGTGCTGCCCTCCGGTACATCGACGCGGCGCCCGACTCCATGCTGGGCTTTCGCCCGACCCGCGGCGTACGCACGTTCGCGGAGCAGATCGAGCACGCCACGGGAAGCGATGCGCTCATTGCGCACCTGGCCATTACCGGCTCGATGAAGGGCATCCCCGCCATGGGTGACTCGGCAGTCTACCTCCACAACAAGGCGGCACTGAAGCTGTACGCTGCCACCGCGATGGATCACACGATCGCGATGCTTCGCGGTGCGACCGATGCCTCCCTCGACGACAACATCGTCCAGTTCGGCAACAAGGTCACGCGGGGCCGAGCGTTGATGGAGTTGCTCGATCACTTCCCCTGGACACTGGGCCAGACGGTGCCGTACCTGCGGCTCAATGGCGTGACGCCGCCGGAATATTCGCCGTTCTGAGTGAAGCGGCGAGACGGTCTGTGCGAGGCAAGGACATCCTCGTCATCTTCGTGTCGCAACTTCGAGCCGCGCTGGCCGTAGGTAGGGAATCCCGGAGGACGAGATGAATGGAGACACCCTGGCCTTCGCTCAGGTCATGCTCGTGATCGTGATGTCTACGGCAGCTTTCCTGGCCATCGGCCTCGGCACCCGCATCCTGTGGCGCAGGGGATCGGGGGTGACGCCACAACGCGAGGCGCACCACGACGAGGATCGCCAGCGGCGGCTCGAGACGGCGGTGGACGCGATCGCCATCGAGGTGGAGCGGATCTCCGAGGCCCAACGCTTCATGGTCGGGCTGCTCAGCGAATCCCTGCCCGCGCGGCGGGCGGAGCGCGAACTGCCCGCAGGTGAGCGCAGCGGCCGGGTCAATACGCCGCACTAGGCGCGCCGTCAATTACCTGGAAGCGCCTCGCCTTGCAGAGCATGAAAGAGCGGCGTGAACCGCCAC
>JBDTYL010000097.1:0-23743 GCA_040005695.1 bacterium | reverse complement strand
CATCAGGAATGGCAGCCACCACGGAAAGCAGCCACGACGCCCGCCACCGCGTCCGCCCCCGAACAGGTTCAGCACGATGAAGAGGAGGACAAGCAGGAAGAACGGGCTGATGCGGCCGCGGCCCCGGCTGGACTGCGCGGCGGGCAGCCGGACGGCAGGCGCCTGGAACGCCGTATCGAGCGTGACGTTGAACTCCTCCGCGTATCGCTGCGCCACCCGCAACGTGAGCAGCTCGATGGCCGCGCCGTAGTTGCGTTGCTGGAACAGCGGGGTCGCCTCGCGGCAGAAACCACCCGCCGTCGCGTCAGTGATGAACCCCTCGGCGCCCTGGCCGGTCTCGATGCGGCACCGGCCCACGCCGTCCGGCGCCGACTCCTTCGGCACGACGAGAATCACCACGCCCGCGTTGCGCGACCGATCACCGATCGCAGCCATGTTGCCAACTTTCCACTCCCGGCCGATGCGCAAGGCAACCTCGCTCGGATCGCGCCCGCCCAGGTCGGTGAGTGTGACGACGGCCATCTCGCCTTTCGTCTTGTCCCGCACGTCCTGTGCGATGGCCTCGATGCGCGACGCCGCCTCCGCCGGGATCACCCCGGCGAAGTCGTTCACCAGGCCGCGCGGCGGCGGGATGGTGGGACCGCCCTGCGACAGCGCCAATGCGCCGAGGACGGCGGCGCGGAGCGCAAAGGAAAGTGGCATCATTCCATTCTGGAAGTTTGGACTCTCGTAATATGGCGGGTGGTGCACCAACCGGGACAGCTCGCCGCCTGCCGCACGACGCGATTATCTTATGCAGACGTCGCGCTTCCCCCATCCTTCCGGACTCATGCCGCGCATCGCTTCGCTCCGCCGCCTCGGCGCCATCGTGCTCCTCGCCGCCGGCGGCGCCTGCAGCAGGACAGACGCCGCACCCGTGTCGCAGCAGGTCTCCGCGTCCGGTGGCGACGTGTCTGCCACGGCCGTGTCGCACGCCGGCGCCGCTCCCATGGATTCGATCAGCTCACTGGCCGACCGTGGACGCATCCGCGGCGCGGCGTCGGCGCCCATCTGGCTCGTGGAGATCAGCGACTTCCAGTGTCCGTACTGCAAGCGCTGGCACGACGAGTCGTTTGCCGCGCTGGACAAGGAATACGTGCAGGCCGGCAAGGTGCGCCTGGCCTACCTCAACTTCCCGATCCCGTCGCTGCACGCGAATGCGCGGGCGGCATCCGAGACCGCGATGTGCGCGTCCGTGCAGGGGAAGTTCTGGGTACTGCACGAGTCGCTCTTCAACACGCAGGCAAAGTGGGCCGCCCAGGCGAACCCGATGCCCACGTTCGACTCCCTGGCCACAGTCGCCGGCGTGGATGCCGCGAGGTGGCGCAGCTGCATGGCGACTCACGCGACCATCGCGCTCATCGATGCGGACCAGCAGCGCAGCAAGGCCAACGGCGTGCAGTCCACGCCCACCTTCTACGTTGGCGACGAGCGTCTCGAGGGCGCCTATCCCGTTGACAGCTTCCGCGTGGCAATCGACCGGCAGCTGGCGAAGGCGCGCGGGGGCCGCTGACCACCGTGCCGCGCGTCGCGTGAACGTCGCCCTGCGCGCAGGCTACGAGGGCGCGGCATTCCTTGCCCGCACCCTCGCTGCATTGGCGCCGGCGAACGGGAGCAAGCTCGTGGAGACCTTCGCGGCGCGCCGCGGCGCTGTCGCGCGCTTCGAGTCCTTCGCGCGCGACTCCTCGCGGCCGCTCCTGTGGATGCACGCGCCGAGCGTGGGCGAGGGGCTCCAGGCGCGACCCGTCCTCGAGCTCACGCGCGAGCGCGACCCGCGCACGCAGATGGCCTACACGTATTTTTCGCCGAGCGCGCGCAGCTTCGCGGCGCGGCTGCCCGTGGACTTCTGTGACGTCCTGCCCTTCGACGGCTCGCGCGACATGCGGCGCATCCTGGCCGCGCTCGCGCCCACGGCGCTGGTATTCAGCAAGCTCGATGTGTGGCCGACGCTCGCGCGGGAAGCGGCGCGTCGTCGCACTCGGCTGGGACTCATCAGCGCGACGCTCGCGGAAGGATCGTCCCGTCGCTCAGGGTTCGCCCGCGCCATCCTGCGCGAGGCGTACGCGCGGCTGGATCGCGTGGGCGCCATCAGTGCAGGCGACGCGGATCGCCTCGTCGCACTCGGCGTGCCGGTCTCGCGCGTGAGTGTCACGGGCGACACGCGCTACGACCAGGTGTGGGCACGCGCGCGAACTGTCGATCGCAATGCGCCGATCATGCGCACCCTGGGCGACGGACGCCCCACGCTCGTGGCCGGCTCCACGTGGCCCGGCGACGAAGCCGTGCTGCTGCCCGCGTGGACGCGCCTGCGTGCCCGTGTGCCCGCCGCGCGGCTGATCATTGCGCCACACGAGCCCACGATGGCGCATCTCGCCGCCATCGAGCAGTGGGGAATCGGTTCGGGCATTCGCATCGCCCGCATCGGAGATCCGAGTGCCGGCACCGCCGATGTCGTGCTGGTGGACCAGGTGGGCATCCTGGGCGACCTGTACCTGCTTGCGAGCGTGGCGTTCGTGGGTGGCGGGTTTCACGCGGCGGGCCTGCACTCGGTGCTCGAGCCGGCGGCGTTCGGCGCACCGGTGCTCTTCGGGCCGCAGTACGGCTCGAGTCGCGACGCCCGCCTGCTCCTCGACGACGACGCGGCGCTGAGCGTGACGGACCCGGAGCGTACGCTGGCGGTGCTCGACCGGTGGCTTGGCTCGGCGAGCGACCGGCGCGCGGCGGGCGACGCCGCGCTGCGCGTCGTGCGACGCGGCCTGGGTGCCGCGGAGCGTTCCTACGACCTCGTGCGCGACCTGCTCACGTAACACCGCGCCACGCGGGGCGTTACCCCGCGGCCGCGGTCGAGTGCACGATGGGCGACGACGCCGACTGCGGCCGGTGGAGGAAGAAGCCCTGCACCAGGTGCACGCCGAGGTCCTGCACCGTCTTGAACTCCTCCGCGCGCTCCACGCCTTCCGCGATCACCATCGCGCCGTGATCGTTCGCGAAGCGCACCATCGTCTGCACGAGGTTCTGCTTGATGAAGTTCGTGTCGATGGAGTTGATCAGGGAGATGTCGAGCTTGATGAAGTCCGGCTCGAGGTTCGCAATGGACCCGAGTCCGGCGTAGCCACTGCCGGCGTCATCCACCGCGAAGCGGAATCCCGCGGCGCGAAAGGCCTTCAACCGCTCGCGGAACTTCGGGTAGTCCTTGATCGCCGTGCGCTCGGTGATCTCGATGACCACGCGCGAGGGCTCGCTCACCTCATTCTCGGAAAACATCGGGTCGGCGAAGTCATGCGGATCCACGTTGAGGAACAGCAGCTGGCCCTCCTCGAGCCGCGTGCTCATTCCCTCCAGCGCCCGCTCGCGACACAGTCGACTCAGCTCCCAGATGAGGTCCGCCTCGGCCGCCACGTCGAACATCACCTCGGGGCTGCGCAGCGTGCGCAGCTGCCCGCGGGCCAGCGCCTCGTAGCCGAAGATCTCGCGCGTGGTGGCGACGACGATGGGGTGATAGTCCACGTACACGCCGCGGTCGCGGATGGCCGTCTTGAGGTCGTTCACGCGCCGCGCGCGCTCGCGCTGCTCGAGCGAGCGGGACGCATTTTGCGCCTCGCGGATACCGCGATAGATGACGCGCTCGAGGCGGATCTTCGGATTGTAGTACAGGTGTGCGCGACCGACGTAGATGTCGAACAGCGCGGCGATGTCCTCGCCGTGCGCCGTCTCGATCTGCGCGGCGACGTGACGCTGGAGGCGCGTCACCATTTCCGTGATCTCGCCGTCGGTGGCCGCCGCCACGCCGCTGGCGGGCACGTGGAAGAAGATGAAGTCGTCGTCGTTGCTGAAGCTCACCATCAGGCGCGAGGCGCGGAGGTCGTCGTCGTCGAGGAACGCGCGCACGGCGCTCGCCGTCGTCTCGAGCACCGCGTCGAGCTTTTCCCAGCCGTAGATCTCCTCGATCTTGCTGTAGCGCACGAAGTTCAGGTACAGCACCACGAGCTCCCCGCGCTCCTTGAAGAGGGCACGCGAGCGCTCGATCGCCACCGGCAATGTCGGCAGCCCGGTGAGCGAGTCGTGCAGCATGTTCTCGAGTTCCGTCTTGTCCGCCTTCTCGCTCGCGGCCGCGCCGGCCGCGGCAGCGCGCGCCACGGCGGACCACACGCGGGCGGCGATCTCCCCGGGCGTCGCCGGAATGAGGTACCACTCCTCCGCCCGCAGTTCCACCGCGCGTCGCCGTGCGGCTTCGTCCGCACACCCGACAATGACCGGACAGCCACGCGCATGCGCGGCCTCGACGCACGTGCGGAGGTCACCCGGGGCGCTCGTCGTCACCAGCACGGCACGAACGCCCGGTTCCGCGATCGCGGTGCCGAGGTCGTCGTTCGCGCGGTATTCGGCCCGCCACCCGTCGAGCAGCGCCGCGGCGGCGCCAATCGCGGGGTCGTCCGAATCAGCGAGGAGGATGGAGTCGCTCACACGGCCTGCTTGCGTCGCAGAAGACGCGAGGCCGTGTCAGGAGACGACGCGCATCTGTTCGAGGTTGCGCTGCACGGTCTTGGCCAGCGTCGGCAGGTCAAATGGCTTCTCCACGTAATCGTCCGCGCCGAGCTGCAGCGCTTCGCGTTTGTCTTCCCAGGCATCGAGCGCGGTGACCATGATGATGCGCACCGACTTGCCGAGGACGGGATGCTGCTTCATCAGCCGGCACACTTCCCACCCATCGCGTCCCGGCATCATGACGTCGAGCAGCACGAGCGCGGGCCGTACCGTCTCGAACAGCGCGAGCGCCTCGTCGCCGTCATGCGCAACGGTGATGGGGTATCCGCGAATCTCGAGGTACTGCTTGATGATTTCCGCGTTGTCATGATTGTCGTCGACCACGAGGATCGGCGGAAGTCCGGACTTACCAGTTGGCACTGAATCTCTCCTGCGTCCCGCGTTGCGCGGTACCCGGCCGCTCCACCTCGATCAGGGCAAGTCGGGGGCCATGCCCCCGCGCGACTCTTCCGCACGCATGCCCCGCCCCACTGCTATGGGCCGGACACCAGCACCGCGCGCCCCGACTTCGGCACGGGAGTGCGGGTGACCATGCCCCCGGGCCAGCGCACCCAGACCCCCGTCGGCGTTCCGGAGAGCCCGAACACCTGCACCGCGCCATTCTGCGACCAGTATCCCGACCCGGATTGCACCTCCCGTACCGGACCCATCCGATCACCATAGACCACCCGGATCTGGGCGCCCACTCCCTCCGGATTCGCGGCGGAGCCCCGCAATCGCACCCGCAGGCCCGGCGTCGCCCCCCGGTTCCGCAACAGTCGTGTCGCCGCACCATTCTGCGAAATGGCGACGTCCAGCCGACCGTCCCGGTCGACGTCCGCGTACGCGGCGCCCCGCTGGTCTCCGTACACGACGATGCCCGAGTTCGCGCCGGACATGGGCGTCAGCCCACCCTTGCCATCGCCGAGCAGGAGCAGGCCCCGGCCGGCGTCGTAGCGGGGAATGCCCACCGCCGTGGGATAGAAGTTCTGCGTCAGCATCACGTCCTCCTTCCCGTCCCCATCGAAGTCCGCCACACCCGCATAGAACGCGGGCGCAAGCTGCGCCTCGGCCGGAAGGGGCACGGCGTCGAAGTGGTCACCCCGGTTCATGAATGCCATGCTGCTCAGCGTCGTGATGTCGGTACGCTGCGTCTGGGCCATGTGTGGTCCGAGCACCTTCTCCACCGTCGCGTCGGCGTACGCGGCAAAGGAGCCCACGCGCGTGACGAGATCCGGGATGACGGTACGCATGCGCGGAAAGCTGTTCAGTGGCGCGAGCCCATGAACGCGGGCGTCCTCGCGCGCGAGCAGCAGCTCCTCCTCACCGCCACTGCCGAATGGACCGTGCAGCATCACGAGCGGTCGCGCGCTGTCCGCCTGGAGCGACGTGTTGCGCCCCCAGCTCGTGACGACGAGGTCCAGTCGGCCGTCGCCGTCGAGGTCACCCGCGGCGATGCCGTTCCACCGGCTGGTCCACCGGTCCAGTCCCCACGATGCCGGCGCCCGCACGAAGTGCCCGCCCTGATTCAGGAACAACGCGACGGAGCCCCACTCGCGCGCGAGCACGAGATCCGGCTTGCCATCGCCATTGATGTCCGCGAAGATCGCTCCCGACACGAGGCCGATGTTCGCGAGCGGCGCGGACGCCGCGGAGTCGAAGACGAATCGTCCGCCATCGTTGCGGAACAAGCGCGAAGATGCAGCGGCGGGATATCGACCCGGCACCATCCGTCCGCCGACGAACAGGTCCAGGGTGCCGTCGCCATCGTAGTCGCCGAGCGCCATTGGTCCCGTGGATGCATCGAGCGGCGGTATGAGCGGGACGCTGCTGCTGGCGACGCCTCCGCGACCTGCCGCAATGCTCACCGCCGCCGGCTGCGTTCCCCCCTGTCCCTCCCAGCTCGACACACCAGCGAGTAGTTGCGACGAGCCATTCGCTTTCATGCCGAGTACCGTGGTGAAATCGGCGGGGGCGAGGGGACCCTGCGTGGGTTGCGGCACGAGATGGCCGCCGCTGTTCCGGAAGACACCGAGGCGCCCCCCCGTCCCCGCGCCGACAAGGAGATCCTCGAAGCCGTCTCCGTCGTAGTCGAACCACGCGACGCCGGGTCCGAGCAGCGAGAGGGCGTTCGGGAGGAGGAACTGTCGCGCCCAGTCATCGAAGGGCGCATCGACGTGTACGTGCCCGCCAAGCTGCGCGGTGGCATCCTCGAACAGCGGCGCGACAATTGGCGCGGGCGCGGGCGGCGGGGCAGTCGCGGTAGACTCGGTGACCTCGTAGAGTCGGTTGGGGCGCACACCAGGGATTGTCGTACGCTTGCCGTCGCGCCAGTCGATCACGAGTGACGCACTGTCCGCCTTCCCCATCGCGAATGACGCTTCGTAGTCGCTGTGCGAGAGGTAGAGGCCGCCGACTTCGACCTCCCGCTGCTGGAGCGGGATGGCGCCGCCCAGGAGCCGGATGCGCGCACCCACGGCCATGGTGTTGGGTGCCGTGCCCGCGAGTCGCACCGCGACGCGCGGCGCCGATGCGTCATTGCGCAGCACCAACGCCGGCGCGCCCAGGCGGTTGATCACGACGTCGAGGTCACCGTCGCCATCGAGGTCCGCCGCCGCCATGCCGTGCGAGATGTCGTTCTCCAGCCCGAAGTGCCACCTGTCGCTCACGTCCTCGAAGGTCATGTCGCCGCGATTCCGGAACGCGACGTTCTTCAGCGGAAGCGTTGGATACTCCCAACGCTCGCGCCGCCAGTCGGCGCCGAGGGGCCGGTGCTGCAGCCGCTCCTGCGTGTCGGCGTCCATGATGTCCCATGGGTGGCCGTTGGTGATGAGGATGTCCTGCCAGCCGTCGAGGTCCACGTCCAGGAACATCGTGCTCCAGCTCCAGCCGCTCGCCTGCACACCGGCATACTGCGCGATCTCCGCGAACGTCCCGTCCCCGCGATTGAGGAAGAGCGTGTTCCGCTGCTGCTGCAGCTGCGTCTCGAGGTCGCCCACCTTCTTCGGCAGCGCCGTGTGCGTGGGCATCTCGGTCTTGAGGCGACGCGAGTCATTGCTCAGCATGTCGACTTCGAACAAGTCGGGCAGGCCATCCCCATTGATGTCGGCCACGTCCACGCCCATCGACGAGTTGCTGGTCTGCCGCTGGGCCGTCCAGTCCGCGAGACGAAAGCCGCCACGACCGTCGCCGAACCAGAGCTGGTCGTTGTCCTCGAAGTCGTTCGCGATGTAGAGGTCCGGCACCCCGTCGCCATTGAGGTCCACGAACTTCGCGCCGAGGGCGAAGGATTCTGGCTCCTGCTTGAGGGCCTGCCCCTTCGCATCGCGAAAGTGGTCTGACGTGAGCGGCACGCGCGTGAAGTGGCCGCCCTGGTTGAGGTAGAAGTCGTCGGGCTCGCCGCGCATGGTCATGTTCATGCCGCCCATGTCGGGACGGTTCACGAGCCGGAAATCCTTCTGTCGTTCGGGGACGACCTCGTAGTGGCCCGGGCTCGTCTGGCGCACGAGTCGGCCCGGTGCACGATCCTGCGGCGGGATCGTGTCGACGGGGCTGTACGCCTTGTAGTTCGCGACGTACAGGTCGAGCGTTCCGTCGCCGTTCACGTCGGCCATGGTGATGGTGGTGCCCCCGCGGCCCGTCGTGTCGAGCCCGAGATCGCGCCGCTCCGTGAAGTGACCCTTGCCGTCGTTGAGGAAGATGGCGTTCGGTCCCGTCGTCGAGAGCAGCACGAGATCGAGATCGCCGTCGCCGTCGATGTCGGCAAAGGCAGCCCCACTCGAGTGCCTGTCGCACGCGCCGACGCCGGCGCTCTTCGTGATGTCCTCGAACTTCCAGTTGCCGAGGTTCCGGTACAGGGCGCTGCAGCCTTCTGTCTTCGCGAGGAACACGTCGGGGCGGCCGTCGCCGTCCACGTCGCCGAGGGCGACCCCAGCGCCTTGCGCGAGGATGCGGTTGCCGAGCAGCACCGAGTCGCTCACGGCGTTCTGGAAGTCGATGCCGCTCCGGCCACCTTCCATGTGCGTGAAGCCCGGCGCACCGGGATGCACGACGAGATCGCGCCACCGGTAGCCCGCCTCCTGGTGCCACGGCGGTGGCGGCTGTTCGCCACAGGCGAGGAGCGCGGTCGTCATCACAAGGATGGCGAACCCGACTCGGCACAGCGATGCCGGTCGCGAATGCAAACTGCTCATTGGGGAGGAAGGGGCACGCGCGAATCTAACGTCGCGCGCGGCCCCGCGGCACGGCTGCTTGACGTTGCGCGCCCGACGGTGAAGTATGGGATCGCTGCTCGCGGACGACTGTTCGTCTCCTCCCTCCCGCGCCCGTTCGCTCATGCGCGCCACCGTGAAGCGCCCGCACCCAACGCAGCCGACACCAGTACGGGCATGGGTGATTCCCGTGTGCGTGGCGGTCATCACGTTCGTCGCCTGGCTGCCCGCCCTGCGCAACGGCTTCGTGAGCTGGGACGACGAGCGGAACTTCATCGCGAATCCGCATTATCGCGGACTGGGCCCCACACAGCTGGCCTGGATGTGGACGACCTTTCACATGGGGCACTACGTCCCGCTCTCGTGGATGAGCCACGGGCTGGACTATGTGGTGTGGGGCATGAACCCGTTGGGCTATCACCTGACGAGCATCCTGCTGCACGTCGCGAATGCGGTGTTGTTGTACTTCCTCGCGCGACGCGTCCTGCGAGCATCGCTTGTCGCCGCAGGGGACGAGCGCCTCCTCGCGGCCGCGGCGGGCTTCGCGGCCCTCGTGTTTGCCGTGCATCCGCTGCGGGTGGAGTCCGTCGCCTGGGTCACGGAGCGTCGCGACGTGCTCTCGCTCTACTTCTGCCTCGCGAGCCTCCTCTCCTACCTGCGCGGCCTCGACGGCGGGACACGTCGGCTGCAATACTGGAGTGCACTCGCGCTGTTCGCATGCGCCCTGCTCTCCAAGGCGACGTCAATGTCGCTCCCCGCCGTACTCCTTCTCCTCTGCGTCTATCCCCTGCGGCGACTGGGTGGCGCAACAGGCTGGCGTACCGCGTCTGCCCGGGCTGTGTACCTCGAGCTGGCGCCATTCGCCTTCCTGTCGCTGGGCGCGATGGCGCTGTCCATCGTCGCGCTGCGGCCTGCCACGCAACTCACCGCAGGCGGCAAGCTCGCGGTGTCCGCGTACGGGCTCGCGTTCTACCTCTGGAAAACCGTGCTGCCCGCAGGGCTCTCGCCCCTGTACCAGATGCCGGTGCACGTGCGGCCGCTCGCGCCGGTGTTCCTCGCGAGCTATGTCGCCGTGGTCGCGCTGACCGCACTCGCGTGGTGGGCTCGGCGGCGCTGGCCAGGGGCGGCGACGGCCTGGGTGGCGTTCGTCGTGATCACGCTACCCATGCTCGGCGTGGTGCAGAACGGTCCGCAGATCGCCGCCGATCGCTACACCTATCATTCGGCGCCGGTCGTCGCCGTGGTGCTCGCGGGCCTGCTGCTCCATGTGGCGCCTGACTGGCGGCGCATGACGGCGGTGTGCGCGGCAGTGCTGATTGCCGGACTCGCCACGCTCACGTGGCGCCAGACGTACGTGTGGCGGGACTCCGCGTCACTCTGGGCGCGCGTGCTCGCTGTGGATTCCACCTCCTCCTACGCGCACAGCGCGTGGGCCACGCTGCAATACCAGCGCGGCCAGGTGGCGGACGGCGTCGCCCACAGCCGCGAGGCCATCGCCCTCGATCCGGCACTCGCGGAGGCGTACAACAACCTTGGTGTTGGCCTGGCCCGCTTGGACAGCCTCGCGCCTGCGGTGGAGGCGTATCGTCGTGCGCTCGCACTCCGGCCGTCCTACAGCGAGGCGGAAGGCAACTGGGGCGTCGTGCTGGTGCGTCTGGGTGACGTGACCGGCGCGAAGCAGCACTACGCGCGGGCGCTGGCCCTCGATCCGGAGAATGCCGACGCACACGTGAACATGGGCAACGCGTTCGTGCGTGAAGGGCGCATCGCGGACGCCATCGACCAGTATCGAGCCGCGCTGGACATCCGCCCCGACAATGCGGACGCCCATCACAACTGGGGCGTGGCCCTCGCGCGTGAGGGTCGCTACGGCGAAGCGATCGAGCAGTTCCGGCTCACGCTCGCGCTCGATCCGGCGCGCGAGGATTCGCGGGAGTTTCTCGCGCGCGCGAGCGCCATGGCGCGTTAGGACCGGGCGCGGACGCCGGAGCGGGAAGTCGTCGGCGGACGCGGCGTGTCACGCTCCACGGACGTCACATGGGAGAACAGCTCGCGCCGCACCTCGGGGTTGCTGAGCTTCCAGATCACCCCGTCCGTGAAGTAATGGTGGATGTTGAGGAACATCAGGATGAGCACCGGCGTGACGCGACCCGGCTGCTCGCCGAATACGTTGGCTACGGCGTCCATCGCATGACCCGGCACCACCTGCGCGATGAGCACGCTCACGGCGAGCAGCACCACCCCGTACACCACCATGTGCGTCACCAGCCGCCGGTGCGTCGGATGCGACTCGGCCGTGTGGTTGATCTCGACGCGCACCGGGAATGCGAGGTACTGGAGCGCGTGCGCAATCTGGATCCAGAAGATCGCGCGCGGGTCGCGCGCCATCACCGCGTACCACACGAAGAGCGCGGCCCATGCGACGAGCGCCCGCGCCGGCGGTAAGCGTCCGGTGCGGCGGCGCATGCGCACGATGCCCGTCACGCCCAGGACGAAGGCCACGAGCGTGCCCAGGCTCACGAGCAGGTACGCGGAACGCACCATGCCGGGATTCCTCAGTTGCGTGTAGAGGAACCACGTGACGTGCCATGCGAGCAGGATGCGCAGTCCCGTGCGGATGAGGAATCGCTCCGATGCCTCGAAGCGCGCGCCGTCGAGCCAGGTGTAGGAGGCCATCATGCCCCACACCTGCCCGGTGTAATGCCAGGCGAGGTAGGCACTCGCGACCGAGACGAGGATGACCACGCCGGCGGTGGAGTACTGCGCCTCCACGATCGCGGCGATCACGGCGACCAGCAACAGCGTGGGGATGTAGATCGCCGCCCAGCGGTGCTTCAGGATCGACGCGCGGCTCCGGTACACGAGCCGGTACGACGCCATGAAGTGCGGCATGTTGATCGCCGTGGCGAGCCAGGCCTGCGCGCCTGCACCGACGATGAGCAGGTCCGACCGTCCGCTCAGCAGGAGCGGCACGAAGACGATCACCGACAATCCCCCGGCGAAGAGGAAGTCGGTGACGGGAGAAAGGATGGAGGCTGTAGCGGGACGCGTCAGCGCGGCGGGGGCTTGGTCGTATCGCGCTGGACGGCGGCCGGCGGTGTGGTGCCCAGGCGCCTCACGACCACCGCCCCACCGTTCGATTCCTGGCCATACTCGCTCTCGGCCCGCGAAGGGTCGAGGTACCGCACCTCTTCCACGGTGGAGGCGAGGATGTTCTTGAGCGAGTTGAAGTCCGTCTCATGCACGCCGTCCACGTACACGCCCATCCTCGTGGAGGAGTTCCCGAGCGTGCGCACGCCGCGCGCCTTGTCGAGGAAGTGCGGGCGCAGTACACGGATGAGCGCGTAGATGTCCTGGTCCTTCTGCGCAGAGGCGTCGATCTCCTCGCGCGTGATGAGGTCGCGCGATCGTTTCTGCGCGTGCGCCGAGGCGGGTGCGATGGCGAGGGCACCGCACACGACGAGTAGGGCGGCGAGGGCTGTCCTGAGGCGTGCCATGGGAGGGCTTCCGTTGGGCGGGTGGAATCGAGCAACTGGTGCGACGGTGCGCCGTTCGACTTCCGTCTGGTCGTGCTTCGTCCGCTCGCTCGGCAGAGTCGGTTTGCCGCGGGTGCCGCGGAGCGCGAGCCACGGGTTTGCGCGACTCAGTATCCACGCAGGCTGTGTGGGAAAAGAATGGTGCGCTGGCGGCAGTATCGAGCCCGGCTGCTGCGCTGTCAAGCCAGCGAGGGGTCAGGTATGGGACGTGTCGTGGGCGAAAGCACACAGGGCCGCTGGGCGACGTGCCCGGCGGCCCTGCACGTCATACGCTCCTTGCTTACACGCCGGCGGGGCGCGGCGGGCGACGATCCCACATGAACGACATGCCGGGTGCGGCGAACTGGGTGGCCTTGCTGCCCACGACCGAGGCGGGGAAGATGATCGCCGTGACGGCGGAACCCGCCTGCGTCGTACCGGGAAGGCCTTCGATGTCCAGCGTCGTCGTACCAGCGCTCGACGTGGCCGGTGCACCGATGAGCGCAAGCGCCTGCGGCACCAGCACGGCACCGCCGCCGGCCGGCTGCACATTGTAGAGGACCTGCGACGGCGCCGCCGTCACGAACGAGGAGCGCGAATACGCCGGAACCGCGACCCAGGTCGCCGCGACCGGCAGCGTGCCGGTGGAGGGAAACGCGCGGACATCGACGGCCGCGCCCGTCGTGTTGATCACGCGAAGGCCAACCTGGGTGCCCGGATCCGCGATCACTTCCTCATAGAACACGAAGTTCATCCCGCCGCTGCGGGCGTTGCCCCACATCATGGCCGTGTACAGCTTGCCGGCTTCGATGGTGAGCGTCGTGTCCACCAGCACGAATGACGCGACGTCCGGCGTGGTGCCGTTGAGGAAGATGCGCACGTGACGCTGGCCGGCGCGCGTGTTCTTGTACTCGATCTGCGCCGACGCGGTGACGCCGCCTGACGTGGCCGGGCCATTCCGGAAGCCGATCTTGTACTGCGCGTTGCTCTCCACGATGTCCACGAACCGGAAGTCCATGGCATTGGTGTCGGGCACGGCATTGATGAACCGGACACCCGCCGTGGGGATGTCCTCCGTGGCAACGATGGTTTCGGGGGTCGAGCAGGCACTCGCGGCGCCAACCGCCAGGCACAGCATCGAGAGCTGAAAGAAACGACGCATAGAGACTCCGTAGGAAGTGGGGCGCCCGGAAGCGCTCAGGGCACGCGGCTGCTGCTGCCAGTGGGGGGAGGCGTCACCGGCTCCGCGTCACTGCCCGACCCGTTGAGGGCGCGAGTGACGATGAAGGCGAATGCTGCAACTCCCACCACGCCCAACGTGTAAGTGCGTCCCTTCGAGTAGCGACGCTCGTAGATCGTATTGACGTATTCGGACTTCACGTGAACCTGCTCGCCGGTCCACACCTGCTCCCCTCCCCGCAGGAAGTGGAGACTGGTGACCGCGACGAGGTACTCCGCATTCTCCCGGCTCACCAGCCGGCCATCGATCTGCGCGATTTCCGGCCCCATCGATCCACCCAGCGCCACGCGACCGGCATCATTGATGTCGAACGCGAGCTCATCCCCGATTTCCGGGGCGATTCCCGCCGCGGGCTGCAACGTGTAGCAGCCCGTGACGAGAACGCCAAGCGACAGCGAAGCAATGGACAGGAACCGGCGCATCCCGATTACCAGCCGTACGTACCCTTGACCGCCGTACCGGCTTCCGAGCCGCCCACGCCGTAGATCTGCGCGGACGTCCGGCCGCGCGCCTGCAGGTCCTGGTAGGGCGGCGCCCAGTAGAGCGGCGTGCCGGCGGGCAGGTCACCCCAGCCGCGGCCGTCCAGGAACCACTGGATGAAGCCCGTATACGCTTCCTCGTTCCGTTTCTCCCACTTCATCGCTTCCATCATGTTGCCGCACGCCACCGTGCTGTAGCTGGGCGCGACGGGAACCTTCGGCACGCAGGCATTGCCACCCGGCACGGGCGTGGTGTTGTCGAACGCCGTGATGGGCGGCAGCCCGTTCTTTGTGCGCGTCTTGTTGATGAGTGCCGCCGCAGGCGCAAAGTTGCCCTTGCGGATCTGGCCCTCGGCCTCGAGCATGTTCAGCTCGGCGAGCGAAAAGAAGACCAGCTTGCCGTTGCGCGCGGAGCCGGCGTCGCCGCTGGTGCGCCAGGACCACCAGCGCGCGTGATCATAGTTCGACAGGCCCCACGTGGGGCTCGACGAGGGATCGCTCGCGTTGGGGCGGTTGACGAAGTAGCGCTTGCAGGTGATTCCGCCGCCGTTGCACTGGCTGAGCGCGAAGTCTGCCTGCTGCTGCGCGCGCGTGACTCCCTGCGGCCAGCGCAGGTCCGGCGTCGCCATGGTGAACGGGCCGTCGGCGCCACGATCAGCGAGCGCCTTGCCGATCCACGTGGCGTAGGCGCCGGACGTGTCGGCCATGCCCGCGATGAACGGCGTCATCTGATGCCAGGTGCCGTAGGAATAGAGCTGGTCGAGCACTCCATTGAACGGACCGGAGACCGTGTTCGTGATGTTGTCGTGGTCCGCCGTGAAGCCGTTCTGCGCGTCCGCGATCACGGCGGTCCAGTCCACCGCCGCCCGCTCCGCCGGCGTCCGCGCGAGGTTCGCGCGGATGCGGGCCCGGTAGCTGCGCACGAGCTTCACGAATTCCGCTTGATTGAAGGTCGTGGTCGATGGAATCCACGTGCCCGGCAGCGGGAAGCCGTTGCCCCCCGTGCCGGCGGTATTCGCGTAGTCGAGCGCCTTCTGGAACGCATCCATCGAGGCGGCCCCGACGTCCATGTAGCCCTTCAGCTCACCTGCCTCCTCGGCGCCCGTTGTCTCGTCCACCACGGCCGACGAATCGTACACCATGGCGACATAGCCGAGGGAGATGCCGCGGAGGAACTGCGCGAAGGCCTTCGCGCGCAGGTCCTGGGCGGTGGAGCCCAGGGTGAAGCCCGGCTGGTTGAGCGTCTTGAGGACGCTCGACGCCACCCGGTTCACCTCGTTCTCCACTTGATACACCCTGAGCTGCTCCGGCCCGCATCCGTTCCCGATGGAATTGTCGTTCCCCGGTCGCGGAATGGTGACGCGCTGGCCCATGCAGTTGTTCGAGAGGCTGGAGAAGTCCTCGAACGACTGCACCATGGCCATCAGTGCCACGTTGGTGGTGCTCTGGTAGAGCGCCGAGTGCCAGCGCTTGTAGTAGGTGCCCAGCAGTGCTTCGACATCCGTGGGAGTGGCCAGAACACGCGCCGTTTCCGGGTTGTTCGGGTTCACCACCTTGAGGTCGCACGCGCCGAGGCCCATGAGCGCCGTGACCAGCACCGCGCTTCGGATCCAGGTTCGATTCATGTTGAAGCAGCTCCTAGAAGCGCGTGGAGAGGGAGATCGTGAACGTGCGGAGCGTCGGGAAGCCGAAGGCGTCGGTGGCATTCAACAGGCCCGAACCGCTTGCGTTCGTGGAACTGCCGCCGTTGGCCGCCGAAGTCGCGCCCACTTCCGGATCGAGACCGCTGTAGTTCGTGAACGTCTTGAGGTTGCGGCCGATGAGGCCCACGGTCCAGTCGCCGACACGCGCGACCGGTCCGACCTTGTACGTGATGCTCATCTCGCGGATCTTCGCGAAGGACGCTCGCTCCACCGTGTAGGTGTTGGGGCCGAGGACGTCGTACAAGCCACCGATGCCGGTGCTCTCGCTCGGGCCGCCACGCCAATCGTATCCCACCGGCTTCGCCGTCTCGACCGTCTGCCCCGCCGCGTCGAAATAGGCCGAGCTGAAGTCCAGGATGCCCCAGCCTTCGCCCTGGTTGTAGACGTCCTGGCCGACCGTTCCGTCGAGGAGGCCGTACAGCGTGACACGCTTGTACGAGATGTTGTTGCTGTACGTGAAGCGGAAGTTCGGCATCGCGTTGCCGATGATCTGGTTGATGCCGTTGCCCTGGCCCGGCTGGCCGCGCAGCGGACGATCGACGATCGGCATGCCCCAATAGAGCGGCACGTTGTCACCGAAGGGCGACTGCGTGCCCGGCAGGATCGTCTCCCAGAGGTTCTTGGTGATGCCGTCGCGCGTCGTGTTGCCGGCGCCGACGTATACGATGTAGCCCTTGTCGTTGGCCTGGAACATCTGCCCCTCGCCGCACTGCGCCTGGAGGGACACGGCCATCTGGTCGCACGAGGTGTAGAAGCGCCGTCCCCAGATCGAGCCGAAGCGGTTCTGCGCGTAGCCCTGGGAGCAGACACCCTGGGCGTCCTTGAAACCGCTCGCGCAGCTGAGCGCCGGGTTCGCCGTGATGTGGAAGAAGCTCGACGTGCCCTGGCTGGTGCCGCCGTCATAGACGAACTCGGACGTGAACAGCTCCGAGATGAAGGTGCGCGTGCGATCCCACGTGCCGCGCATGCTCCAGCTCAGGTCCTTCTTGTCGATGAGCGGCAGGTTCAAGCCGACTTCGTATGTGTGGTTATCGAGCGAGCCGGCATTCTGCCACTGCTGCGCGAAGCCCAGCGAGGACGGCGTGTTCACCAGGAGGATCTGGTTGCGCGTCCGCGAATCGGCCTTCGTGAGCTCGA
The DNA here is from genome assembly GCA_040005695.1 of bacterium. Classification (GTDB taxonomy): domain Bacteria; phylum Gemmatimonadota; class Gemmatimonadetes; order Gemmatimonadales; family Gemmatimonadaceae; genus AG11. Next base: position 6,895 of record JBDTYL010000097.1, on the reverse strand, counting down.
CGCCGAGGCGATTGAAGAGCGTGAAATCCGTGCCGAACTCGTTCTCGGTCGTGGTCTCGGGTTGCAGCTTCGAGTTGCCCGCCTGACCCAGCGAGCAGCCCGTCGAGCCGCAGTTGTAGGTCTCGTACTGCGCAGAGAACCGCGGAGTGCTACCGGCGGTACCGTGCGAGGCACGCAGGCGGAAGTCATTGAGGGCGTTGAACTTCCAGAACGGCTCCTCGGATACGCGCCACACGCCGGAGATACGGCCGAAGTTCGCCCAGCGGTTGCCGGAGCCGAACAGCGAGCTGCCGTCGCGACGGAGCGTTCCGTCGATCACGTAGCGGTCCTTGAAGTCGAGGCTCGCGCCGCCCGACATGCCGACGTTCGTGATGGTCTGCCCGCTCGACGAGACTGCCTTGTTCGTCTGCAGGTTGCTCGACGTGTAGACGTCCTTCACGGTGAAGATCTGCCCCGAGCTCGCGTTCGTGTTGAACACGTCGTTGTCGTACAGCCCGCGGAACTGCAGCTTGCCGTTCAGGTCATTGCGGAGCTGCTTGCGCAGTGTCGCCGTCAGGTTCGCGGTATAGGACGCCTCGCCCGTGTTGCCGAAACCGAGCTGTCCGCTGTTCTGCGCGGTGTTCGTGGTGAAGGTGCGATAGCCCTTCACCAGGTAGTTCTCGTTGAGCTGCTGGCGATTGTCGTAGGCGAACGTTCCGTCCACCGTGACCCAGTCCTTCGGGAAGTAGCGCGCCGTCAGGTTGCCGAGAAAGCGGTACGAGTCGTTCTGGTCGTACTGATTCTCGGAATTGTAGAGGAAGGTGCCGCCGCCGTTGCCGGTGGGCGTGTGCAGGCTGGCGCCACCGCTGCGCACCAGGTAGCGGCCCAGCGTGTCACGACGAACGTAGTCCGTGCCCGCCGATGCGCCGCGCATCAGCTGCCCGAAGATCGAGCCGCCGCCACCGCCGCCGTTGCGGTTGTCGTTGGTGCCCTTGTCGAACAGGGTGCTCGTGGAAATCGTCAGGTCGGAGCGAACGTCGTAGTCCAGGTTGACGCGGGCGCGCGCCTGCTGGTTGCCGCGCAATCCGGTGATGGCACCCTGCTCGTTCTGGTAGGAGCCGCTCGCGAAGAAGCGGACGCCGGCCACTTTGCCCGTGGCATCCATGGAGTTGAGCGTCACCGGATTCCGCGACACGCTCTGCGCGAGCATGTTGTAATACTGCGTCGGCCAGATCTGCGCCTGGTAGACGTTCTGCAGGTCACCGCTCGTGACGCCCGGCGCATTGTACTGCCCGCTCTGCGGTGTGCGCAGCGTATCGGTCGCGACGTTGTTGATGCGGAGGATCTCCTGCATCCAGTTGAACGTGCGCGAGCACGGCGCGATGTTGCTCGCGCCGGACACGCAGAAGCGCTTGCCCGTCTCGTCCAGCTGGACCTGATGGTTGATCGGCTGTCCGTAGCTGAGGCTGTTCAAGTCGCTGATGCCGTACTCGGACCGGGCGCTGAACTTGATGCCTTCGGAACCGGACGCGCCGCGCTTGGTGCGGATCGTGATGACGCCGTTGGCCGCACGCGTGCCGTACAGCGAGGCACCCGCGGCGCCCTTCACGACTTCCGCGGACTCGATGTCGAGGCCGCCGAGCTCCGCGAGGCTGCCGACGTTCATGATCGCGCCGTCCACGATGATGAGCGGACCGTCGCCTCGGCCCGTTGCATTGATCGAGGTCGGGCCACGCAGCTGGATCTCCGGGCTGGTGCCCGGCTGGCCGCTCGTCTGCGCGATGCGGAGACCGGCGACCTTGCCGGCGAGTGCCTTGATGGGGTCGAGCGCGGGGATCGGGAGATCCTCCGATGTGACGCGTCCGACCGCGAACGGCACCTTGGAGCGCTCGGTACCCTCGACGACGCCGGTGACGACCACTTCGCTGAGGCGGTTGACGTCGGACTGCAGCGTGAAGTTCTGCGTCTGCGCGCCCGGCACGATCGTCACCAGCCGGAGCTGTGACTGATGGCCGATGGCGCGAATGCGCAGGTTGACCTTCTGGCCACTCACGCGCGCACCGGGGATGGTGACGGTATAGTTGCCGGCGGCGTTCGTCCCGATGGAGACCGCGAGCTCGTTGATGTACAGATTCGCGGCCTCCACGGGCTGGCCCGACTCGGTCGTCACCTTGCCGGTGATCACCGCACTCTGTGCTCGAGCACTTGCCGCCGGCATGCAGAGCAACGCGCCCAACAGTGCCAGTGCCAGGACTCCAGCACGGTTCCTGATGATGGTGGTCATCTACTCCCTCGATGAGCGAAAGGGGATTACTGCGGTCCAACTGCGTGTGGTACAGGCGGGGAACTACAGGCCGTTCGCGTTCAGGCAACCTTTCGGTGGATCGCGATGTCTGATCTGACGAACAGGCGGATACAGCGAAGGAAGGAAGGAAGGCGTCACAGGCACCACGAGAGACGCCGGTCGTCAGTGTGGGCTCTGGCGACCTGTTGCAGCGTGCGTCAAATGAGGTTGCTGCTTCGCGTGCGAAGCGGGGACTGCAGGTCCAGACCCGGCGCGATCACGATGGGTCACAACGCGGGGTTCTGTGGCTTGGGGCGAAGTGAGCGGCCTTAATGATTCCTAAGCAGGGCCGAACGTACGGGTGCCGCCCCGAACACGCAAGACCGTATTTCTACATGCCCGCTGCTCGCTGTTGCGAGCGCGGTCCGAACATCTGCCGACGCCCTACGGAAGCGCCACCGCGCCCGTCCGCCCACACGCGGTTCCCGTCGACACAGGCTGCGCCGACGGCGACGGCCCCGTGATCATGACGTCGACACCGCCCGGACACGAAATGCCGTTCACGGTCACCGTCGTGGCCACCAGGTGGATGTTGATCGCATCCCAGGCGTCGTTCACGATGCCGATGGTCCCGGTGACGGTGACGCCGGACGCCGAGACCGTGCGGATCGTCGTGACGTCGTCGAACTGACAGGCGGCAAGTGTTCCCGTCATCGAGAGCGTGCCCGAACCGCGCCCCGCGCTCTTCGTGCCGGCGAGCGACCCCTGGTACGACCCGGAGCCGCCTGGTGTGCAGGGGAGCTGGTAGCTCAGTGGCAGGCTGAAAGTGTCTGTGGACGGCTCGCGCTTGTTCAGGATCGCGCTCCGCGCCCCGCCCCAGAGGTAGCCGATGGTCGCGTACGTATCGGCATTGCTGATGGGCGAGTTGAGGCTCGAATCGATGCCGCTGACACTCGAGCAGCCGGCGAGCACCCCCACTGCAGCCGCGACGTACATGGCCCGGATTCCGTTTGATGCCATCGTCCTCATTGCGCCTCCCCGTCATGCGGCCAGCCCTGCCGCGGCTGCCCGAAGATACGAGGGGAGGGCCGGCGCGGTAAGCGCCGACCCTCCAGTCGCATCTATACAGTATCGTTCGGTTTTACCTGCGCTCTCGCGTCAGGGTGTCTTCGAATTGGGCGGGTTGGTGGCGCCGCCGAATGTGTAAAGCGCCTCGCTCTTGACGCCGAGCTCCTTGGCGGGAACCGGCATCTCGTGCGGCGTGCCGGCGCGCAGGCCGCCCACGCATGGCCCACCCGGCGTCTGGACGCAGTTCGGCAACCGGCGCCGGTTGTAGAATGGCGTGGCGCCGAGTCCGAGGAGCTCCACGTCCTGCTCGTACTGCAGTTTCGTGAGCAGGCCCGCCACACCGTCCGCCGCGGTCGCCGGTGGCAGCCCGCCGCGCGTCACGCGGGTATTGTTGATCAACGTTGCGGCCTGGACCAGGTTCGGCGTCGGCGCGCGAATGAGCGCCTCGGCCCAGATGAGGTCATTCTGTCCCGCGGAGATCACTGGCGCCGGTCCATAGCCGCCGTAGATGCCCGTGGGATCCTGGTTTCGGCTCAGGTCATAGCGAATGTGGCCGATGTTCGACTGGTGGTACTGGCCGCGCGACGAGCTGAAGATCTCGTAAGAGGAGAAGCTGAAGTCGGTACCGGGATTACTCGTGGGGGTGACGGGAATGGTGCCGAAGCCATCGACGATTGACGCGTCGCCGAAGGTGCCATCGCCCAGCCGCTTGTCCGGTGAGTTGGGTTGCGTGTTGCCTGACTTGCCCGGCGCACAGGATGCCGTCCCCACCGAGCCGCAGTAGGGATCCTTCTGCGTCACGGGATCGAGCTCGTTCGCGATACGCGTGTGGATGACACCGGTATCGATGGCGTCGAACCAGGTCAGCACCTCGTGACACCACTGCGAACAGCCGTCCCCCACGAAGACGAAGTCGAACGGGGCGCCGGTGGACATGCCCTTCGAGGCGTATGCGGCCACCTTGTTCCAGTCCACTTCCGTCGCGTTCTCCGCCGCGTCGCGCGGATAGTAGGCGAGCGTCATGGCCGCGATGGTATTGGCGATGCGCGAGATTTGCGTGTTCGAGTAGCTCCGGCCGTTGGTCCATGCCGCCGGCGTGGTGAACGTGTTGGCATCCGCCAGCGCGATGGCCTGGTCGAGCTTCGCGACCGCCGCGTCGCGCATCTGCTTGCGGTTGGAGTACTGCAGGCTGGTGATATCGACCGTCTCGTCGATGATGTACCCCTTGTCGTAGTTCAGGGCGATGCCCGAGTGCGCGGCACCGTTCATGAACGCGGCGATCGTCTCGGCGCGCTTGGTATCCGACGCGTTGTTGATGACCAGCTTGTCGGTGCGGATCGCCTTGAGCACGTCGGTGGCCGAGGAGGCCACGCCGTAGTACTCCTGCCAGAACCACTCGAGATGCACGCGCTCCTGTGCGCCGGGATCGTTCTTCCACGGACGGGTATTGCGCGACCCGTCCGGATCCTGGCTGTTGATGTACAGCATGAAGTAGTTGTTCCACGACGACGAGTATGCGTCGGCGATCGTGGACAGGGGTCCCACGGCGTTCATGCCCTCGTAGCCGGTGAACCAGGTGTGCAGCGTCCCGCCGGCCACCGCTTCGAGCGCGGCCGGATCGGACAGGGCGCGCCGTGCATCCGGCGCGTTGGGGTTGACGACGTTCAAGTCGCCGTTACAGGCCGCCGCGGCACTCAAGGCTGCGATGGCCACCCAGATGGTTCGCTTCATGTTCCTCATGGATGTCGGTCTCCTGATCGAGTGAGGGAGCGGCTCAGAAGCCGAATTCCAGCATGGCGGTGAGACTACGGTATGCGGGATAGCTGAAGTTGTCCACGCGATAGGTGAATGGCTTGCCTGCACCACCGCTCACGTCGGGATCATACCCCGTGTAGTTGGTGGACGTCCACAGGTTGCGGCCGACGAGCCCGATGCGCGGGGACTGCACCGTGCCAAGCTTCAGCGTGCGCACGACCGCGGCGGGCAACTGCCAGTTCACCGACAGTTCGCGGAGGCGCACGTAGGTGCCATTTTCCACGAAGAAGTCGTTCGCGTTGATGCCGTTGTAGAACACCTTGTAGTAGTTGACCGGCTTCTTCTCCGCCTGCGGCTTGCCGCGCTGGTCGAAGATGGGATCGCGCTCCTCGTTGAACGGCCACTGGCGGGTGAGGTTGTAGATGTTGCCGCCCTTCACCCAGTTGAACAGCGTGTTCACGGAGAGGCCCTTCCACTGCATCGTGTTGTTCAACGATGCATTGAAGTCGGGATTCACGTCACCGATGGTCTGGAGCGAGGAGCCCGACGCGAGGTACGCCTTGAGGGGCCGCTCGTTCACGGTCCCCTTGGCGCTCGCGAGCACGTAGTAGCCGTCCTCGTTCACCACGTAGTCGGTGGCCACGCCCGTCAACTTCTTGGCGGCGATGGTGGTCGTCAGCTGATCGGCCGTCCGGATCCAGCGCTCGCCGTACATCACGCCGAAGGTCTCGCCCGGCGCTACGCGGAAGATCTGCGTATTGCCATCCGGGCCATTGAGGAATGGCGGCACCGTAAGCGCCGTGATCTTCGTTCGCGTGCGATCGCCCGTCACGTTGATGCGCCAGAAGTAGTCCGCCTGGGACAGCAGCAGCACACTGGCCGCCAATTCATGCGTATTTCCGGCCAGCGTGCCCGCGTTCTGCCACTGCGTGCGATAGCCCGCGGCAGCGGACAGCGGGACCTGGAGAATCTGGTCCTTGGTGACCTTGTCGGAGTAGCTGTACTCCACCGTGAACCGCGACAGGAAGTTCAGGTTGAAGCCGTATTCCTTTTCCGTCGAGAAGGCCGGCTTCAGGTTCGGATTGCCCAACGTGATCTTCTGCGGGCTGCCCGCGGAGATCTGGAGGATTTCATACTGCGCGTCATACTGGGGCCGCAGTCCAGCGGTGCCGTAGGATGCGCGCAGCTTGAACTCGTCCACGCCGGGGATGTGGAAATCCTGCGACACGCGATAGGCGCCGGAGAATCGATTGTAGATCTGCGAGCGCTGCTCTGATCCGAAGAGCGAGGATTCGTCCCGGCGAATGACACCGTCGAGGATGTAGCGATCCTTGATCTCGAACGTGGACACGAGGAACTCATTCCTCGACCGCAACACCTGCGTCTGCGAACCCGGGGTGACGGGTGTGCTCGGGTCGGGCGAGTATGCCGAGAACTCCGGTACGTTCGGCACCGTGAGTGCCGACGAGTTCACGTTCACGTTCGCGTTGGTCTGGTCCTCGTACACGTACGCGATCTTCGTCGTGTTGGTGAGCCAGTTCCACGTGCGGAACGAGGTCAGCGTGGCACCCGTGTTGTACGACCGGTCGTTGTTCGCGCCGCACAACGATCCCGACCAGCTCAGCGACACGAACACGGGTCGCTCGAAGCGCGTGAGGTTCCACGCGACGCCGAGCACGACGACCACGAGGGCCACGACCACGGCGGCGACGGCAAGAAGAAGGCGCCCGCGCGTCCTCCGGGGACACGCGCAGCGGAGAAGGGCGGCACCGCATGCCAGCTCGATCTCTCCCTTACGCTACCCGGCGA
>JBDTYL010000096.1:0-9759 GCA_040005695.1 bacterium | reverse complement strand
CGAGCCGTGGCTCGCGCTCGCGCCCCACGCCGGCGCCGCCGCTGCGCGCGCCCTGCTCACTGCCGCGTGGCGTACGCTGCTCCACGCGCACCCGCACGACACGCTCTGCGGCACGTCAATCGATGCCGTCGCGGATGCCTTCGACGCGCGCCTCGCCTCCGTCGAGCAGCAGGGAGCCGGCCTCCGTGAGGATGCCCTGCTGGAGCTCGTCGCACACGATCGTGACGCGGCGCGCGCCGCGCCGGAATCCTGGCGACCGGCCGTGCTGCTGCGGAATCCGGCCGCCCGCCCGCGCGGCGGCGTCGTCGAGCTCTCGCTCGCCGCCACGCTCGCGGACGTCGCCGTGGGACCCGGCTCCGCGACGCGCCAGGGTGCTCGTCGCTCGCGTCCGCCGTGGCGCGTGAAGGGAATGATCGTGCAGGTGCTCGCGCGTCGCGAGCGCGTGATGCTCACCGAATCCCCGCGCGCCTATCCAGACGCCGATCTCGTCGCCGAGGTGGACGCGGTGGGTTGGGCCACGACAATGGCCGGCTATTCGGTGGAAGCGCGGCCACAGGCCGGCCGCAATGAACCCGCACTGCCGCACCCCGTGGTGGTGGAAGACAACACGCTCGACAACGGTCTTGTCCGGATCGAGGTGAGCGCGTCGGGCGAGGTAAGCCTCTGGGATCGCGCGCGGGACCGGCGAGTGAACAACGTGCTCTCGCTGGAGCGCAGGCGAGACGTCGGCGACAGCTATACCCCTGCGCTGCGCGACGCCCTGGATGTCGGCCGGCCGCGTCGCGTGCGCGTACTGCATCGCGGTCCGATACGCGGGGCCATCGCCATCGAGTATGCATCGCGCGCACGTGACGCGGGCGTGGGCGGCGTGTGCACGCTCGTCGTGTCGCTCGATGCGGACTCGCATGCGGTGCGCGTCCACGTGCGTGGCGAGAACCGCGCGCGCGACCATCGCCTGCGTCTCCGCGTCGCCACTGCCATCGCTGGCCCAGTTACCCTGGCCGACGCCGCCTTTCTACCGGTGGTGCGTGAGGCGCTCGACCTGCCGCCCGCCGAGCGATCCATGGAGCACGTCGTGCCCACGGCGCCCCTGCATCGATGGGTGGCCCACCTCGGCGCGAGTGGCAGCGCGGCGATCGCGTCAGATGGACTCGCCGAGTACGAGAGCGCTGAAGAGGGCGCGCTCTTCATTACCCTCGTGCGCGCCATCGGCCAGCTCTCGCGCCACGACCTGCCGGAGCGGCCGGGGCACGCGGGCTGGCCGGCCGAGACTCCTGGTGCGCAATGCATCGGCCCGTACGAGGCATCCATCGCACTCCAGCTGTTCGACGCAGACAGTCCATCGGTGCGCGACGCCATCGCGCAGTTTGCGGAGGACATGTTGCTTCCCATCACTGGCGAAACGCTGCGGTCGAACCTGCGCGATCCCGTGCGCGCCGGTCGCATCGAGCTCTCGGGCGACGGTCTCGCCTTCAGCGCCGCCGCGCCCGCTCGACGCGCAGGATGGATCGTGTTGCGCTGCGTGAATCGGCGAGAGACCAGCGAGCGCGGGGCGTGGCAGCTGCATTCGACCATTGCCGAAGCGGTGCGCGCGCGCCTCGACGAGACGGAGGGCGTGCCGCTTGTCGCCAACGGCCCGTTGGTGGAGTTCGTCGCCGCGGGGCACGAGATCGTCACCATCCTCGTACGTGTGGTCGAGCCCACGTGAAGAAACAGGATCGAGCTTCCGTGGCTGCGCGAGGGTGCCGACATCAGGATGCGCTCGCATACCAGAGCTGATCAGCAAGGCAGAGAAAGGGAAAGGGCTTTTCGCGTCCAAGCGACCCCGTCTCGCCTGATCACGACCCACAGGAAACCGTGAAGAGCCAAGACAATGAACCGCAGAGGACACAGAGGATCGCAGAGGACATCGGAACGACGAAGCTGCAGTCCTCCGCGAACCTCTGTGTCCTCTGTGGTTGATCGCTGTGGTTGTTGTGGTTCTTGCTCCTGCGGTTCTGGTTGTTCTGGTGATGGTGGTGGCGGCCGCGACAACAGCGAATGTGCGCGCACCGCGGCGTGACCGGAACAGGATCACGGTGATGATAGACCTCGCTCCCCCGCGAGCCGATCCCGCCACGCGTCACCCAGCAGCGTTGTTGCCAGCACCGTGACCACCAACGCGAGACCAGGTGCCAGGGCTACCCACGGCGCCACCACCAACAGGTCCCGGCCGCCCGCAATCATGTTGCCCCAACTCGGCGCCGGCGGCTGGATGCCGAGTCCCAGGAAGGACAGTCCGCTCTCGAGCAGGATCGCGTTGCCCACGCCGAGCGTCGTCGCCACGATCGCCGGCCCGATCGCATTGGGCAGGACATGCAGGAGGAGCACGCGCGCCGGCGTGGCGCCGAGCGCCGTGGCCGCCGGCACGAATGGGCGGTGGCGCACCGCGATCACCTGCGCGCGCACCATCCGCGCAATGCCCATCCAGCCCGTGAGCGCCAGCACGACGACGATCGTCTCCAGCCCGGGTTGCCAGAGTGCGACACCGACGAGCAGCAGCACCAGTCGCGGCAAGGCCAGCAGGATATCCGCCGCACCCGTCACTACCCGGTCCACGACCCCGCCGCGCCAGCCGGCAAGTGCACCGAGCACCGTGCCGATTGCGCCGGCCACCACCGAACCCACGAGGCCGACCAGCAGCGACAACCGCCCCGCGAGCATCATGCGCACGAGGAGGTCGCGCCCGAAGCGGTCCGTGCCGAGGATGTGCCACGAGCCGCGCGCATCCATGCCGAGCGGCGGCACCAGGCGGCGTGCGAGGACGTCGTCGATGCGAAGCGGGTCGCGCGACGCCAGCGCGGGCACGAGGATCACCGCGACGATGAGTACGGCGAGGATCACGATCGCCACGCGCTCGCCGCGGCGCACTTGAACGCCCATCACGCGCGCAGCCGCGGATCGGCCCACGGCAGGAGCGCCTCAGCGAGCAGGTTGGCGACGATCACCAGCGCAGCAAACGTCGCGGCGCAGCCCATCACCACCGGGTAGTCGCGCGCGACGATCGCCATCACCATCAGTCGCCCCATGCCCGGCCACGCGAAGATCGTCTCGACGAACACCGAGCCAGCCACCGTCCCCGGCAGCGCGAGGGCGAACAGGGTGAGCATGGGAGCGCGAAGGTTCGCGAACAGGTGGCGGCCGTGCACGCGCACGGCGGTCGCGCCCTTCGCGCGCGCCGTGCGCATCCAGTCCGCGCCCATCACGTCGAGCGCATCAGTGCGGACATAGCGCGCGACACCGCCCGCGCCGATGGCCGACAGGAGGAGCACGGGGAGGATCGCATGTCGCGCAAGATCCGCGAGGTGCGCGAACCCCTGCAGTTCCGCGCCCGGTGTACTCATGCCGATCGCCGGCAGTCGCAGCGCAAGCGGCAGGCTCCACGACGAGGCGAGGTACGTGAAGCACGCGATGGCACCGAGCCCGAGCCAGTACGCCGGTGATGCCACGAGCACGACGCTCGCCACCGTGAGTGCGCCGTCCAGGCGCGAACCGCGCCGCGCCGCCTGCACCAGGCCGGCGATGGTGCCCGCAAGAAACGAGAGCGCGAGCGACGCGCCGCCAAGTCCGACCGAGATGGGCAGTGCATCGCGAATCACTGCACGCACCGGACGGCGATCGACGAAGCTCGTGCCGAGGTCGCCCTGCAGCGACGCGCCCAGCCATCGTGCATATTGCACCGCGACCGGACGGTCGAGCCCGAGTGCGGCGCGCAGCCGCACCGCGTCGGACGCGCTCGCGGCTGGCGGGAGCAGGAACGTGGCAGGGTCGCCCGGCGCCAGCCGAAGGAGCGCGAACGTGAGCGAGAGCACGCACCAGTACAGCAGCACCGCGCGGCCGGCAGCGCGAACGAGGGCGGGGGATTGCACGCGCTGATATCGCACGCCGTGCGGACCACGTCAACGCCGCGTCGGAACGCGTGCGCGGCCGTCACCTTGCTTGTGGTGCTTGCCGTGTCGTCATGCATCGCGCCACAGCGAAGCCCCGGCGTCCTCGTCATGGCGTCCGGCGCCGACCTCGAGTCGGCCAACCCGCTCGTGACCGTGCACCCGCTCTCGCGCCAGGTGCAGCGATATGCGCTGTTCGTCACCCTCACGCGCTACGACTCGCTGCTCGCCCCCCAGCCGTACCTCGCCCGGCGCTGGCGCTGGCGCGACGCCGGACGCACACTCACGCTCGACCTCGTAGGCGACCTGCATTGGCACGACGGCGCGGCAACCACGGCAGGTGATGCGGCCTTCACGCTGCTCGCGGCGAAGGATCCCGCCACCGGGTTCTTTCGCGCCTCGGAACTGGCCGCACTCGACACCGCGATGGCCGCGGACGACACCACGCTCGTCCTGCGCTTCCGGTCCGCGCAGCCACGGTTGCCCGCACTGCTGTCCGAGCTGCCGATCCTGCCGGTGCATCTTCTCCGCGCCGTGCCGCGCGCCGGCATGCGCACGGCCGCCTTCAACGACGCACCGGTCGGCAACGGGCCGTTCCGCTTCGTCTCACGCCAACGCGGCACGCGCTGGACGTTCGCCCGCAACAGCGACTTTCCTCGTTCCCTTGGCGGCCCACCCGCACTCGCGGGCTTCGTCGTCGCAGTGGTGGACGAGGCGACGACGAAGTTCGCGGGCCTGACGAGCGGCGAGCTCGATGTCGCCGGCATCTCACCCACCATGGCCTCGCTGGTGCAGCGCGATGCGACACTTCAGCTCATTACGTATCCCGTCCTCTTCGGGACGGCGCTGTGCTTCAACACCACGCGGCCGCCGTTCGACGACGCGAGGGTCCGCCGCGCCGTGGCGCTGTCCATCGCGCGACCGCGCATCGTGGACATCGCGCTCGCCGGCTTCGGAAGCCCATCGTCGTCGCCGATTCCGCCCGACAGTCCGGTCGCGTGGCAGCCGAATGTCGAACGCGATACCCTCCGCGCCGACGCCCTGCTCGACGAGGCCGGATGGCGACGCGATGCGAACGGCCGACGCGCGCGGGCCGGCGTGCCGTTCGACGTGCAACTCCTCACCGTGGGCAGCGGCGACAATGTCGCCGAGCAGCTCGTGCAGGGCGACCTCGCGGCGCGCGGCATCATGATGCGCGTGCGCCAGACGGAAATGGGCGCCTTCCTCACGGCCGCACGCGCACACACGAAAGCATTCGACCTGCTCATCACGGGCATTCCCGGCGATCTGTCGTTCTCGTACGTGAACGCCATGTTCGCGCGCGCGCAGGCCGGCGGGTCGCTCGACTACACCGGCTTCCACGACACTGCGCTCGACGTGCTCCTCGCGCGCGCCGCAAACGCGCCGGACGGATCGGTGCGCACGGACGCGTGGCGCGATGTGCAGGTCGCTCTCGACTCGCTGGCACCGGCCACGTGGCTGTATCATTCCCGTGGCGTGCAGGGCCTGTCGCGACGCGTGAGTGGCGTACGGATGGACTTGCGCGGCGAGCTGGTAACGCTCCACGACTGGCGAATTGCCGCTGCCGGAGGCGGGACATGGCGCTGATTGTCACGGCTGCCGAGCTGGAAGCACGTCGCGCGATTGCGCGTGGGAGCCTCGCGGCGCTGTCCGGGGGGCTGCGCATCGAGATCGCCCCGCTTCTCGATGCCCCGGTGGAGGTCCCCCGCGAGAAGGCGCTGCTGAGCCGGCGCGGCGGCCGCTGCGCCGTGGACGGCGAGCTCCTGCGCTTCGATCCATGGGATCCGCGGCACCTCTGCCCCCGCTGCGGACGGGAATATGCGGGCGGCCTGCACGATCGCTTTCGCCTCTACTGGTACCAGATGTGGCTCGCCGAGCGTGTGCTCCATGCGGCGCTGCTCGGTGTGCTGCTCGATGATCCGGCGTGCCGCGAGACATCGGCGCAGCTCCTGGCGCAGTACGCCGATCAATACCTGCGCTACCCGAATGCCGACAACGTGCTCGGTCCGTCGCGCCCGTTCTTCAGCACCTACCTGGAATCCATCTGGCTGTTGCAGCTCGCGCTCGCGCTCGACATCCTCGAATCCGGTGCGCCCTCGCCGGAATTGCAGACGCTCGGCGCCGCCGTCCGCGACCGCCTCATCGCGCCGAGTGCGCAGCTCATCGCATCGTACGACGAGGGGATGTCCAATCGGCAGGTGTGGAACAACGCGGCACTCATGGCCGCGGCCCGGCTGCTCGACGACCGCGTCCTGTTCGAGCGCGTGCTCACGGGGCCGAGCGGGCTGCATGCGCACCTGGGCGCCGCGCTGCTGTCGGACGGCACGTGGTACGAAGGAGAGAACTACCATCTCTTCGCGCATCGCGGACTGTGGTATGGTGAGCGGCTCGCGGCCACGGCGGGAAGCGCACTCCCGCAGGCCCTGGCGCAACGCTACCGCGATGGATTTGCCGCGCCGTTCCGTTCGCTGCTGCCTGACCTCACGTATCCGTCGCGCCGCGATTCGCAGTACGCGGTGAGCGTCCGCCAGCTGCGCTTCGCGGAATCGTGCGAGCTGGGGCTCGCCGATCACGACGACGACCGGCTCGAGAGCATGCTCGCCCGCCTCTACGATCCCGCCATTCCACGCGGCGAGACGGGACGCGCCAGCTCCTCCGCGGACATCGAGCGGAACGAACGGCCCACCGGACTGCGCCGCACCGACCTGTCGTGGCGCACGTTGCTCCATGCGCGGCCGTCGTTGCCGCCACTCGCGATGGAGCCCATGCGCTCGGACCTGCTGCCGGCGCAGGGCCTCGGCATCCTGCGCCGGCGCGAGGGCGAGGTCTACGTGTCGCTCGACTACGGACATTCGGGCGGCGGCCACGGCCACCCGGATCGGCTCAACATCACGCTGATGGACGGAGCGGAGCGCTGGTTCGACGATCCCGGCACCGGCTCGTACGTCGATCCGTCACTGCACTGGTACCGAAGCACGCTCGCGCACAACGCGCCGCTCGTGAACGGACACTCGCAGCCGCGCGTGCACGGTGCGCTGCTCGCCTACGAGGACAAGGGCGTGGCAGGATGGATCAGCGCGAAGGCCGAGTTGGCGCCTGGCCTCGTCGTGCGGCGCTCGCTCGTCGTACTCGACGACTATCTCATCGACGAGACGCACTGGGAGAGTGCCGACACGCACGAGATCGCCCTGCCGCTGCACGGCGTCGTCGTCACGGGGGCGTACGGCGTGCAGCCCGCGCCCGTCCCCGGAGGTACCGGCGAGGAGGACGGCTTCGCATTCCTCGCCGACGGTAGTCGCATCTCGCTCGGCGCGCGCGGCGTGTTCACGCTGCGCGGCGAGCATCCGTCAGGCGCGCGGCTCGATGGATGGGGGTTTGGCGCGCCGGGCGACGAGCTGTGGTCGGCCACCGCTCCGGCTCCGCCCGGATGTGAGGGGCATCTGCCCATGCTGCTGCAGCAGCGCCGGTCGGCCGCTGGCGAGTTCCGCTTCGTGTGGAGTTGGAGTGAAGCCGTCGTTGGCGTGGAGCGTCATGGCGATACACTCGTGATCTCGCGCGCCGACGGGTCCGTGCACCGGCACGCGCGCGAGGCCAATACGTGGGTGGTCTCCGGCGGGGAAGCTCAACCGAACGTTCGCCTGGGCGGGCACGCACGGCCGTTCTCTGGCTTGGATCACGGGCAGGCGGACCGCGAGGCAGCTCCTGCGCGCTCCTCGGGGGGCACTCGGCTGCACCTCATGCCGACGTCCTTTCGGTTGGGCGAGGCACACTACCGGCGCTCGGAAGTCACGTGGCAGGGCGCCGGCGCGCCGCAGGCGACGGTGCGCGTGACCCGTCCGACACCGGGCACGGTGTTGGTGGAGGTGGACGTCGATGCATCGCAGCGGCTGTTCGTCCCGCTGTCCACCGAGAATCAGCTCGACAACGAGCCCGCGTCGATCAACGGCGACAGCGTGCAACTGTATGCCATCGCGGGAGCGCGTACCGCTGGCCTGCTCCTCGTGCCCGATGGCGGCGTCGTCAGCACACGGCCGGTGGACGGCTGGTCCAACGACCTGCACGTCGATGCGCGGTGGCGGCCCACGGCGGCCGGCTATCATCTCGAGGCCACCCTGCACATCGGCGGCGGTCCGGCGGACTTCCGGCTCGACGTCATCGTGAACGACGTCGTCTCCGGTCGTGCCCGCCGTCGCGGCCAGCTCGTGCTCTCCGGCGCGACCGGGGAATTCGTCTATCTTCGTGGGGACCGCAACGACCCGTCGCGGCTGCTCCGTTTCTCGCTCACGAATGCCTGACTCCCGTCTCGCCCAGCTGTCCGTCGTCCTTTACGAGCCACAGAACCCCATCAACATCGCCGCGACGGTGCGCGCGATGAAGAACATGGGAGTGGGCGAGCTGCGCCTCGTGCGCCCGTGCGCGTACGACCCGGTGCGCCTCGAGGGCATCGCGCACGACACGTGGGACATCATCAACGGCATCCGCCACTTCAGCGACTTCGACGAGGCGGTTGCCGACTGCGTGCGCCTCGTGGGGTACACGGCCCGTCGTCGCGCCGCCAAGTGGCGCGTGCTCGACCCGAAGGAAGCAGCCGAAGATGCGCTGGGCTACGTGGAGGCGGGCCGCGTGGGCATCGTGTTCGGCCGCGAGGATCACGGCCTTCCCAACGAGGTCCTCGACCGGCTGCATGCAGTGGTGAACATTCCCACCACGGATCATGCCTCGCTCAACCTCGCGCAGGCGGTGCTCATCGCGCTCTACGAGCTCCACCTCGCCGCGGGCGACGCGACGCGCGTGCTCGCCGGACCGCGCAAGGAGGCGCCCCCGCCCACGAATGAGTTGTTCGAGCGGTACTTCGGCGAGCTCCAGCACTCGCTCGAGTCGGTGCAGTTCTTCAAGACGCGCTATCCCGAGCACATCATGCGCTCGTTGCGCGCCATCACGTATCGTGCGACGCCGGATCACCGCGAGCTGTCGCTCCTGCGTGCCATCGCGCTCGAGACCATGCGCTTCCTCGAGCGGACGGGCGCCATCCAGCGCACCTTGCCCGACGACGCGTCCCCGCGGCCACCGCGCCACATCACGGGCCGCGATACCAGCAAGCCCTGACTCCCGCACACCCTCATTCTCCCACATGCCCCTCAAGCGCTTCTTCGGCCGCGGCCGCGATGACACGCCGCCGGCGTCCGACACCACCGTGTCCGCGCCGGTCGACGCGAACGAGGACGAGGAGCACATCGACCCCGACGCCGTTCCCGAGCTCGCAGCGGAACGGACCTGGCTCGACCGCGCGGACGCCGTCCTGCCCTCAGGCGCCTCGACCGGCAGCAAGCGCGTCGACGTGCTCTACGGCGCGCGCGACGGCGAGCTCCCCACGCACTTCGCCTCGGCGAGTGGTGCGGTGCTCACGGACGTGAACGGCGGCGAATACCTCGACTGCACCATGGCGCTCGGCGCGGTCGCCCTCGGCTACGCGGAGCCGCGTGTGACACAGGCGGTGATCGAGGCCGTCACGCGAGGCAACGTCGCTGCGCTGTCGCCCTATCACGAGGTCGAGCTGGCCGAGCGTCTCTGCGGCATCATTCCGTGTGCGGAGCGCGTGCAGTTCCTGAAGAGCGGCGCCGAGGCGACGTCGGCGGCCGTGCGGCTCGCGCGCACGTACACGGCGCGCGAACATGTCGTCGCGTGCGGCTATTTCGGCTGGCACGACTGGTCATCCGATGCCGCAGGCGTGCCGGCTGGCGTGCGACGGTCGGTGTCGTGGGTGCCCTTCGACGAGATCGGCGCCCTCGAGCTTGCCGTCGCGGCGGCCGGT